>CAJXIY010000078.1 GCA_913054495.1 uncultured Gammaproteobacteria bacterium | reverse complement strand
GTACTGCACCCCATCCACCATGTAGGTAACCGGTGCCATCACGATCTGCCCGCCGAGATTGACGTGCCATAACAAGTCTCCGCTGCGGGCATCGATGGCGTGAAAGTAACCTTCCCTGCCGCCGGTGAACAACAAATCCGAAGCAGTTGTCAGCATGCCGCTGTCACTGACATCGAATTGATCGTAGGACCAGACCGCTTCACCGGTCTGCGGATCCATAGCTTTGAGTGAGGCGTGACCGACTTCATTGGTCCAGTTATTTATCGGGTTGGTGCGACCGATACCGATAGTAGGTGCACCTGGCGCCGGTGCCAGCACGGAAAAACCGCCGCCGAGAAACGCGCGGCCGGGCTCATATTCGGATTCCTCCGCCCGATAAATAGTGGCGTAGTCTTGCCAGGCACTGAAATAAAACAAACCGGTGCGTGGACTGTAGGAAGGTGGATACCAGTTGGTACCGCCCTGGTTACCCGGATAAGTTGGCATGCCCTGCGGCTGTGGTGTGGGTATCGGTCGACCCTTTTCATCCAGACCGCTGGACCAGTTCACGGTGACATAGGGTTTGCCAACGAGAAATTCCCCACTAACGCGATCCAGTACATAGAAGTAGCCATTGCGATTCGCCCACATCATGACCTTGGTGGGTGTGCCTCTGAACACGATATCCGCCAACACTGGAACCTGTACTGAATCGTAGTCATAACCATCATTAGGCGTGAATTGGAAATACCATTTCAGCTCCCCGGTGTCGGCATCGAGCGCGATCACCGAGTCTGAATAGAGATTGTCGCCCGGACGCTGACCCGCGTTCCAGTCCGGTCCCGGGTTACCGACTCCCCAGTAAGTCAGGTTCAGGTCGGGATCGAAGGAGCCGGTGATCCAGACTGGCGCACCGCCATGTTCCCAGTCGTCACCCTGCCAGCTGTCATGATTGGGTTCACCAGGGCCAGGTATGGTGTAGGTCTTCCAGGCTTGTTCGCCGGTCTCGGCATCATAGGCAACCACGTAGCCGCGGATACCATATTCACCACCGCCCACACCCACGATGATTTTGTCTTTCACCGCCAATGGGGCCATGGTAACGGAGTACGCCAGACTCACATCACCCACTTCAACATTCCAAAGTGGCTGACCGTTGATGCGGTCCAGTGCCACCAGGCGGGCGTCCAGGGTCCCCATGAAGACCTTGTCACCGAGCACCGCCACACCGCGATTGTTGGCACCGCAGCAGACCAACGCATTATCGGCAGGCACGTGGCGATATTTCCAGAATACGCGGCCGGTGATGGCATCGAGCGCCATCACGCTGTTAGGTCGCTCGGTGACATACATGATACCGTCGACGATAATGGGATTTGACTGCCAGGCACCGAACACCTGGTTCTGCAGAGTCCACTTTAATTGCAATTGGTCTACGTTCTCCGGCGTAAGCTGATTCAGTCGACTGTAGCGTTGGCTGGAGTATCCACCGTTGTAGGTCAACCAGTTCTCGGGCTCGTCGGCGGCATTCAAAATGCGATCATAGGAGACCTGTGCGGAAACATTCAGGGCTGCCATCAGCGCCGCCGCGAATAAGTTTAGGAGCCAAAATAGCTTAATCGTTTTCATTGCAGACCTCGCAAGGTAAGCAGGTAGCCGATGACGTCGGCCACCTCATCGCTGGACAGCGTCGTGGGTTGTTTGGATGGGGCATCGCTGATCTCGTAGCTGACGAGGTCAGATTTTTTCAGAGATCGCAGCCTCTCCTGCGAATCGATTACTTGAACCGTGTAGGTATCCTCATTGAGACGCCTGCCCACAATGGTCTCCTCGTTGCGAGTAACGAGTCGCACAGACTTATTAATAGGCAGAAGCGCCGTAGCGGGATCCAGAAGATTGCGCTGCAGGGATGCGGGTGTGCGAATCGCTCCGATGAAACTGAGATCGGGCGCGGTGCGAGGACCGACCCCGTTGACCCGATGACATGACGCACATTCTCCCTTGCCCTGAAACAGGATCTGCCCCCTGCCCGGATCTCCTATTTTGACGGCAATGCCATCGGCATCGAATCCAGCCCGGATGTAAGCGATCACACCGTTCATCTCATCGTCTCGCAACTCGAATGCAGGCATGCGACCTTCTCCGGCACCGGAGCTGATCAGATTGCGCAGGTCCGCATCGGAGCGCACCGTGGGGAATTGGCCTCGACGCAGATCGACGCCATCAATCAGGGCGCCCTGAGGTCCGTGGCAGAGAGCACACTGCTGGGTATAGACGCGGGAGCCCTCTTCTATCGCCTCGGTGGTGTATTGATGATCACCGAGTTCCTGCGCCAGGCCCTGTTGTAATCCAAGCAGAAGTAGTAACAGCGGAACATAGGTGCGGGAATTCGTGAAAAATTGGCACATCGGGAGGTTTTTCATAGGAGACATCATAGCTTTCGAAGAATTTTCAGTTTTTTGTGAACGATGAGGATAATCGGTATTTCAACGGAGGTCTATTGGCTTGCGTCGATGACTTCCCTCACTGAATTGTACAATGAGTTTTCTAAGCGCCAGACACTCTGCTATATTCGGACTACTCATTGGCTGTCATCAACAAGGATCAATAGGAAGATCCACCAAAGCGAGGTCACTCGAATGATTTCTAGAACCAGCCGGACTCTGGGTGGAGCCCTGTTTACGCTCACATTTTTACTCGCAGCGACTCTGGCCCAAAGCAGCTTTGCCCAGGACAATAGCGCCGGCAGATATCGCCCGGAAGGCAGACAAATAGGTTTTGCGGCTGCCAGAGAATTTGATGAGCGACTCTTTGAAGTCCGCACCTATGACCCCAGCGTCAACGTTGTCGAGTTTGCTGCAGCCACAATTTTCTATCCATTGACCCTCAGCTTCGATGCCCCCAACGGCGCCATCGCCTTCGCGCCAGGCTATCGCGCCAGCAAGGACAACTATGAATGGTGGGGACCGGCACTCGCTTCGCTGGGTTATGTAGTGATGATTCTGGACACCAACGCACCCGATTCTTCTTTGGATGATCGCAAACAGGCACTGATCGCCGCTGTCGAGTTTTTGAAGAACGAAAACAATAACAGTGACAGTCCGCTGAATAACAAAATCGACAGCGCAAAGATCGCCATCATGGGTCATTCCATGGGTGCCGGCGGGGCGCTGGAAGCAGCGGTGGAGCTCGGCGATAGTATCAAGGCGGTTATTCCTCTGGCGCCTTATTGTTGTGAACCTGGACAGCCCTATGCCGGCGACCTCAGCGCACTTACGGTGCCTACCCTTATAATTGCCAGCGCCGAGGACACCGTGGCGCCACCCGCGGATCACGCGCGCATGCTCTACGATGCCATCCCCGCGTCGACTACAAAAGTGTATATGGAATTTGCCACCGGCAGCCACAACCTCCCAGCCAATGGCGGGCCCGACCTGCAGACGCTGGGCATGGCTTCCCTGGCTTTCCTGAAAGTGCATCTCGATGGCAGGGAAAACCTGGCAAGCTATATCGATGATGATATGGATGCGGACATGGCAGCGAAGTTTTCGTCCTATCTAACCAACCCGTAAAATGAACATTTAGTAAAAAAAGGCCTGCAGGAAATCAGAAATCCTGTGCCTTTTTTGCTTGAGATAGAATAGAAAAGGATTTTCGTTCATGACAGCAATAGATAACTCTATCACTTCACGCAACTTCCATTGTCGTAGAGTTAAACGCCTGTTAATTGTCGCCATCTGGCTATTGGTTGGCTATTCAACCTCAAGCCTGGCCCAGCAGGCCAGCATCAGTGGCAATGTCATTAACTTGCCTGTAGTGGTAGTGGGCGAACAGTTCTATCAGGTAGAACTGACGATCGTCGCAAATACGTCCCCGCTGGAATTTAACCTCACTGGTGGCGTGGAAATATTCGATGCCAACAGCGCCGGCGCGAGCACCTTTGCCGGGACTACCCTCTCCATTCCAAGCCTAGCAGTAGGTGACGTGAGTTATTGGGTTGACCTTGCGCTGATTAGTGATAGCCCCATCAGGTTCAGGCTAGCCAACGCTGGAGTCAACGAACCAGAGACAGTTTCAGCCGAGGCTCGGCAACTGTTTGAGACTACTATCTCCCCAAATATAGTTCAGAGTCGCTGCATTGCCTGCCATCTCGTGTGCGCTGACTTTACAAAACGAGGGCGGTCCTAAGATCGCCCCTTTTTTAGACCGGGTAATCGCGGATGGACCCGCAAGACCATCGGTACTATACAACTAGTTCGCCGAGAAGTTTAGCTTGAAGCCAAGGTAAGCGGCGCGCTCTGGAGAGTTAAAACCGGTTATTTCTTCATAATCTTCGCCGAAGGCATTTTCCAGCCTGGCATAGATACTGAAATTGTCCGTGATGCGATATCTGGCGCTGATATCCAACACCTCGAAATCATCCAGATCGACAGGACTGCCAAAGATCTCATCCGTTGCATCGCGGGATACTCGATAGAAGCCATTGATCTTCAAGCGATCGTCCAAAGCGGTATACGCCAGGCCAATATTCATCAAGCCTTCTGGCCGACGCCGCCGTTGCAGGCCGTTAGGTCGTTCCGTGTCATTGTAGGTGTAATTGGAAGTCAGCCGCAGGCTATCGCTCAATTGCAGATCAGCCGTGATTTCTACGCCTTTCGAGGTGCTGGTGCCCACGTCTTGCAGGTATCCGCTGAATCCCGCCAGGTCAAAAAATATGGCATCCTCCACCTCTTGGTCAAAATATATAGCCTCCAGGTGAATGCGGTTCCCCAACACATATTCAACCCCGAACTCATAACCTTTGCTCTGTTCCTGGGCGAGTGTAACCAGGGCAGCCGGGGGAAATGCAAATGGACCGGCGTTGTATGCAATTTCAAAAGGGCTGGGCGCACGAAACCCGGTGCCTAGACTACTCTTGAACTTTAAGGTGCTGCTATCGGACAGATCAACCAAATAGGCAATACTAACTCGATGACTGGTATTGCTGCCAAAATCATCGTTGTCGTCATAGCGAATCCCGGCGGTGATAAAAAAGTTATCGGAAAAATCACTCAGGTATTCCAGGTAGTAGCCGTCATTATCGCGACTGATGCCATTATTGCTCGCCTCCTCGTGGTCGATGCCAACAACCAGATCGAATCCCGGCAGATTGGTCGCACTGCCGAGGTACTCCCAGCGCCGGAGTTCGCCATTTGCGGTAAAGGCGGAAACACCCAGGGCGAAGTTTCCCCTGTCGGTTTCTGTATTAGAGAAGGACAGGGAGTGGGTGAAGTTATCTGAGCTGTATTCCAATGCGGCACGTGACGCTCTCAATTCATAGTCCGATGCACAGTCATGTACCGTGGTACCGGAGAAACAGCCGTCGAACTGAGAATCCCCGTCAACCTGCCTATGCACCAGATCCACACGCAGATTTTCCGATATCGCAAATCCCAATCTGCCGTGTACGGTGGTATTGCTGTAGCCATCATCATCTCTCAGCACAGAATCCGATTGTCGTGTGTTGTAGCCGTCGGTTTCAAAGTCACTGACCGATAGAAAGTAATCGACCCTGTCGTTGCCGCCTCCCACGTTGGCGCTCAGACGGCTAGTGCCCAACTCTCCGGCCTGGGCATCGACATTGGCAAAAAAACCCTCTGCGCCCGAGCGCGAACTGATATTAACGACACCACCAGCGTCGGCGCCATAGGCTAATCCCTGTGGCCCACGCAACACCTCAACCCGGCTTATACCGTCACTCATGAGGTGTTCGAGTTGGGAACCAATCTGGGTACTGGCAGGGTCTGACAGTCGCATACCATCAATAATAGTAAGGGTTCGAAAACCCTCTTCGCCACGAATTCTCAGTGACGTTGCCTTGCCGGCGCCACCATTGTTACTGGTGGCTATCGCTGGCATCTGCCGTAGTATATCCACCAGCGACAGATTGCCGTGGGCCTCAATTTCAGTCTCGGTGATCACCGAGACCGAAGTGCCTATCTGGCGCATGGGTATGGGTATCAGACTGGAAGTCACGATGATTTCTTCCAGAGGATTAGAGGGTTCCTGAGAAAAGACAGGACTGTTCAAAGATAGGCAGCTAGCCATGCCCAAGGTAAGTAACCCTGGCTTTAATCCATACATTGGTGTTTCCCTTAGTTATCGAGTGATGCTGGGGGGGTGACGCTGTTTGGCAGAAAAGTGTGTGCGAAAAGCCTCAAGCACTGCTCCACCTAATCTACGACGGCTCGCATACTACTCGCATTTTCATCTGTTGCGTATTTAAAATTTGTTTTTAACCGTTAAATTAACGTTGTCAGCACCGATATAACTCATTGATGTATAAGGGATATTCCACCGTTTATCCACCTCTGTCAACGCCCTGGCGAATTGGCATAGCTAAAAACCGGTAAGATGCGTACAGTACGAAAACTTTTGGGCGGGGCTTCTTAAATGGCTTACCAGCTATTTCCCTTATTATGTGGGCTGGCAACAGTTAGTTTTACTGCCTGCGCGCTCCATCGCCGACATGGGATTCATTGGCTTGGGGGATTTTTCCCAGTGCTACTAATAACTGGCACATGGATGGATCGAGGCCGTGAGCTAGTGCTAATCGAACCGACACATCTCGCCACCGTGTTGGCTCTGGCTGCTCTTACCATTCTGCACAAGGGAAAATGGCATTCTGCAGCGCTGGTATTGGGCGGCATGATGGGGGCGGTGTGGATAAATGCTCTGGTCACATCGGGTTATCCGGGGCCGTTAGCGTCAGTTGCTGTATGTCTGGTTGCGGCAATCGCATTTTTTTGCGCCGTACACCAGAAAGATTTTGCATCGAGGCAGCTGCGTGACGAGGGTCTTTTGTTGGTCATCGCCGTGTCGCTGGTAGTCAGCATCGTACCCACCGCTTTTTCGGGTTGGCAGATAGCCTCAAATTTACAGTCATTGGACGCGGGCCAAAACGAGACCTCCGCCAGTGTCGGAGTATTAATTCTGTCACTCGCCTTTCTTGTACTGGGTGGCATCTATGGAAAATGGAAGCATCGATGAGTTTATTAGGTATTCTGGAGGGTGGTTTATTCGCGTTGAGCCAGGTATTGCGATTTCCGGTGATGTTCCTATTATGGGTATGTGTCGCTTCCGTGTGTTTTATGGCCGGTGTCTGCCTCATCGAATATTTATCGCGGCGCAAGGAACGAGCTGGCTTCAATATAAAGGTCTGGCTGCAAAACGTGGAAATTCTCAACCCCGACGCCACAGAGTTTTCCCACTTGCCACCCTTCCTGAAAAACTTCGTCGAAAATGTGCATCACAATAAGGCGGTAGGCGAGCTGAAGGACGGTGGCCTGGAACATCTGGTGATGGAGGCCGAAGAAGGCCTGAAGCACGAACTTAATCCATCGAAGATGTTAATCAAGGTAGGTCCAAGTCTTGGCCTGTTGGGAACCTTGATCCCCATGGGCGTATCACTTGCCGCCATGGCAGCAGGGAACCTCGAAGCCATGGCAGGGCAAATGGTTGTCGCATTCACCACTACCATTATCGGACTCGCCTGCGGTACCGGCGCCTATGTCATCAACATGGTTCGGCAGGGATGGGCTAACGAAACCATCAGGGAACTACGCTTTATCGCCGAACGGATATTAGCGGAAACGGCTGTAAAATAACTCATGAGCAAATTCCTTAAATTACCCATGCCCGAAGAAATCGAAGAAGATCCATTGGCGGGAATCGCCAATCTGTTCGACGTATCGGTGGTGTTTATCGTCGGCCTGATGATCTCCTTGTTCTCGGTTTATCGCATGGGAGGCCTGTTGAATCCGGAAACGGAAGTCACCATGGTGTTGACCAGCCCCAATGGCGACCAGGAAATCATCACCAGAAAGGGTACGGAAATTGAAGCCTACAGAGTGACTGCCGATGCCGTATCCGGTGGTGATGGAGTACGCCTGGGCATTGCTTACCGCCTGCCTGATGGGCAGGTCATCTATGTCCCGGAAGTGGAAACCGACAACTAGTGCCCCATGCTTCGATCCTCTTCGACAAGGTCATCCTCTCTATTGCCTCTGCTGCTGTTCCTGGCCTGCCTACCGCTTATCGCCCCTGCTGCTGCCCAGACTGAGCAGCGCGCTGAGCAAAGTGACGATCAAATAACCATTAGCTACCTGTTTTCAGACGGCAACATGATCGGAATCCTGGAGGCCTATCGCAGCCTGATTCGACAAAATCCGGAATTGGACGGGCGCATATCCCTGCAGTTTCTGACCGAGTCATTTTTCGATGAAACCGACCCGGCGGTAATTTCCAATTCCGACGTTTTAGTATTGGATATGATGAATCAGTCGATGTTGGACCGATTTAATGAGGCCCACGACATCGATTTGATCGATGAGATCACCACAGACGGTGCAGTGATTGCGGTAGGAACCGGCGTGCAGCCACTGGAGTACTTCACCGGGCAGGGTGCGGTATGGGATGAATCCGCACTGGCTTATTGGCAGAACGGCGGCCAGCAAAACCAGTTGTCCCTGATGAAGTTTTCGCTGCAACTGGCCGGCGTAACAGGCCTGACGATCCCACCGCCTCAGCCCAGCCTGGATTTCGCATACTACTATCCTACTGACGCTGGCGGTCAGGCGTTCGCAAACTGGGATGAGTTTGCAGCCTGGATGCATGCGCGAGGCTTGATGGAGGAAAACAAACTCCGGGTTGCCATCGGCTTTTACAAGTCGACGTTTTATGGCAGCGAAACCGATGTAGTGGATGCGATCATCGCTGAAATAGAGCGCACCGGCGCGATTGCGATACCGTTCTTTGGCTTTCCCGGCCACATTGCGTTCGAGCAAATGCTGATCGATGAAAACGGTGCGGCGCGGGCAGATGTGGGTCTGAGTTTCCTGATGCGTTTCGCCAACTTCGATTCTTCTCGCGCCCTGGCCAATATCAATATCCCGATCCTCAATCTAGCAACGCTTTACGGGCGTTCTGAGCAGGAATGGCGGCAATCATCCACGGGTCTCTCGCTGTTAGAGGGCACCTTCCAGGTGGCAGTACCGGAATTGGCGGGATTGATTGCGCCCACCGTAGTGGGCTCTCGCGAGCGGCAATTTGACGCCGCCACCAATATTTCAATCGTCGTGGACAAGCCAATCGCTCCACGTATCGAGATGGCTGTCAGGCGTGGCCTGCGCTATGCGCGCATGGCGCAGAAGCCTATACAGGACCGGCGCATCGCGATGATGTTCTATAACTACCCGGTCGGCGAAGCCAGTATCGGCGCCAGCTATCTCAATATTGCCGAATCGCTGGAGAATATTCTCAAGGCGATGCGAGATTCCGGCTACGACCTCGGCGATGCCGACCTCAGTGCCGACAGTATTCTTGCAGACATCACCTCCAAGGCCCGCAACATAGGCAGTTATGCCCCTGGAGACATGGAGGAACTGCTGGCCTTCGACAGCTTCGCCGCAGTGACAGTCGATACCTACAACAGCTGGCTGGATGCCTTCGAGCCACAACTTCGCAATAAGATTCTAGAAGATTGGGGAGACCCCGCCGCAGAAGACCTGATGACTTATCAGTATGAAAATCGCAAGATATTTGTCATACCCCGACTGGAGTACGGCAATATCATCTTGATGCCACAACCAGTGCGAGGCTGGAGTGAGGACCTGGAGAAGCTTTACCACGCCGATGATCTGGCACCGCACCATCAGTATGTGGCCACCTATTCCTGGTTGCGTCATGAGATTGACATCGATGCCATTATCCATATGGGGACACATGGCACCCTGGAGTGGCTGGATGGTAAAGATACGGGTCTGAGCAAAGAGGACGCGCCCGATGCCCTGCTCGCAGACATACCCAACATCAATATTTACAATGTCGATGTGGTAGGTGAGGGCCTTATCGCCCGGCGTCGCGGCATGGCGACCCTGGTGGATCACATGGTGCCCCCTTTTATCGCCAGCGAGCTGTACAGCGATCTGGCGGCTTTGAGTGAATCCATCAATGACTATCACAACAATCTCCACAAGAATGAAGCGCTGGCGGTAATCTATGCCCGGCAGATTGTCGAACAGGTCCAGTCTACCGGAATCGCCAAAAGCCTGGGCATTGCCTTGACTCTCAATGCTGGCAACCTGCTGGACCATGAGCTCTTGCATGAGATTCAGGACCACATGGTGGCACTACGAAGCCAGTTTATACCCTATGGCTTGCATACCTTTGGTGAATTACCGACCGAAGAAATGCGAAGGGCTACAGTGGAGGCGATTTTATCTGTCGACCGCTCCCAGTTGCCCGAATCAAAATTCTATTATTCCCAGCAAATCGAAGACAGCATCATAGAGTCAGCCAGGAGGGAAATAGGCAGCCTGCTCAATTCCCTGTCTGGGGGTTTTGTCGGCGCAGGCAGCGGCGGTGAACCGATACGAAATCCCGATGCCTACCCCACCGGCAAAAACTTCTACGGTATCGATCCAGACAAGGTGCCGAAGAAGGCGGCCTGGGAGTTAGGCGTCAAACTGGCAGACCAGATGCTGGCCGATCACCTCGCCGAGCACGGTGAATATCCACAAAAAATATCCTTCGTGATCTGGGGCGACGAGACCATGCGTCATGAAGGCATCGTCGAGTCGCAGATTTTTTATCTGCTGGGAACGCGACCGGTCTGGGACGGTCGCGACAAGGTGGTTGGTGTCGAGGTCATTCCCGCCGCGGAACTCGGTCGGCCACGTATTGACATCATCATCGCCAGTGCGGCTGAGGGCATGTTCAACAATGTGACCGTGCTGATGGATCAGGCCGTGCAAAAAGTTAAGGCCCTGCAGGAGACTGAGAATTTCGTTCGCGATCACTACCTTGCCACGAAGGCGGCGCTTATAGATTTGGGATATTCCGATGATGATGCCGACCGACGTGCCGGTGTGCGCATATTTGATGAGCCACCTGGCACCTATAGCCTGAATACTTCGAAGATTGCCGCGGCCAGTGGTAGCTGGGATTCAGAGATTGGCATGGTCAATGACTACATCAACAAAATGGGACACGGCTTTGGTAACGGCTTCTGGGGCGAACCCATGCAAGATGTGTTCAAACTCGCCCTGGCCGGCGTGGATAAGGTCGTGCACTCGAGTTCAACCATGCTCTACGGGGCGCTGGATAATGATGACTTCTTCATGTACATGGGAGGACTGGCCGCCGCCATCAAGACTGTAGATGGAGACGCGCCTGAGCTGCTAGTGACCAACACCCGCAACCCCTCGCAACCGGAAATGTCCAGTATCGACAAATTTATCGGCATGGAATTCAACACCCGCTATATCAATCCCAACTGGATACGGGGCATGCAGGCCGAAGGCTATGCCGGCGCCAGAAACATGGTCGAGTTCGTGGAATACATGTGGGGCTGGGATGCTACGGTGTCGGAAACTATCGATGATAATATGTGGCAGCAGTCGTTTGCCGTCTACGTGCAAGACAAGTATGAACTGGGCATGGAAGAATTTTTTGACGACAATTCACCCTATGCATTTCAGGACCTGTCGGTGCGCATGCTGGAAACTATTCGCAAACAATATTGGGATGCCGATCAGGAGACCTTGACCGAACTTCTCGAGGCCTACGTCGGGTCGGTTAATAAACACGGCATCAACTGCACGCAAGTGAGCTGCGGTAATCCGCGACTAATGGAATACGTCTTGCTCGAGGGTGAAAACAACGGCTTGTCGGGCCTAGATTTGTCGGGGTTTCGACAGGCTGTAGAAACCGCGATTCAGGCCAGCATCGAAACCCTTGCCCGCGCGGCCGAGAATTTCGCCAACAGTAACGATGCCCGTATTGCCGAGTTATATGAAACCGCCGCGACCCTGGAAGGCTTCGCCATGGAGCCCATAGAACAGCCCCGGGCGCCACAGATCGACCTTTCTGTCTCGGAAAATGATACCTTCGCCTATCTCTTCCAGGGCCTGGTATTGTTGCTGCTGTTGGTCTGGTGGTCGCGCCGCAGAATGAATCGTGTCACTGCGGTTTAGCATCTTGCGGAATCTGATCTGCTTGTTACTCGTACTGTTGCCCGCCTGTAATGAGGTTAATCAGATCAGTAACAGCGGTTTCGGTGCCTTCGAAGCCGATATCGAAGTGCTGGACGCCGATACAGTCGCCATAGCCTGGTACGACACCCGGCACTCACAGGCTGAAATATACCTGCGCTTGCTGGACCATCGACTCGAGCCAATTTCTGCCGAATTCCGACTTAGCGAAAACAATGTGGAGTCATACGAAGTCGATATTGTGGCACTGGGCGAAAACATCGCAGCAAGCTGGTACGAGATTGATGCATCCAAGCACAGCGTGGTGAAGCTGGGTCTGTGGAACCGACAAGGTGAGCAGTTGTGGCTGAAGACTCTCACTGCAGCTGGTGTGGATGCTCGAATTCCTGTACTCGAAGTAACGGCACAGGGACTGTTTGTAGCCTGGTTGGAATCTGACGTGGCCACAGACAGCCAAACCACTGCTGCAGCAATAGTTGGCGAGTGGATAGACCCCGCAGGGCTGAGCCATACCGGACCGTTTAAAATTGCCGCAGCCAGCATCAACACCTGGAATCTCAATGTAGATATCGATTCCAGCGGGGACTCAACGACGGTTTTCTTAGCCTTCGATGCCCAATATGAAACCGTTGCCAGTGAACTCTATCTCGCGCGGATTTCCGACCGCGGGATCGAGGTCAATCGACTCACCGATGATGATGGCTATACTTCCAAGTACCCTGACATTGCGCTGGGAGATGGCAGGCTCGCACTGACCTGGTTCGATAATCTATTCGGTAATAACGAAATCTATCTAACGGTGCGCTCGATCGCTGATCTTTCATCTGCACAGGTGATCGCAAACCTGGAATTGGGAGCTACTCGCATTAGCCGCAGCGAAGGTGATTCGATTGGAGCTTACCTGGCCTGGAATGGAAATTCACTGGGTCTGGCCTGGAGTGACAGTGCTGGGGACCAGCATGATGTGTATTTCCAGCAACTGGATGTCACAGGCAATCCGCAGTCAGATATTCGACAGCTGAGCCATACCGAAGCGGACTCGCTCATTCCCTCAATTAATTCGTTTGCTTCAGGATTCGTGCTGGCGTGGAATGAGGTCACCGTGAATGCTCACGATGCCCAGACTAATTTGTCTCGCTCCGAGATTGTAGTGGCTCTGATTGAGTGACCATCGCGCCGTTTTCAGGTTCGCGTTTTGCGTCCAGGCCAATCGCCAGCCGACTCCCGGTGTAGGTGATCGTCATCAACAAAAACAGTCCAACAAGACCCAAAAGATTATCGATCAACTCAATTCCAGTCCATTGAAGATAGTGAATACTGTATATCCGGTCAATCCAGCGCGAATCTCGCCCACTCTGACTAATGCTCAGCGTAGTCCAGTCCAGGCTTAGCTCGACACCGGTATCTGTTGTCGCTTGATTGCCGTCTACACTAATCAGCTGGCCGTATCTTCGCGCATTTGCAGCTATCGCCTCTTCGAGTAAAAGACTGACCTGCGCCTGGGATGGAAGCACCCATTCCTGTAGCGAATCGGCGTGCAGGTGTCGCCATCCATCTAATTGCCTGACTATCAGGTGCTCCCCCAATACCGTATTAAAGTACCTGGTTTCCAACCAATTCTCATTAACGGGAATCGTATAAGCACTTTGCGCCGGGTATTGCTGCA
The DNA here is from genome assembly GCA_913054495.1 of uncultured Gammaproteobacteria bacterium. GTDB lineage: Bacteria > Pseudomonadota > Gammaproteobacteria > Pseudomonadales > Pseudohongiellaceae > UBA9145. The sequence continues at coordinate 2,059 of CAJXIY010000078.1, read as the reverse complement.
CATTGGGGCGTTCGTAGGCTTCGTCATATCCCGGTCGAACAAGAAAAAATACTGCGCTCGCCGACCATGCAATGAAGGGTAGCAACATGATCAAGCCTAGAATTTTGTGAAAGCTGCAGGTTCTGGGAATTCTGAAAGTGACCATAATGCGTACTTGTGTTCTTAGTTTGATTCAGGCAGTGACGACAATAGCAGAGAAGCACTATTAGGGACAGGCCGGGCCTTTTACCATTAATCCCCATGACGCCTTCCTCATTCGCTGCTCTGCCTGTGGGGCAATATTCCGTTAAGCCCAAATAGAGTGTATTCTGACTGCCTCTGTATTTACCTCGATCATGCGATGAAGAACCTAGCAATTTTTTTCCTGCCGGTGTTAATTAGCTTGATCAGTTGTCAGCAATAAGAAGCTGATAAAATGTCAGATAATTCGATTCAAGTAGCGATTGCCCAACACCGAGCTTATCTTTGCCAAACAGAACGAGCTTGAATTAGCGCCCGCCACTTTGGATGAGGTACTCATGGCACTTGTCTACCATGATGCCTATTGGTTCGGCTCTAATACATAAAGGGTCATGTATAACTCTATAAATTGAAAAGATTCGATGAAAGCTATTCAGATTATTGACGTTGACTAGCGCATAGATAGTAATTATTCTTTCCAAATACACCGAGCCAGTCATCACGACCAGGCAGCAGGAGAAAAGAATGTATATTCGCCGATTGAAAATAGTGGTAACGTCCCTAGTCATCGCTGGATTCACACTGATGGTGGTGCCTGTCGTAGCTCACCACTCGAGCGCACCTTTTTATGACCCGGACAAACGGGTCGAGATCGAGGGCACCGTGACCCGGTTCGTTTTCCGTAACCCACACGCCTTCCTGTTTCTCGACGTAGTCGATGCCAACGGCGTTACCAGCGAATGGCAGATCGAGCTTGGTGCTCCTGTCAGTATCAGACGCACAGGCTGGACCCCCGACTCGCTTCCTATTGGCATGGTGGTGAAGGCCTCGGGCAGACCATCACGAGCGGAAGGCTCCCAAGGGCTGTGCTGCGTACGTATGACGAAAGCCGACGGCAGTCCTGTCCTCGAGGGCGGTCGCGTCGAAGAGCGTCGACAGCCACCCCGATAACTATTCACTAGACTTTTTCCACGTCAATCTCGATCACCGACCACCCCAGCCGCATTCCAGGCTGGCTCGATCACAGGAGACTCGATGTGATCGCATTGGGGACATCAGATATATGAAAAAAATACTGAAGGCAGCAGAATTCATGAAGGCAAAAGTGGCCGCTGCGGCATTGCTCGCATTAGTGGTTGGATACTCGACCTCGCAGCTTAGTGCACAAACTGGAGACATCGAGGTGCCGGATCTTGCAGGTACCTGGAATGGAGGTTTCGGGGCTCGACCGGTCAACGGTGAGACTGTTCCCTGGGGTGAGGATAACTTTCCAGTACTGAACGAGCGGGCTCTTGCCTATCAAGCGGTGTGGGAGGAAATCATGGCGCCTAAGTACGATTGCCAGCCAGCTTCGTCTCCAGCGATTCAGTACGACCCCTACCACATGGAGGTGGTGCAGTGGCCAGATAGAGTGATGTTCAGGTATGAGAAAGACGATCAGCTACGTATCGTGTGGCTTGACGGGCGGGAACCGAGTTCCGTGGATTTCAGCATCCAGGGATTCTCTGTAGGTCACTACGAAGACGGCGCGCTACTGGTTGAGACCACGCACTTCGTCTTCGACATTGCCGGTTTCGACGACTACAACGGCATACCCTCGTCGTCACAGAAGGTTGTTAACGAGCGCTACTGGATGGACGGCGAAGATCTGCGGGTAACGGTGACCGTCGCAGACCCCGTGTTCCTGCGCGAGCCAACCTCTTACACAACGCGATGGATTCCCGCTCGTGAGGGCTACAAGCTGGCCGCCTACGATTGCGATCCGGAGGCTGCGCGAGCCTCCGTGCGCTTCTTTGTTTCAAAATACAAATAAGAAAAAGGTGAAAAAGGGGTCACCCATTATCCGACTCCGGTCAACAGGGCGCAAAGATACCTGGAC
>CAJXIY010000077.1 GCA_913054495.1 uncultured Gammaproteobacteria bacterium | reverse complement strand
TTCTGGTTTATGCAACGTGCCTGGCTGATACTTGTACCAGCGTTTAGTTAGTAGAATCCTGGGGACGCCTGCAACTTTTGAATTGTCTTAAGTTATTAAGTTGCAGGCGTCCCCAACTTTCATTTTATTTTTGACATCGCCGGTATTTGCGGGGATTATTCTCGACAGGGTTATCACCAGTTTCCGGAGGAGATCACGCGGATGCGAGACCGGTTTGGAAGACGGGCAACCACGACGGCTATTATCGCGGTCGTACTGTTGCTCAGTGTGACGATCGCCACAGCGCAAGAGACGGACTACCTGGCGCCGCGGACCGCTGCCGGAAATCCCGACCTTAACGGCATCTGGCAATCCATCAACACCGCGAATTGGAACATCGAGCCCCACGCTGCGGCTCCTGGCCTGGCCCGGGAGCTCGGTGCCAGTGCCGCGGTGCCGCCGGGTCTCGGCATCGTCGACGGTGGAGAGATTCCGTACCTGCCGCAGGCGCTTGCACAGAGGGATGAGAACTTCGCCAACCGCCTGGATCTGGATCCTGAGATCAAGTGCTATCTACCCGGCGTGCCCCGCGCCACCTATATGCCCTTCCCATTTCAGATCATTCAGAGCACCCAGCACATCATGATGGTGCATGAATACGCCGGTGCGGTGCGGACGATCTACATGGAGAACCACACCCTGCCACCCGCCCCCAGTTGGATGGGTTGGTCGAACGGGAGTTGGGACGGGGAAACCCTGGTTATCGATACCAGGGGCTTCAATGACCAGACCTGGTTCGATCGGGCCGGGAACTTCCATAGCGATGCCCTGCATGTGACCGAGAGATTCACGGCGCGCAGTGCGGACACGCTGATGTATGAAGTCACGATCGAAGATTCCAACGTGTTCACTCGACCCTGGACCATGAGCATGCCCCTGTATCGGCGTGTCGAAGCCAACGCAGAAATTTTAGAATTCAGATGCGTGGAGTTTGTAGAAGACCTGATCTATGGTCACCTCCGCAAGCAGCCGGATAGCCAGTCGCAGTAACCCAGTACACAGGAGAATTCAGATGCATCATCGATTTATCAGTTCAGGCAGCATTGCTGCGACCGTGATCGCAATGTCCTTGCTGACGGCGAACCCGGTTGCTGCGCAGACGCCAGACCCGACTCCGGTGGCTGGCTACACTGTGCCCCGCACCGCGGATGGACAACCGGATTTCGAGGGGTTCTGGAGCAACGCCACCTATACGCCATTACAGCGGCGCGATGGCGTGGCTGGTGAGTTCTATACGGCCGAAGAAGTCGCTGCATCTGAAGCGCGGGCGGCGGAGCGTGAAAGCGCTCAGACCGTACCGGGCACGACGGCGGACGTGCACTATGACTTCACTCAGTTCGGACTCGATCGCAGTCAGTCCACGCTCGCAAGCAGCCTGCGCACCTCACTCATCTTCGACCCGCCGGATGGAAGAATCCCTCCCAGAACAACCGCAGGCGAACGCATCATGGCGCAGCGCGAAGAACAAGCGCGGCTACGTGGCGGGCGCTTCGACGCGGTCGAGAACAATCAACTCAGCGACCGTTGCATTATCATGGGGGGTGCCGGTCCGCCGATGATGAACATGGTCTATAACAGCAATTATCAGATCGTGCAGAGTCGGGATTACGTCATGTTCCTGATTGAAATGATTCATGATGCCCGCATCATTCCGCTGGACGGTCGAGAGCAAGCCGACGCCAACGTGCGCCAGTGGATGGGCACCTCGCGGGGCCATTGGGAGGGCGATACCCTGGTGGTTGAAACCGCGAACTTTAACGGCAAGAATCCTATCAGAGGATCCACCGAGAACATGATTGTGACCGAACGGTTTACTCGGGTCGACGACGAAACCATTGTTTATAGATTCACGATCGATGATGCTTCCATGTGGACCCGTCCCTGGTCCGCCGAACTGCCGATGAAGAAGACCATCGGTCCGCTGTTCGAGCACGCCTGTCACGAGGGCAATTATGGCCTGTATAACACGCTTGTCGGCGCGCGCCGCGAAGAGCGACTGGCTGCGGAAGCAGCGGCGGCACTAAAATCGAATTGAGGAGGGCTTTCCAATGCACACCCGAATGATCCGAATGACCCGAATGATAGTGCCGATCCTCGGCGCCACCTTAGCGCTTGCCGCCGTTCCCGTGTGGGCCCATCACGCGTTTGCAGCAGAGTTCGACGTCAACAAGCCACTGACCCTGGAAGGCAAACTCACCCGCTGGGAAATGATCAACCCACACTCGTGGTTCTACATTGATGTCGAAGTTACCGAGGGAGAGGTTATCCAATGGGCAGTCGAGGGCGGTAGCCCGAATCAGCTGATACGCGAGGGCGTGACGCAATACACGGTGCCGGTGGGGACTATGCTGGTGGTCGAAGGCTATCAAGCAAAAGACGGAACCAACAAAGCGGTCGGCAGGAATTTTACGCTTCCCGATGGCAGTCGTTTGTTTCTAGGTGGCTCGGCAGCCGGCGCCCGCACAAAATAGGGGAAAGGAATCCAGGGTCAGGTCTGGCGCATTTAGCACCTCTTAGCTTTGGCTCGCAATAGGTGCAACATTCAAGACCTGACGCTATTTCTTTCTATTCGTCGGCGGCGGGCTGATCCCGCTCCTTCAGCAGCCGCTCCCGCTCGGCGACCATCTGCTCGAATTCCTCATCCGGGATCCAGGTGATGCCAAAACGGATGTGGGCCATTTCTCCTGCACTGCGACGGTTGTAGACAACCCACTGGTCGGGGTCGGGGTTGGATGGATTGTCCGCCGTATTGTCCAACAGGGAAGTAGCGATGATAACCGTTCCCTTCGGCAACAGCGGCCGTACCAGGTCCTCGTAGATGTGGGTGGTGTGCCACAGATGATTCCAGTCGATCTTGTTGATCACCTCGCGGCGGCCATCGGGATAGATCACCTCCATCATCTGGTAGCCACCGCGGAGATGCATGTGACCTCGAATCGAGTGAACTCGCGCGTTTTGCTCGAGCACAAAATTGCCACGCAACATCTGGTATCCATGGGGCGGAATCAACAGATCGGTGTAGCGCAGCAGGCCCAAATCACGACTCTCACCGGAATTGAATGAAGTCTCATCGTTGGTGGTGTACTTCGGCTCTTCTCCCTCCGGGTATAACCAAATGCCTACCTGGATCTGCGCGTCCACCACTTCTCTCCCGATCGGGTACAGATGCATCGAGAAGTGGATCTCGTCGTCGGGCAGGATCAGCTTGCCGGCATCTTCCGGATACATGTCGATTCTCTTTCCCACCGCGGCGGAGGAAAGCCCGGCGCCATTCCCGCTCTGCCCGTCGTCCGCTGCCCGACGTAGACTGGTGTTGGCGTGATGAAAGACGTAGCCGCTCTCAGAGTCCGCGGGCCTGGTTTCCACTGCCCGGATCCACCTGCCTCCTGTCAGCTCGGTGTCGAGCACATCAACTATGGCCGCGTCCGGCTCCCACCACTGATCCCCGCTATTGGCAGGAACCGTGAACGGTGGTGAGGTGATGATCATGTCCGGTGGACCCCAACCCTGATCCTGTTCGAGCTGCCAATACTCGTGGTCGGCCTGCCACTGAACCGGCGCCGGCAGCTGCGACAGGTCACCCGGGGCCATGCCCGAGTCCACCCAAAGGCTGATCGTCTCGATCTCCCGATCCGACAGCGACGGGTTGTTCTTGAAGTCCTGAATCCCCAGCGTCCGGTCTATATACCAGCCCGGTGGCATGGTCCGCGTCTGCACCGAGTGCTTGATCAATGGCGCAAAGGCCTTCACTTGCTCGTAGCTGTCCAGCACCATCGGCGCAGCCGTGCCCGCCCGATGACACCTCACACAGTTTTCCTGAACGATGGGTGCAACGTCGGCGGCGTAGGTCACTTCCTGCGCGCCAACGGACAGGGGTAACGCCGCCGTTGCAGCGAAAACGGCCCCGGCAAGTGCTACCCGAATATTTTGACGATCTTTCAATCGATTCATCTGCAATCTCCTCGTCACTCGGTGACGGTGACTCCGACCCACCCGTTGGTCCAGCAACAATGGTATTCGAAGCTGTTACGGAGGGTTTCGATCGACTGCACAAGCAGGACGTAATCCCCCGGTTCACTAAATGTAACGCTTGTTGTGCCTAATCCCTCGCCCTCAACCAATCTGACTTCGATCTCGTCCTCGCTGAAAGCTACGTCGCCTGGCCCTGAATAGTGCATCCAGTACAACCAGCTCGTTGGCTCCTCGTACAGAGTTTCTCCGGAATTCACCCAGGCAGAGACCTCCAGTGGTTCGCCGACTCTCGCCGTAAGCGGACCCTTCCCAGTGCCGGTGAGCCCTTGTGCCCAAGGGTCGGTGGGATCGAAACGCAACATGGGGGCATAGCCGCTGGCAGTGCCTTGCAGGTACCTCGCAGGCGCCATTGGAGTCTCTATCATGTACGACGATTCCGAGATATGCCCGGGGACGGAATAGGTCTCCCCGTGGTTTTTCAATGTCCAGACTACGCGTTGGTCTCCGAAGTCCGCTGGAACCCTGATCATAAAATTGTTCCACGGCCGGCGAATGCGGCGGTGAATTTCCTTGAAGTAGGTAGGCTGGCCGCCGTCGAACTGGTTCGGCTCAATGAAGTTAGCTGGCCCCAGCGGGATGTGCAGCGCTTCCTCGAGGTTCATATTGATGTAGCCGAAGGAGAGCGTGTAGCTGCCATCGTCATTCTTAAACCAACCCTCGAAGATGGGCACGATCGGCCGGCCCGTATCCCGTATCATCTGCGGTGACCAGGTCGGGGAGTTCGAAGGGTTTAACCTGAAACGATCGAAGCCGTCGCAGGCTGCTCGCGGGGTTCGGCAGTCCGCGGCGTCCTGGGCCTGTAGCGGGCGCCAGGATTCCGCGCCTACGGTGGCAGCTAAAACCACGACCATTGCTATCAAACGGAATCGCTGCATAGCCTTGTCTCTTCTTATACGTACAAATTTTCGACAAGTGCGCTTCGCGTCGCGGTACGGCGGAAGCCCACATCTGCATTGTAACCAGGAAATAGGGGACAGACCACGTTTTTGGACCGTCTAAATTCGGGAGAAATAGGGGATAGGCCAAAAACGTAGTCTGTCCCCCATTTCTGTCCTCTTCAGGGGATTAGTGATAGCTTATGGCTCTAGCGTTTGTTTTACCCATACTCTCACTGTAGATGGAGGTTGGAATGTCAAATGCACCTCGCAATAATCCCAGAAATTTCTTGATTGCCATAGTAATGTTGTTCCTCGCAGGGCCGCTGGCGGCCCAGATTCAGAGTTCGCCGTTGGCGGGCCAGCAGGGGACGGCCGTCGTTATCGCGCAGACGAGTTCCGGCGGCTCCAATACATATTTGATCGACCCGTCGTCCAACCAGGTCATCGGCATCATCGAAGGCCTGGGCCTCCCCCATGGCATCACCGTCAACCCCGAAGGCACCAAGTACTACGTGACCAACGAGCATGACATCAGCGTCGATGTCGTCGATGCCCGCAGCCTCGAAGTCATCAAACGCATTTCGCTGGCTGCCCGGCCCAACAACATCGCCTCCAGTAGCTCGGCCCGCAAGGTCTATGCCGCGATTGCCGGGGCGCCGATGGTCCAGGTCATCGACATGGATACCGATGAGATCATTAAGTCCATCGCCACGGTGGGGGGCGTACACAACACCTTCACCACCCCGGATGGCAGATACATCGCCGCCGGGATGGTTGGCGCGCGGACGCTTTCGATCATCGATACATCCACCGATGAGATCGCCTGGTCGCTGGGGCCGGAAGTCATGAAAGAGGGAGTGCGTCCCATGGGATTCGAGACCAATGCGGACGGCTCGACCAAGCGAATCTTCGTGAACCTGTCCAGTCTAGAGGGCTTCGTGGTTGTGGATTTCGAGAAGAGGGAAGTTGTTGAGAAGATTGTGGCACCCCGTGCCCCGCTGGTGAAATACAACCTCATCGGGGTGCGGAATTCTCTCGCTCACGGTATCGAAGTGCTTGCTGACCAGTCAGCCGTGTGGGTTGTTTCCCGCGTGTCGGGCCGGGTGATTGGCTGGACGCTTCCGGAGCTCGAATGGATCGGTGACGTGGATGTAGGCGTTTCGTCCTGGCTTACGTCCACACCGGATAGTCGATACTTGTATGTGGCCACAACCGGGCGCGACGAGACGGTCGTCATCGACCTGGAAACGCTGACCGTGGTAGAGCGGATCAAAGTCGGGGATTCACCCAAGCGGATGCGGACATTCCATGTTCCGGCGGATGTGATTCAGATGACGAAGCGCGCAGGCGGAGGATCGCCATGACGCAGATGACGGCCGCAGCAGCAACGCAGAGTGTTTTTCAGCGGCCTGCCAGGAGGGGTCTGGCAAAAGACTTGTTGTCATTTAGCGTCGTGGCTCTGTGCGTCATGGTGTGGACTTCTCCCAGTTGGGCACAGGCGGGGCTGGATTATGAGTTCTATCGCGAAAACATCGAGCCGATCTTCCTGCGAGGCCATGGCGAGAATGGACTGGTACCGGGTGCCTGTGTGATGTGTCATTCATGGCAGGTCGGCACACCTTTCAAGCTGCAGCCACTGCAACACGATGCCGGCGGAGAGCCGTATTGGACCGAGTCACGATCCCGCCACAACTTCGAGGTGGTGTCGCGTCTGGTCGCCCCCGGTTACCCGACGGCCAGTCGTCTGCTGCTGAAGCCACTGGCGACGGAGGCGGGAGGTCTGCCATACCACGTCGGCGGTAAGTTCTGGGAGTCCCAGGACGATCCGGAATGGCAGCTGCTGGCGGCATGGGTGGAATCCGCGACAGCAATTCAGCAGGCCGCTCGGGCGCCTGCACCAACAGTGGATTTCGAGTTCTTCCGTAGCTGTGTGCAACGGGTATTTCTCAATCCACGCGAAGGCGCGGTCCCCTGTGCCAGTTGCCACGCCGCTGGGACTAGGGGTTTTGCACCTCCCATTCCTGAAGGTCGCAGCTACTGGAATGAAGAGGAGTCGCGCAAGAATTTCGGCGTCGTGATGCGCTTCGTGACCCCGGGCTACCCGATGCAGAGCCTGTTTCTGCAGAATCCTCTGCATCCCGATGGTGGTGGGACACCCATGCATGGCGGTGGCATACGCTGGGAGACACAGAACGACCCGGAATGGCAGGAGTTGGCAGCATGGGTCAGAGGAGATAACCGGGGCAGCACCTGCCCTGCGCCACTACAGTTCTAGGGTAAATAGAGGTCAGGTTCCGCTTCTTCTTTGTTCACGCTTCAGCCATTTTTCAGGATTTATTGACGTTATAACGTCATAACGCTATAAATTCCTAGTGATAGGAAATCAGCTATGAGTGAATTATCCAAGCGTGCAACCGTCTATTTCGATCCTGCTTTGCATCGGGCGTTGCGAGTTCGAGCGGCTACGTCCAATCAGTCAGTTTCCGAACTGGTGGATGAGGCTATACGTCAAATGATGAAAGAAGATCAAGAGGATCTGGAAACTTATGCCGCTCGAGTAGCCGAGCCCGAGATAAGTTATGAGGCCATGCTTGGCGATTTGAAGAAGCATGGAAAGATATAAGATTACGTTCAAACGCTCAGTAAAAAAAGATCTGCGCCGAATTGCCAACCAGGATATACCGCCGATACTGAAGCGCATCGATGCGCTGGCAGTAGAGCTACGTCCCCCTGCTTGCAAGAAGCTTGGCTCGAAAGAAGTGTACCGGGTGCGACAGGGCAATTACCGAATAATCTACGAAATATTCGACGACAAACTGGTGATCTTGATTGTCATAGTGGCGAATAGATCTATTGTCTATCGAAAGCAGTGATTCAAACTCAAAACGGATTGAAAAACTCAGGCAGAAAGCTTGGCAAGTTTACTAACAAGGATTGTTTCGAGTGGGTAACGCAATCAGACCTATTGTTTCCTTTGATCAAGGCAACAATCGCGATAGACGAAAGTTCAACTTGCCGCGTATGTAGTCTACCCCATCTCTCGCCAGTTCGGTGTAGCCGTGGCCTACCGTTGGCGTAGGCAGTGGAGGTCGAGGGAAGATACCGATTAATTGGCCAAATGTGGTTACTCCATCGGCATCGAAAAACACACCGTTGTCGATTGCCGGCGGCTTGCCTGGCAATAGTTCACCATAGCGGTAGATATCCTCTAGAAACCACCCCTGCGCTTCCTTATTAAAGTCGCGAAATCGAAAATGATCGTTCACCTCAAACTCTACTCGCCAACCATGTAAGCGATTTGTGTCGGAGTCGAAGGCCTCGGCACCAAGGGCGCTAGTAATGTAGCCACCACCCTCTATCTGGTATTGCCAGACGTGGATAGATTCATGGACCAATATGTGATCTTTGGCCAGGGGGTCGTTTGGGTTAACGTTAATTCCTTTAAGATAAATCACGTTACCCATAACGAAGGGGATATCGTTAAGTCCGTAAAAACCCGCGGCGTTTTCGACGATGCGAATGTTGTATAACGCCAGGGAGCCCCGATAAATACGCGCTAACATGGATGCTTCGGCAGGGGTTAGGCGGCGCTTGACTTGCCAGGGAATAAATATTGAGTGAATAAGCTCGAGAAGCCTCCCCAAAATAACAATCAGGTTGCCTCCGATCTCGGCGAAATCATTCAGCCCTTCCAGGATTAGTGGGCCATTCAAAGTCAGGAGCCCAAACAAGATGCGTACCGCGCCGGTAATGACATTACCGACAATATTGAGCAATCCCTTGAGTACGGAGCCTGCGAAGGTAAACAGGGAAGAGATAATATTGCCTGGCCAGGTAAAAATAACGGACCATTTCCCCGGTAGTAGAGAGCCCAACCAACTCAAGCCGTCGTTGATCAAGTTCCCTATCGTGTCAAACAGGTCTGCCACGAATTCACCGACAGCATTGATCACATCATCAACGAATTCGACGGCCGTATCAACGATGGCGCCGATGATATTGGAGAGCCACTTCAGCATATACAATTCCGGTCTGTTTTTGAGTTTCTCCCGGCAAGCTGCATTGTTTCAGGGAGAAAATACGGCCTCGCACATTCTGTAGGATCCATATAGCCCTGGTATCGGAGTACAGCCAAGCAGCGTTGCGCTTGTTATCTTAAAACTCTCCCCAATACTTGCCCGGACGCAGTACCAACACTATGTTCAATTGAAGACCTGACCCTCTACCGCACGGCGATAGCATCACCGGAAAATTGTTTGTTCGCAAGAATCCATTCCTACGCGCGCGGGGCTATTCTGCCACCAAGCACGGTCTCACTCGGATACAACCGTTGCTCACATTCCCGTAGTTATCAACAAACTCAAACGCAGCTAGGCGTAGCTCGAGAATTGTCACATCCGCCAGCGCTCCCACACTGAGCGTGCCACGATCACGAAACAACGGATAGACTCGCGAAGCATTAACCGTGGCAGCACGTGCCAAGCGCCCTTGCAGTTCTATATAATAAACGGAGTCAGGCCTTTCCTGTTAGCGCCAAAATCGAAGCGCCGATGCTACTGGAGCTATCAGGCAAGACCTAACCCTCATGTTCTTGGCCTAGTCCAGGTGCTTCTTAAAAAACAGGCTGATTTCATTCATGCTACTGATGGCTTCCGGGGAGCCTGCCTCTAACAGGTAACCGGCATGGGACATGCCTTCGAACACGTGCAGATCGGCGATGATGCCTTCATCCCGAAGTTTGCGCTGCGCTCGCACCGTATCACTCAACAATAGATCTCGCGTACCCGATATGAGGATTGTGGGCGGAAAACCGGAGAAATCGCCATACAGGGGAGAAATGAGGGGATGCTTCAAATCCTCGCCATCGGCATAGATTTCGGCCGCAGCACTGAGCAGACCATCATAGGAGATAAGCACTCGGTCTATGCCCTCGTTGGTAAACAGGGTGTCGCTGGTTTTGCTTAAATCTGCCCACGGTGTGCCGGCGAAAATAGCACCCGGTAGAGGCAGGCCCAGTTCCTTCATCTTGTGCACGGCAGCAAATGACAGACCGCCGCCGGCGGAAGTGCCACCGATGGCAATCTTGTTGGCCGGCGTGGTTTTCAAGATCTCCCGATAAACTGCGATGGTGTCATCCACTGCTGCAGGGAAGGGGGCGGCTGGTGGCATGCGGTAATCCACCGAGATTGAACGAATACCGGAGCTGGCTGCTATGGTAGCGGCTTCAGAAGGGGCGGCATCGCCACCGAGTATCACATAACCACCACCGTGAACATGGAGGAACAGATGATCCTTATGCTCGGGAGCAATTGTATCAGGCGTTACCGAATATACCGTGACCCCGGCAAGCTGCTGTTTCTCGATAGTGGTGTTACTCATTTGCGCCAGGGTTTCCAACGGAATCGTCTGCGCGCTGGTGGCTTGCTCGATAAAGGCTTCCCACTGTTCAGGAGTTTGCGGCATCATTCCCGGCGGAGGCGGCGTGGGTTGCGGTGTGCTCGCAATAGAAGAGCTTAGTGCTTCACTGGCGGCAGCGGGAGGCGGCAGCAGGCGGCTGGCAATGTTCCAATCGCTGCCGTCGGCAGCATACAGATTTGAACTACTCAAAAGCAGTGCTGAGGCAACAAGGAAAAGGCGGAAGTGGTTGCAGTTAATCATGGCGAAACCCTTTGTTGTTTTTTGCGGGATGCAGGAGAGACCAAGGTATCCAAGCCAAACTGTATTGTCTACTTTCTGAGCTGCTTAGAATTAGATCTCTAACAGGACATGCCCATTGGAGTCCTGATTCTGTAGTCTCTTCGGAGAGAAATGCGCAGATTGAATTCATTGCGCTATTTACACAAGCAGGAGCCTGATGCAAACGCAATATTAATAAGGGCGCATCAATTCCTTATACCCGCGGCACCCGCACTCCGGCTAGCACAGTCTCGCTTGGGAACAGCCGCTGATCCCCAGTCCTCACATTCCCGTAGTTATCCACAAACTCAAACGCACCTTCCCGTAACTCAAGAATTGCCACATCCGCCGGCGCTCCCACATTGAGCGTGCCGCGATCACGAAACAACGGATAGACCCGCGACGCATTGACCGTAGCCCGCGCCACTACTTCATCGATTGTCATTCCAAAATTCAAAAACTTCGACACCACATTGGGCAAATCGACCACACTGGCCGCACTGCGGCTGCTGGTATTGCCATCGGTGGAAATCGTATCGGGCCAAAAACCGGCTGCCAGAATGCTATCGAATGTCTCCCACAGCAGATGTCCGGTGCGGCCGTTGGCGACGTCGAACCAAACGCCGCGGCGTCGGGCTGCTAGCACCTCGGGCAGGATACGGCCGCTGCGTTCGATGATGCTGTTAGGCGGCGGCGCGAACATGTGGGTGACGATGTCGCCTGGCTTGAGCTGCTGGATCAGGGTAGACATGGGCGTGGTAGTTTGTCCCATGTGGATCATCACCGGCAGGTCGAAGGAGGTGGCTACCTCCTGGGCGCGGCGCAGGACTTCCACGTCGTCGATGGCAACCCCCTCGGTCAGGCGCGCCTTGACGCCGACGATGTAATCGCGGTTGCGAGAGATCGCGGATTTGGCTGCATCCACATCAGCCAACTCCAGCTCCATGGTATCGCCATCGCCTCGTAGCCCCTCGCGACCGATGTTGATGAGGACGCGGGCCGGCTGTGGCGCCGCTCTGGCGATGGCCACTGCTTCGTCAATCTGATCCGCACCTCTCGATCCCGCATCCACCCAACCGGTGACGCCGTCGGACAGACAGACGTGCGGGCCGTCCTCGTCCTGGGCGTAGTGGGAATGGACATCCAATAGCCCCGGCAGTACCAGCTTGCCGCTTGCGTCGATGAACTCGGTAGCACCGGCTGCGATGTTTGATTGCACGGCGACAACGCGACCGCCGGCGATCGCCACGTCGGCGATGGCGTTAACCCGCTGCGAGGGATCGATCACCCGGCCACCCTTGATGATCAGGTCGATTGACTGTGACAGTACATTGAAAGGGCGGGCGAGAAGGACAGTGCCGGCGGCGGCTTGGAGGAATTGGCGTCGGTTCATCATGGTGGGTGGTCTCCCGGGTGGGTGCCGAACTGGTGTTCAGGTCGGCCTATCCATGCCGAAGATGGTATCTCCATCCACGCAAGTGTAATCGTTATAACCGAGCCTGCCGATCGGCCGCATGCTGGCAACATCAATCAGCCCATCCGCCGTAATCAGTTCGTCACGAATATGCACGCCAATTACTTCTCCCAAAACCATCACATATTTTCCTGCTTCTTTCCAGGACGGTATGTCGACACTCTTGATGTAGCGGCATTCGAGATGCACCGGCGCCTCGGCGATACGGGGAACCTTAACCAGTTTCGAGGCAATGGCAGTCAACCCCGCCAGGTCGATTTCATCGGTCCGTGGTGGCACTGCGGCGGAAGTCTGATTCATCTGCTCGCGGGTTTCCCAGGTGGCCAGGTTACATACGAACTCACCGCTAGCCTCGATGTTTCGCAGTGAGTCCTTCATGCCATCCGACGCCGAGCCGACACCGGCGGAAAACATCACGGTGGGAGGCTGATAAGAAACCGCGTTGAAAAAACTGTAAGGCGCAAGATTGAATAACCCATCTTTGTCGATAGAACTGATCCAACCGATCGGTCTCGGTATGATAAGACTGTTGAAAGGATTCCTGGCGAGTCCGTGGTTTTTCTTGTGAGGTTCATAAAACATAGGCTCTGTCCCCCATTTTTTTGGCCCTATTTTGCTAGGGCTTATACTGCCGCCGTTCTGCCGCTTCCAGGATGATACGCAAGGCGGGAACGTCTGCGGTTTCAGGTCGGTTGTCTGGCATTGACCGCACGTAGGCGTATATATCGCTTACCATCGCATCGCTGAGCGCATTGACCGGATAGTTGGGCATGTCGGTGGATGGCAGCAGCGGTGCTACATCGAACCTGGCACGCAGGAAGGCGCGGAATATTTCTTCATTCGTCAGCCAGGGGCTGCCAGTGTTATTGAGGTCCTTGCGGCCATAGCCGGAAAAACCATGACAGGCATAGCAGCCGTGATCGTAATAGAGCTGGGCGCCGGCTTCCGCATCGCCGTTCACAGGGCCCAACTGAGCGGCGGCCGCCGTCGCATAGAAACACATCAGTAAAACAATGGTACCGAGTACGTGTTTTCTCATCCGGACTCTCCTAGCGCGGCTGTGTTAGTACATCTATCAGATAGGGATTGCCGTTCTTGACCGACTCCACGCCACGTTTGAGTGCCGCAGCCAGCAGGGTAGGATCATCAATCGGACCTTCACTGGCCATACCGTAACCCTGGGCTATCTTGCTGTAGTCGATGAAAGGATCGCGCAGAACGGTGCCAATATGGCCACGATCTGTACCCCGGCCGCGTACCCCGGCCAGGTACTGGATGAACATGAATTCCTGATGCCAGGCCCGATTGTTATGCATGACGCTGAGCATGGGTAAATCGTGGTGACACGCCGTCCAGAGTGCGCCCGGGCCATAGTTAAAATCTCCATCGCATTGGATGTTCACCACGAAACGTCCCCGGCCGCGGGCAGCCAGCGCCGCGCCGGTACTGGCCCCCAGGCCATAGCCCATGCCCCCTGCACCCTGGCTACCGAGAAAACTGTAGGGTTTATTGTGTTCCCAGAGCTCACGGTGATGCGCCCCGGAGAAATTGCTGGGGGACGCCAGACACCAGTCCTCATTCATGATCAATGGCCACAGTTCAGCATAGATGCGGGCAGTACTGACAGGGCTGAGATCCCAGCCTTTCTTCTTCTCTTCCACCGCGGCCCACAAGTCGGTCAGGAAGGCCCTACGGTTGGCACTGGCATGATTTGCCTTGCGCTGTTCAATTTCGCGCAGCCCGGCCGGGGTCATCAGCTTGCTGAGCTCGGCGATAATCAGCGGGATACTTGCCTCGGCATCGACTGTCAGCACAGTCCCCTGATTCTGCCCTTGATTCTGCTCCTGGGGAGTCGGTTCGCTCCCAGGCGGGGCCGGAACATAATCCTCACGCAAGCTGCCGAACCCTATGCCCATGACATCACGTTGTGCCGTCAAGGATGTGACTGCGGGACGTTGCAGTGAGATGTCGGGAGAGTCGGTTTCCAGGCCCAGCACATAGTCGTAGTTAGTATCTGCGCCGGGACCACAAAGAGGATGACGCTGGGGAAAGCCCATTGGCCCCCCGGTGGCGGTGGTGGAGGCGCTCGCCCCAATCAACTCGGCGAGCTGGACCGCGGCCTGCACACCCTCCGGGGTGCGTAACATGCCGGTACGGAGTCGGGGATTTTTGGCATTGAACAGCGCCTTCGCAATATCCTGCGCAGTGGCATTATCCACGCCTCCGATCTCGGCCGGGCGGAACGGCGGCACCACAAAATCTCGCGCTTCTTCTTTCTGCAGCTCCATGTCGATGACGATGACTGTGGGTCCGGTGGGGGGTGTCACTGCCTGCCGGTAGGCTTCATGCAAGGCATCGATGCATTCGGGCAGGGTTTTCGGCTGAGCATCCCACTTGGTGAAACTGCGACACATGGCAGCCATGTCATCGGCAGTATGGGCCTGGATGAAACTCTCATCTCGGCCGACGATCAGCATCATCGGGGTACCAGTATTGTAGGCTTGAAAGATAGCCATCGACGCATGTTGGATACCGAGCGTGCCGTGCAACATCGCCGCCATCGGCCTGCCCTCAGCCTTGGCGTAGCCATTGGCCATATCCACCGACGATTCTTCGTGCAGCGCAGTGATGTACTCGGGCATGTGATTGGGCGGAGAACCATAGTTGGCTATGGATTCCTGGATGCCTTCGAAACTGGAGCCGTTGTTGGAGGCGACAAATTCAATCCCCATATCCTTCAGCGCCTGCACCATCAGGTCTGACCCCGGGCGCACCACAGCGCGGCCAGACGTGGGTGGTGCCACCATGCCGGTATCACGCTGTAATTGTTGGTATGAAGGCGCAGTAAAGGACGCATGATAGGCGGAAGGTTCCTGTGCCTGCGTGACAGGGCTGACAGCCAGCGCCGCTGCGCCAGTGGCAGCACCCTTGAGGAAGCTGCGACGGTCTACTTTGGGGGCTATTTTGGGCGCTGAGATGTCTATCGGGTGATCGGGTTGGTCGTTACTCATCCTTATCCCCTCATGTTGTAATAGCTGGGCTACCGCAAAAGTGTATTTTTAGTGCTGAACCGGCTCAAAGATCAATGAGCTCACGGACAAAGTCAAGCGCCGCAAGAAAAAGGGGACGGAGGCATGTAAAAGAACGCTTGATTTACATCTGCTCTGTCGCCTTCCTTCTTTAAATGCCTCCGTCCGCTTTTCCTTATTTCCACTCACTCGCCGGTTGGTCCGGATCTGATTTCAGAAAGCGAATCAAGTCGGCATGGAATTGATCGGGAATTTCGATCTGGGGAGCGTGGCCCACATTGGGGTACAAATGCAGGACACCGTTTTGCAGTTCATCGACCACATGCCGTGTCCTGGCAGGGTAGTCATCCACCAGCTTGTCGTCTTCACCGCCAATCACCAGCGTCTTGCTGTCGATATGTTGCCAGTCATAGACAACCGGGTCGTTATACATCATCTGACCCACCATGCGGCGCACCCTGGCAAAATGGGGATAGCCACCACTGAGGGTCTGGCCATACTGACGCCGCACGAATTCCAGGTGCTCTGGTGGCCAGTAATTGGTGAAGTAGTTCGTGTGACCTCTCAGAATCGCACGGTAGCTGGCGACCCCGGGATCGGAGGCTAGAGGATCACGCCAGGGTCGGCTCAGCCGCGAATCGGTGAGTCCGATCTGGTTCACCATCACCACATGGGTGGTGATTTCAGGGTACAGCATCGCGAA
>CAJXIY010000076.1 GCA_913054495.1 uncultured Gammaproteobacteria bacterium | reverse complement strand
GTCTCTTAGGCAATTAGGGGATTATGTCCAACTAGGGCTGACGGGATACAATACAAGGACTCTGAATTTAGTAATATTGCGAAAGAATTGTTCTATGATGATTTGTGCCATGATGATAGGTGTATATACACATATTATTAACACACTCAACCGTAAAATCAACAGTCAAATGAAATTATTGAACTATTTGGATTTGGTGGAAGTCAGGCCACCAGGTCTCGCAGCTTGTGAAGGGAGGCTTCCAGCTTGCGCCAATTCTCTTCCCCGTATATTCGCAGGAGTTTTTTCTGAGCTTTTCGCCACAGTTCGAGGGCTTCACGGAATTTTTTGATGCCTTTCCTGGTTAAGCTGATTTCTCGTACCCGGGCATCGCTAGCCGATAGTATGACGCTGACATAGCCTTGCTTAACCAAGGGTTTGAGGTTACGCGACAGGGTGGTCCGTTCCATGAATAACCTTTCTGCGAAGTCAGACAAAGTGATGCTCTCGGTATGCATGAGAACGGCCAAGATGTTGAACTGTGAGCGTTTTACGCCACAGGACCGCATTTCCTCGGCATAAACGCGGGAAACGGCGCGCGCTACCTGCTGCAAGTTACCAACAACGCAATGAATGGGATTTAGCTGATCTCTCAAGACCGAACCTCTCTCTGAGTTCAACTAATTATAGATGTATATACACATAAAGAATAGGGGACAGACCACGTTTTGCTGTTAGAGCGGCAGTAGCCTATCTAAGAAATTGAAAAACGTGGTGTATCCCCAATTTGCGCGATCTTCATTCAACAGGGAGCGGCCTCGGGCTGGCTATCTGCCTAGTCGACGCGCAGCGGCAGCAGGAGTTCGCTGCCCACCGGTCTCTGTACGTCGAAGGCCTTCAGGGTCATGGCGACAAAGCTGTAATAGCCAATCAAGCCGGTTAGATCCATTACCCCCTCGTTACCCAGCTCGGCGATGGCGCGGGCGAAGGTTGCGCTGCTCACTTTTTCCTCGCTAATGAGTTCGCGGGTGAACTGGACAATGACTTTCTCTATCTCGCCAAAGCCTTCGATGTTGAGCGAGTCATCGAGGCTTCTGCGAAAGCGCACGACATCTATGATCTCCTGCTCGAGACCTGCGACTCTCGCCAGCGGTTCATGGGCGCTGTACTCGTATTGATTGTTGATCTCACGGGCCGTGGAGATAATTGTCAGTTCGGTGAGTCGCTGATCTTTGCCGGAGCCATAACGCACCCGTTGTCTCACATCGAACATGGCCTTGGCCAGCTCTGGGCTGTGCATCCACATGCCGATGGGTCCGCGCAGGCCGGTTTCATACCCGGTGCCGGGGCTGACATAGGTGTCGAAAGCGTCACGACCTGTAGCGTCGAGTTCCCGTCTCTGCACCTGGGGCAATCTGGCGAGAGATTGCTCGAGAATATCACCGGGTATATCGTCTGCGCTGAGCGCCGACGGCATCGTAAACCCTGGCTCGGCCGCATCGACGGTAAATTCGATGTCTGCAGCGAAGGCGGCCACGAGTAGGAAAATCCCTAAAAGAACAATTCTGGTTTTCATAGCATCTGACTCCTTTATTGCCGGCTTACACCACGCGTTTTTCTCGCAGCTGAGCTATCTCCGCATCAGAGTAGCCCAATTCCCCCATGATTTGATCCGTGTGCTCGCCCAGGGTTGGCGCTCTGGTCCTGATTTCACCCGGCGTCCGGGATAATTCTACCGGTGTTTTCATTAGCGGCGCCGGCTTGTCCAGGCCCGGGTACGAAACCGGTTGAAACAGACCTTTGGCGGCAATATGAGGGTCTTCCAGCACTTCCTGGGGTGAAAGTACCGGTCCTGCGGGGAGCCGCACCGCTTCCATGGCCTCCAATACTTCCTTCGAAGTGCGTTCCGCGCACCATCTTGCCAGGCGTTCGCTGATCACCTCGCCATGGTCGCCACGGCTGATGTCATCCTTGAAGCGGGGATCATGCAGCCAGTGATCTTCGCCCATCAGATCCGCCCACCGCTTGAACAGCGGTCCGCCCACGGATTGCACCAGTACCCAGCCGTCTCGGGTCTTGAAGGTATCGGCCGGCGCCGAAGTCTGTGATCGATTCAGGCTGGCGACACGGTCGCGCTGA
Organism: uncultured Gammaproteobacteria bacterium; assembly: GCA_913054495.1. GTDB lineage: Bacteria > Pseudomonadota > Gammaproteobacteria > Pseudomonadales > Pseudohongiellaceae > UBA9145. The sequence continues at coordinate 13,870 of CAJXIY010000076.1, read as the reverse complement.
ATTGCACTCTGCTCTATGGCGGTGCCGTTCATCATGGTTAAGGCGGTATTGAACAGAGAGCCCTCGACCATCTGGCCCTTGCCAGTTTGCTGGCGCTCATAGAGGGCGACCATGGTACCGAAGGCGGCAAGGCTGGCGGTGCCGAAGTCTATAAAGGGAGGATAGGCCTTGGTCGGCTGTTCCGGGGTACCGCTCATATACATGGCGCCAGACATGGCCTGACCCAGGCCATCGAAGCCTACCCGGTTGGCGTAGGGTCCGCCGCGGCCGAACGCCGACACCGTGGTGAGGATGATATCCGCCTTGGTGGTCACCAGGCTGTCATAATCCAGCCCCATGCGCTGTAGCGTATCCGGCGGCAGGTTGGCTATTACCACGTCGGCGGTGGCAACCAGCTTTTTGACGATTTCCTGTCCTTCGGGCTTCATTGGGTTCAGGGTCATGCCGAGCTTATTGCGCGCCAGCTGCATAAACAGGGCGCCGTCACCGCTATCACTGATGGGAGACAGGAAGCGATCCTCGCTGCCGTCGACCTTCTCTATCCTGATCACCTCGGCCCCCATGTCCCCCAACAGCGTGCCACAGAAGGGACCCGCTATATAACGACCGAAATCCAGTACCCGAATACCCTGCAAAACTTTAGACATTTGCTGCGTCCATTATGTAGGAATACTCCTATATTTGGTCGAGGATATTAGCATAACTAACTAATATGTAGAGAAATTTTACCTGTAAAAAAATCTACACTGGTCTTCAAATCTGTGAAGCAGGTCCGCTTTTAAGTGCTGGCTTTGGGCATAATGATGACAACTGAGACGCTAATCATATAGACGACAAAAAGTCGGCGAAAAGACCTAAAGATTTGAAGAGCATTACCTAGGAGTATTTATTGTGATGACACTGGCCAACAAAAGAGTACCCAAGCAAGCATTAATGGAACTGCACTCAATCCTGAAGAAACCATACCAGGATGTCTGCAACGTGTGCAACGGCTCCGGTAAAATCCAACAGGCCACCACCTGCCCCAAATGTAAAGGTTCTGGTCAGAGGCTGCTCAGGCTCCTCTAAATTCTCCTGCCAAGGGATTCTAATCCTCATTAGCCCGTGGAAGCTGTAAAGTGCAGTTTCTGCGGGCTTTCTTGTTTGACCCCCTGTCTCTGCACTACAATCGAAGCATCGCTGCCACTTGGTAAGTTATTCCCCGGAATAACACCCTGAATTGCTTTCTGCGTGTATGGCTGCCGTTTAGCCACTGAACGCAACAACGAGGACTGCCCATGAACCATTTAAAATCCCACATCGCTGTTGCTCTGCTTGTTGTTTCTCTGTTCGCGACGTCGCTGGCGGTAGCTGCAGAGTTCCCGGGCTACATCGTGGCGCCGGAGCGCCGCACCACGGGTATCGGGAAATTCTACATGGGTCGGGAGATTTCCTTCGTCATGGGCCACCAGGCGGCGGAATGGCTGAATCGGCCGGGGCGTATTCAGGAAGAGATGCCCGATGAAGTCGTCGCCAATATGGGGCTAGAGCCCGATCATGTGGTGGCCGACATCGGCGCGGGGTCTGGCTATTTTTCCTTCCGCATTGCCAAACTGGTACCACAGGGAAAGGTCATGGCCGTCGATATCCAGCCCGAGATGCTGGCCCTGATCGAAAACCAGAAGCGTGAAGACAATGTCACCAACATAGAAGGTGTATTGGGGGCGGTGGACAATCCCAATCTGGCGCCGAATTCCATCGATGCGGCCATCATGGTCGATGCCTACCATGAATTTGATCATCCCTTCGAAATGATAGACGGCATTTACAAGGCGTTGCGCCCAGGCGGCCGAATCTTCTTCCTCGAATATCGTGGCGAGGAAGCCAGTGTGCCGATTCGTCCCCTGCACAAGATGACGGAGGAGCAGGTAGTCAAGGAAATGAGTGTGTTTGGTCTGGAGTGGACCGACACGCTGGACTTCTTGCCCTGGCAACACATGATGATTTTCACCAAGGTAGAGTAGCTGGCGCTGCGCCTTAGTGGCTGGTGCCCAAGGTTCCGACATCCCTGCGCTCCATAGGCCAGCTTCCTACTTCGATATCTGCACTTTTTCCTGTTCAGCTGCTATGCAGTAGCGAAGCCCGGCTGGGTTCATATTCGCCTGGGCCGATTTTTTCTGTGGTTCGGCAGATATTGCATCCAAATGCGCCGGTTCACACGTCTTAATACGTAGAGGTAATTGCAAAAGATAGACGGGAAGCCAGGTACAGGGTTTGTAAGCAAACCACCGGTACCGCAGTCGGGAACAGAGAATTTCGAATGAAGAGATTTATTGTAGTAACTGTTCTGAAAAACAAACGTCTAATCAGATATACAAGCACGAAACCTGCTGCTCAAAGCTATTCATGATTGGTTAAGCTTGCAGCAATTATCCTTGGTCTCGCTGCAACAGGAATAGGTCAATGAAAAATCTCAGGTATACAGAACTACTGGTACCGATCGATCGGTACATTAGCCGGCTCACACCGAAGGCAAAGCTATTGCTTGGTATGCTCGAGGGTGGATTGTTTCTGGTGTTGTTTACTTCGGTGCTGCTTTATACGCACTGAGGAAAGCGCTTGAACGGGGCAGGTGAGCGGGGCACCGTACGTCAATTTGGCTCCTCAGCCTGCTAGTAGTCTGGCTAGAAAGTGTAGCGCAATTTTAGCGAGTACTTGATGCCATTACTGGAACAGTAGTTTTCAATTTCCTCAACAATACCCATAACCGTGGCACCGTCGAAGCGGATACGTTCGCGGCAGCGTTGTGGGTCGTTGGCATTTTGCATGTCGAAACGAAAAGTTACACCGCCGAATGCTTTCTTTTCGATGAATCCATTCAAACCGTAGTCGCCAATATCGCGCTCGATATCTTTAATGTCTACGGTGATGCGGCCACTGCCGTCCTGAGCCGAATTGAAATAACTGAAGCCATAGCTCAATTCCCAGGCGGTAATGTCGTGGCGGAAATTGGCGCGACCAAACCATCGACTGTTATGCCGCATGCGGCGGTCGACATGGAGAAAAGGATCTGAAACCTTCGAATCCTGTACGCCAAATCCGATGGAGAGCAGCGCGTCTGGCATGCCTATAAATCCAAGGCGGGCGCTTGCGTCCAGGTTCGCGCCATAGCGTTTACCGTCGCCAATATTGCCGCGAGCCGATTGCAGATTATCGGGGCTGGGTGATACATCGACTCTATCGATATGATCTGTAATATCCCGATAGAACATACTGGAGTTCAGCACCCCCACATTGTTGGGCAGTCGGTATTCCAGATTGAGGCTGTAGTTCCAGGATTGCTCCTGCACGATCTCGGGATTACCGGCCTGAATATCCTGATCATCGTCGGAGCCGTCAGAGGACGAGTTAAAATCCGAGAAGCTCAATTGCGACACGTTTTTCTCGACCGTGGCACGTAACTGCAGCGAGGATGTGATGTCGAAGCGATAATCCAGTTTCGGTCTTAGAAAATCAAAATCCCTTTCGTTGCGTACATCGCCAGTTTGAGTAATGGTCGAAAGTTCATAGATCAACGAGCTTTCCAGGGCCATTCTGTCGTTTAATTGCCAGTTATGCACGACGAAATTCTCGTATCGAACTTCCTCGATCGTTGAGAAGGCATTGTCTATTGCAATCGGAATGAGGCCGCCGTGGTCTGGAGATCCTTCCCCGCTGCCAGCCAGACCCAGGAGCAAGCCGTTGTCACGAATTGTCTGCGCCCGCTCGACACCCAACTCGAAACCCTGATTGCTTGCCAGATCCCAGGTGTAAGATGTGCGCATGATGCGTTCCCGGTCGCGACCAGAGGAGAACAGGAACAGGTTCTTTTCTTCTGCTGTTGCGTCTACCTGGTAGCGCTCGCGACTAAACTCAGACTCCCGGTCGTTCACAATAAACAGAAAGCGATATTTGCTGCCGTTGCTAAATTCGTATTCGTAGTCGCCGCCGATCTCCCAGTTTGAACCGTGGCTGTCGTTTTCTTCCCGCTCCAGGGAAGAGAGCAGGGTGCCGTCTTCGAAATCATTGATGAGACGATCAAGGTCTGTTTTCGGTGCACTTTCCCCGTAGAGTCCGTTGAATTGCACGAGGCTATTTTCGAATTGGTAACCCAGATTAAAACTGGTTTCGAATTCCTGTTGTTCTCTGATGCGATTTTCACGCCTGGTCTCCAGCAAATTGCCACTCGCATCCAGGCTGGATTCAAAACTTCTGCGATTTTCATATCGAGGTTCGGTCTCGATGTGAAATAGATAATTGAAGGCGCCAGTCTGGCCGGAGTAGGAAAGTTTGGCGCCGGGATCGATGGTGCCATCCTGCAATCTGTCCATATTGACTTCGGCGGAGATGCTGGAGCGGGAGGGAGTGTCCAGCAGCACAATATTCACGACCTGACCGCCACCGCGGATATCAAGTTCATCGGATGTTCCGCGAATGATCTCGATGTAGTCCACTTGATTCGCCGAGATGCGGCTCAGCTGGGAACGACCCGCGTTTTCCTTGCCGGTGATGCGCTGACCGTTGATCAGAATTTCATTGGCGCCGGAACCCAGGCCACGACGATTACCACCACCGCGGCGGTTCAATGCCAAACCAATACCCGGGATGCGGTCGATCATGTCATTGACCGAAACCGGGGAATACTGGCTGAAGAAGTTCGCTTCGTAGACTACGGTGGAATCTTGCAGCGCCTCAACCAGTGTCTCGACGCCTTCGTCCTGCGCCAGGGCTTGGGACGCAGTCACGATTGCCAGGCCGAGTACGCTTAGCTGGACAAATTGCCGGGGAAGACGTCGCACCATGTTAAAGCTCCGAATAAAACCTTCTCTAATTCAATAACGGGAAGCAGATCAATAAACGGCTTATGGTCTCTAATTCCTGCTCGGGATTTTGCGGCTGAATCTTTATAGCGCTGCAAAAAAGATAGGGGGATTATACCGATTGGAGATGGCCGAAACTGTGACAAATTGTGCAAATATTGTGGCTAATCTGCCATATTTGGGACGTTACAACGCGATTAGCCCCTGCCCCAAAGAAATAAAACATCTACGTCGGGAAGGAAAACTTTAGAGAAATTGGCCCGATTTAATTTTTGCGGCCAATTCACGCTCAATTTTCAGGTTTCCTAGAATGTGCCGCGTATCTTAATGGCATATTTTTCCCCGGTGTGGCTGCAGGAATCTTCTATTTCGTTGAGCGTGCCGGTGACGGTAGTGCCACCGATGTAGCGAGAGCGTACCCGACAGCGTTCACTCTCATGAATATTGGTCGCTTCGAAGCGGTAGGTGAGCCCGGCCCAGCCCTGTACTTCTACAAACAGAATGACGAAGGCATCCTGTGCGAAGGATTCAATTTTGTCGATATCGAAAATTTTGCGGTTGCCGGGAATTTCTTTGTGGTAGGTAAAGCCATAATTGAGGTGTCGTGCGATCAGATCATGACGAAAGCTTAAGTTGGTGTTGCCTCTTCCCTGGCGTCTAAGGCGTCGATCGATCCCCAGAAATGGATCGGTGACGCTCGAATCTTCTACCTGGATACCGGCTGTCACTAATATACCGGGTAATTCCATAAACCCCAGTCGCATGCTGGCGTTTGCATTGAGCCCATATCGCCTTCCGTCGCCTATATTACCATTGGCAGACAGGATAGAAGTCGCCGTGGACACATCCACCTTGTCGATGACGTCTTCGAGATCATGGTAGAAAAGATTGGCGTTAACTACACCATTGTCGTTATTGAAACGGTACTCCAGGTTCAGTTCATAGCGCCAGGACTGTTCCTGTCTTAGATCAGGATTGCCGGCGACCGCGTCCTGATCATCATCACTGTCATTAACATTGGCGGTGAAATCATTAAAGCTTAGTTGCGAAACGTCCTTCTCGATAGTTGCCTTGAATTGTAGGGAAGGAGTGATATCGAAACGATAGTCGAGCTTGGGACGGATGAAATCGAAATCTCTCTTCTTGTTAATATCCCCGGATTGTTCGATCTCGGAATTTTCGATGATAAGCGTGCTTTCCAGCGACATGCGTTCGTTGATCTGCCAATTGTGAATGACGAATGCCTCATAGCGAATCTCCTCTACTCTCGCGTTCGCGTTCGTAACGGGAGTGAGCCCTCCGAACTCGACCGGCAAAGCATCACTGGCAGGGAGCAGGCCGAGTTTCAGGGTAGAGGCGAGGATTGTTTGCGCTCTTTCGATACGCACTTCAAGATCCTGTGAAGCAGTCAATCCGAAGGAGTAGGAAGTTCGGGCGATTCGTTCCTGGTATCGATTAAAATTGTGGAGGAACAGATCCTTGTTCAGATCGCTAGCGCCCACTTCGAATCTTTCCCGCGTGCTATCATCTTCTTTTTCATTGGCAATGAATAATGTTTTCCAGCTGGCACCGGAGCTAAAGGTGTGTGCATAGTCACCACCTATCTCCCAGAAATCACTGCTGTTGTCAGCATTATCGAATTCCATCGCCACGCTTGGTGGTGCCGCAAGCTGGTCGATGAAGATTCGGTCCTCCTCGACTAGCGCATCATTGTTATCGTACTGGAAATTGAAGTGGACCCGGTCATTGTCACCTAAGCGGTAGCCCAGATTTGCAGTGATCGTTAAGGGTTGAGAGTCTCTGGTGCTGAGTCTCCTCACCAACTCGTTGGCAGTGCCATCGGCAAAAATGCTTTTCTCGAAGCCGACGCGGTACTCCCAGCGCGGTTCCGATTCGGCACTGAGCAGGTAGTCGAATGCTCCTCGTTGACCTGTCAAAGAAATTTTTCCGCCGGGTTTTAATTCGCCATCGTGATAGCGGTCTGAATTGATTTCGTAAGCGACGGTGGAGCGGGATTCTGCCTCCAACAGCACGATGTTGATAACTTGATTGCCACCTCTGACCTCAAGCTCACCAGAGGTGCCGCGAATTATCTCGATATATTGAACCTGATTGGCCGGAATGCGGGAAAGTTGGCTGTTGCCTTCATTTTCCTTACCCGTTATGCGGCGTCCGTTGATCAGTACCTGGTCGCCTCCCAGCCCCAGGCCGCGACGCTGGGAGCCGCGTGGGCTGCCTGGACCGTTATTGTCATTACCACCGGGACGAGCGACGTTGATGCCGGGGATGAGATCCAGCATGTCGGTGACGGAAAACGGATTGTATTGATCGAAATAAGCCGCGGGATAGGTAACCGTTGAATTGTCATCGACCGTCGGCTGATCCTGAGCGATCGCAGTTATGCTACTGAGGCCGGCGACTAGGATTAAGCCCTGACTAAACAGTCGACCTGAAGCGGAAAAATTACGCATATTACGAGCTCTATCTAGCGTTAAAGAAAGCCGCATCGTCAGCGCTGTAATGTAGAGCGGCGACGATTTGCGGGGGCATCAGTATGCCCATAAAAGGACCTGCTTAAGAATCCGGGTATTCGAATTATTTGTGATTTTTTGTAATGTTACCGTGCCGGGTCCGCTTTTTTGCGCTCAATCCTTGAATTGAGGATAATGAGCGCGTGTTTCATCGTGATCCGTAACTGGTTTGTTAACTGGAAAACGGATCTTTCAGTCACTCGATCTACGCGTCAAGAGCCGGAGAATAGTCAGAGGATCAACTATGCAACGTGAATCCATGGAAGTTGATGTGGTCATTGTTGGCGGCGGACCGGCGGGGCTTGCCACGGCGTGTCGGTTGTTACAGATGGCCAAAGAAGCCGAAAAAGAACTGTCAGTTTGCGTATTGGAGAAAGGCTCCGAAATTGGCGCCCATATCCTGTCCGGTGCGGTATTCGAGCCGTCCGCGCTGGATGAGCTTTTCCCGGATTGGAAAGAAAGAGGCGCACCGCTGAATACCAGAGTCACCGGTGACGATGTCTATTTTCTCGCCGGAGCCAGGGCATCGTTTCGCTTTCCTGGATTGTTGCTGCCACGGCCGATGCACAACGACGGCAACTACATCATCTCCCTGGGCAATCTGTGTCGTTGGCTGGGAGAACAGGCAATTGAGTTGGGTGCCGAAATTTTTCCCGGTTTTGCGGCGGCCGAAATTCTTTATAAGGATGACGGCAGCGTCAAGGGTGTCGCCACCGGCGATATGGGGATTGATGCCAGTGGCGAGCAGAAATCTTCCTATGAACCTGGTTTCGAATTTCACGCCCGCTATACAATTCTTGCCGAGGGCTGTCACGGTCACCTGGGTAAGGAAATTATCGGCAAGTTTGAACTGGACAAGGACTGTGACCCCCAACATTACGGTCTAGGCATCAAGGAAGTTTGGGAAATCCCCGAGCAACAGCACCAGGAGGGTCTGGTGGTTCACACTGCCGGTTATCCCATGACGGGCGCCAGCTATGCCGCGAGCAGCGGCGGCTTCCTCTACCATGTCGAAAACAACCAGGTTTCGCTCGGATTGATTGTCGATCTGGCTTACCAAAATCCACATATCAGCCCCTTCGACGAGTTTCAAAAATTCAAGCAACATCCGGTGATCAAACAATACCTGGAGGGAGGGAAGCGCATTAGCTATGGCGCCAGGGCTCTCATTAAAGGGGGTCTGAATTCGCTGCCGAAAATGACTTTCCCCGGTGGCCTGTTGATTGGCTGTGACGCCGGCACCATGAATGTGGCGAAGATCAAGGGCAGTCACACCGCCATGAAGTCCGGCATGCTCGCCGCTGAAGCTTTATTCGCCGCACTCAGCCAGGACTCGGACACTTCTGAATTGACGGATTACACAGCACGGTTCGAACAGTCAGATTTGCGAGCCGAGTTGCACAAGACCCGTAACTTTGGTGCAGCGTTTCATAAATTTGGATTTTGGCTAGGCAGTACCCTGGCGTTTATCGAACAGAATATTTTCTTCGGCAAGTTTCCTTTCACCATTCATGATAAATCCACCGACTACAGTCAACTCAATCCGGCGGCGCAGTGCCCCCAGATTGAATATCCCAAACCCGATGGCAAGATCAGCTTTGACAAGCTGTCTTCGGTGTTCCTGTCCAATACCAACCACGGCGAAGACCAACCCTGTCATTTACAATTGAAAGACCCGTCTGTGCCAATCGCAGTCAACCTGCCAATGTACGATGAACCGGCGCAACGCTACTGCCCGGCGGGCGTTTATGAAGTAGTCGAAGCCGAGGATGGCACGAAAATGTTCCAAATCAATTCCCAGAACTGCGTGCACTGTAAAACTTGCGACATCAAGGACCCGGCTCAGAATATTCACTGGGTGGTGCCGGAAGGTGGTGGTGGGCCGAATTACCCGGCGATGTAGCTAGGGGGATGATTAGTGCCGTCGAAACCGGCGTGCCGACAACAGCCTGAGCCGCTACCGAGATGGCCTAGCCGGGCGGGGGCAGGGTTTGCGGAAATAGGGCCGCAATTTATGTCGGATAGTCTTTAAGCCACTGTAAATTGCGTGGTACAGTGATCTGATAGGTCGATGATGGCGAGCTATCTGGGTCATACGATGCGAGCTTTCTTTAATATATTCAATTACTTAACGCTTTTAGCGCTACTTATCACACTGCCGGGTCCGGGCTTTGCACAGGCCAAGCTGATGCAGGATGCATGGCTGGTACTGGAAACTGCGCATTTTACCGTCCTTAGCCAGCGTTCGGCACGGCAAACGGCCCGATTTGCCGATGAATTGGAAACCTGGAGACAGATCGCCGCCTACGTCATCCAGGGCCAGTCCCCCTTTCCCAGCGCCTCGATTCCAAACTATGTCTATCTGTTTGACACGGAGGAGAGTTTTCAGTTTTTCTCCTACCCAGACGAGAAGGCATTTTTTCATCCCTCGCCTCGATCGAACTTCATGGCCCTGGTCGGGGGCGACGAAATATCCACCGAGGAAGCCTATCACCACTACGTTCATTTTCTGGTGAGAAATTTTTCCGACCTGCGCTTACCGCGCTGGTACGAAGAGGGTCTCGCCGGCTACCTGGCGCGTATGCAAATGGAACCGGGCCCGGCGCAGTTCAAACGCTTTAGTGCGCGCGAGAATGCGGTATTGGTCCCTCTTAGCAAGACCTTATCCATGGATCGACTGCTGTACCGGGATGAGGCGCTGGCATCGCCGCGGGTAGTCCAGATTGCCAACTTAAAATCCCAGGCCCTGTTGCATTTTCTAAAGCATGCCCACGAAGAAGAAGGTTTTGTCGATCGCCGTGACAACTTACAGACTTATCTGCAGTTGCTGCTTGAAGGGCGCAACGCCCGCTTCGCCTTCGACCAGGCATTCGATATCACCACCGCCCAATTGGATGCGGAGCTGCATCATTATTTGTTAAACAGTAGCGGACCCCGGGACACCATAGAGTATGGGGAGCTGAATGAAAATCCGCAATACCGGGCCAGTCAGATAGACGGTGGTCAATTGGCTATCATGTTAGCCGAGCTGGCGCTGAACTCTGGGCGAGCTGAGAATGCCCAATTGTTTTTTGAGACGGCCATGGAACTGGATTCGAGCATTGCGCGTAGTCACTCGGGATTAGGGGATGCCCTAAGGTTTCAGGAATCGCCGCCGGCGGATCAAACCTTAGCCGCCTATTTTGAGCAGGCGATTGCTCTGGGGCCGAATCAGCCGGACATACTGATGGACTATGGTGAATATTGGGAATCAGAATTGAATGACTGCGACAATAGTTGGCCGGCAAGGCAAAGAGCGGAAATCGTCGCGGGTATCAGGCTGCATTTCGAAAAAGCCATAGCTATGGCTGCGGAAAACCCGGAAGCCAATCTGGCAATGGGGCAGCTCTATTTACTCGCGGGTGAGAACTGGATCGGTGGCCGGAATTATCAGCGTAAGGCATTTGTCCTGTTGCCTGCGGATACGTTTATCATGGAACAATCGATTAAATACGCCATCGCCGCCGATGAGTATGACGAAGCACAACGCCTGATTAATGAGATGGCGCAGCCCATACATTTTTGGGGTGAGCCGTCTTATGTCTCCGATCTTCGTGTACGCCTGATGAGAAAGAGGCGCGGTGAGGTTTATGATGTCTGTGCAAGTGATTAGGCGATTAGCAAGACTGCGCGCAATTCACCGCGTCGTGGGATTATTATGCCTGTGTCTGACTGCAGCTGTCACCGCGCAATCTTCTCTTTCCGCAGCCGCTGCCGGGTCTGAATTCGAAGATCCGTTCCTGCAAGCAGTGGCGCTTGCCCTGAGTGTGTACGAACTGGACGTGGTAGCAAATCTCAATGACCGCGATCTCGTTCGTCAGCGCATTAGACGACCGAGGGTTGGTCGCTTTCCGGACCTGCCCACGGGCGCTCTGCCTGGCAGTGAAGAAATCCGAGTCTGGGAGAGCGAGTATGACGCGGCACAGATTGGCGGCCTCGTTATTCTTTCGAAACCGGATGTGGACGATCTCAGTGGTCTCAATGACTATGTAGAAGCCTGGCTCGCTGCCCCTGCCGAGGCGCGAATCTTCGTTTCATTCTATCGGGAAGACCTGAGTTGGGCGCAAAAGATTGAAGCTGTCGCTACGGCTTACGACTATCATGTCAAAACGTTCTTTGGCGGCAATGTGCTTCCGGCTGCACGCCTTTACGCGACCGCCGCCCAGCGCCTGGCGATCGATACCCAGGCGGCCAGAAGATATCGAACCGATGTCACGGAGTTAACATATCTTGGCAAACGTGTGCGCCGCAAAACCAATTCACTGTTCAAGGCTAATGGCGATCGTGCCCTGACACGAAATGAGCCCCCGGTGTTTCTAAAAGAGACATTGGGTGATGAATTTAATCGGTCGACGATCAGGGAAATTATCGTGCCGGGCGGTGTGGCGCTGGGAGAGACAGCGACTCTGCCATTCGCTATTGCGGCAATGGTATACTCGGCAGGTAGCATCCATCTCGTCGATGACAGTGGCCGGAATTGGCAGTTGCCAGCAGTGGAGTCGAAGACACTGAAAGCCCTGTTCGATTTTAACGTCCGTGCCGACTCGATTCATTCAGATTCGATTGTGGATATCGATGCCGAAGGGCGGGTTCGTATATCGTCGGCTCTGCGCGATACCGATGCGGGTTATGAGATCATGCACGCCGACACCCAGCCATTCGAATACGTGTCCAATCTTTCTGTTAGCAAGAGCGTGATGATAGATATTGGCGTGGATTGGTTTGTTGCGCAGGCAAATAGATCTCTCGAATTCGAAACCGACTATGAAATTCGATTTCTGTCCGCCAATAACGTGCGGATTGCCCAGACCAGGCTGGCCCTGGCATATGAGTATGAGTCTGTTTCCGGCGCCACGACCTACCAGGATTCATGGGGTCCATACATCAATCGGCTCAGTGACAGCCTCGATTATTCGAGTCTCGGTAGCAGTATGGCCCCGGTGGCAAACTATGCCGGATGGATCGGCCTGTTTCGCAAGCTGCAGGAGGAGGATGTGCCCTTCATGCGCGGTCGGTACGAGTTCATGAAGATAGACAAGACCGGGCGTGCCACCCCTGCACGGTATTGAGGTGTTTGATTTTGACAGCAGAGGCTCCCTAGTATGTACGTGAACCACTTTCACAGCTTAAGACTCATCCTGCTGATGTTTTGCGCCATTGGGCTCGCGGGCTGTGTCGCCATCGATGTGGAACTGGAGTTCGCAGAGAGCCCTAACATTTATAGTCAGATCATCCACCAAACCAGTGATCGGTACAGCGACGTAGAGCCATTACAACTCTCCCCCGAAATCCTCAGCATGCTCGATGCCTATATAGGACCCAGGGACAATGGAGAGGAGCGTCTCGACAAACTACAGGATATCCTCTACGGCGAAGAGTTTTTGAATATTCAGTACGCCGACGACACCACCCATACCGCTGTTGAAGTCTTCGCCGCTAAGCAGGGTAACTGTCTCTCGGTGATGAATCTGTATGTGGCGATGGCGCGCTATGTTGGCCTGGACGCAAATTTCCAGACGGTTGCTGTGCAACCCGCCTGGGATATTCGTGGCGGCTTGCTGGTTTTGAGCCAGCACATCAATGCGACCGGGCGTTTTAACGTGAGGCGACGCTATGTCGTGGATTTTACGCCAGAGATTGGACTGCAAAAACTCACTGCATCCATCATCGATGATCAGGAGGCCCGAGCTCTGTATTTTAATAATCTGGGTGTCGAAGCCCTGATCAAACATGATTTCAATCAGGCCTTGATTTATTTCAAGAATGCCTTATTTCTAGATATCGAATTGTCGATTGCCTGGAACAATATTGGCGCCACTTACAACAGATTGGGCAACCGCGAGTTCTCAGAATACAGTTATCAGGTGGCTTTCCAGAAGGATAATACCAACGCCACTGCGATCAATAACCTGACTAAGTTTTACTATGATTCCGGAAAGGTTGAACTGGCAAGGAAGTATGAGCAGGCAACCAAGCAATTCAATAACCGCAATCCTTATTTTCATTTCGCGCGGGGTAATTTGGCCTACAACCGTAATAATCTGAATGCCGCCCGGATCTCTTATCGCAAAGCCATCCGCTTGGATTCATTAGAGCCCGATTTTTATTCGGCGCTCGCTCAGGTTTATAGCGAGTTAGGTGACGTAGCCCGGGCCAAGCGTACGGCTGAATCTGCCAAGAAAATAATTGCCCAGAATGCAGACATTTACCAACCCAGCTCTCAGAAAGTGCGGATAATAGACAGCGGTACGATTCTTCGTTCAAGCAGTCCTGGCCTGAGCATCATCCTGGATGGCAGTCGCGGAGTCGGTTCCCGCTGCTAGAAATCGTTAGGTACTGGTCCCGAGATACCGGCGCCACAGTACCCAACACTAATTCGTAGCATCGAGTGTGTCGGGTCAATCTTTGGATACTTTCCCGGCGAAGATCCTCTACCCTACTTTCCTTGCGACCATTCGCGCT
>CAJXIY010000075.1 GCA_913054495.1 uncultured Gammaproteobacteria bacterium | reverse complement strand
AGTTTGCGCAGGGCCTTGGCTTCGATCTGGCGGATGCGTTCGCGGGTTACGTCGAATTGCTTGCCCACTTCTTCCAGGGTGTGGTCGGTATTCATGTCGATGCCGAAGCGCATCCTCAGTACTTTCGCTTCCCTGGCGGTGAGGCTGCCGAGGACGTCCTTGGTGGCTTCCCGCAGGCCTTCATCGATGGACGAATCTACTGGCGAGTCGACGGTGGCGTCTTCGATGAAGTCGCCCAGGTGTGAATCTTCGTCATCACCGATTGGAGTTTCCATAGAGATAGGTTCTTTCGCAATCTTCAGCACGCGGCGGACCTTGTCTTCTGTCATCTCCATGCGCTCGCCCAACTCCTCAGGGGTTGGCTCGCGCCCTTTCTCGTGGACCATCTGGCGGGATATGCGGTTGAGTTTATTAATGGTCTCGATCATATGCACCGGAATGCGGATGGTGCGCGCCTGATCGGCGATGGAGCGGGTGATGGCCTGGCGAATCCACCAGGTGGCATAGGTGGAGAACTTGTAGCCCCGGCGATATTCGAATTTGTCTACCGCTTTCATCAGGCCGATATTGCCCTCCTGAATCAGGTCGAGAAACTGCAAGCCGCGGTTGGTGTATTTCTTGGCGATAGAAATAACCAGGCGCAGGTTCGCTTCCACCATTTCCTTCTTGGCGCGTCGGGACTTGGCCTCACCGATGGACATCTGTCGATTGATGTCTTTGATTTCCGAGACCGTGAGATAGTTTTCTTCTTGCAGTAAGCGCATCTTCTTCTGCGCCCGTAGCACCTCAATTTTTACGTTAACCAGTAATTCAGAATAGGGCTGCTTGGCCTTGATGTGTGGATCGATCCACTTATCATTTATTTCGTTGCCGGGGAAGCTGGCGATGAAATCCTTACGTGGCATCTTGGCACTGCGCACGCACAGGCCCATGATAGTTTTTTCATGACGACGCAGGCGGGAAAGTACGGCGCGTATGTGGCTGAGTAGCGGTTCGAACTGTCTTGGGGTTAACTTCAACGCCTTAAACAGATCACCCAGTTTTTCCAGTCCTTCTTTGGATTTGGCATGGTTGCGGCCGTGCTTGGCAACCAGCGCACTGGTGAGTTCATACTGCTCTCTTATCTCGCCGAAACGGAGACGCGCCTCTTCCGGATCAGGGCCTACCGGTAATTCATCGTCATCGCTGTCAGTAGTCTGACCTGAAGCACCTTTATTAGCCGCAGGAGCCTGTATGGGAGGGGGCACTGGAATGTCATCGGCGGCATCTAGATAGCCGGTGATGAGTTCGATCAAACGCCGCTCTTCGGCATCGATGAGGGCATATTCATTGAGCACGTGCTCGACTGTACCCGGGAACAGGGCCATGGATTTCATCAGTTCACGCAGGCCTTCTTCGATGCGCTTGGCGATGACAATTTCACCCTCGCGGGTCAACAGATCGACTGTTCCCATCTCCCGCATATACATGCGCACGGGATCGGTGGTTCGGCCTGCTTCGTTTTCTACCGCAGCCAGCGCTGCCGCAGCTTCTGCCGCTGCGACTTCATCGGCACCAGAATCGTTTTCTTCGTTGAGCAGCAATGCATCTGCATCGGGTGCCGTTTCGAACACCTTGATGCCCATGTCATTGATCATTTGAATAATATCTTCAACCTGATCCGGGTCGGAGATAGATTCAGGCAAATGATCATTGACCTGAGCATAGGTCAGATAGGTCTGTTCCTTACCTTTGGCAATCAGGGCTTTGAGACTCGATTGTGGTGCAATTAATTCGGCCATGAATCCTCGTTTCCCTTGGCTCTGGTGCCAGGCAATGAATGGGTAAATAAAAGTGAGCCGCGCATTATATAGGGTTAGCGGCAGAGTTGACAATTATTCTGCCAATAATCATTAGACGCGTATTACCGTTACAGAGTTTCTAGTCGTCGCCGCGATTCGCCGCATCGACATGGGATCTCAACTTGTCTTGTAACCGGAGCAATTCCAGTTTTTGTGTAATATCTGACAATATACTGTCAAGTATTTGATGAAATTCCTCTTCTATCCCTTCATTGGGGGTAATCTTCTCGCTTTTCAAGAGTTGGGTGAGCTGGCCACCGAGGTTGGTGCCATAGGAGTAACCCATCAGAGTGACCGTCTCGATGTCGGGCTCCTTTTGCACCAATTTTATGAGAGAGAGCAGCAGTTTGCGGCTCTCATCTTCCGCCGAGCTCAGCGCCTCAAGATCCTGCTTGATGGAGAGGGCGATTTCCGGGTTTCTCAGCAGCAGCTCGATCGCTTTAAGGCTGGCCGATTTTCGGTACACCGCAAGATTTGAGCTGGCCTTGCCTGACCGCCGCTGGCCATACCCTGGCACTGGATTGCTGATATGGTCAGGTACTTCCTTTCCCAACGGTGGCGCTGTCGGCTCCGGCGGTGGTGGGCTGCTCTCCATCAATTGCTTGAGAGACACCCTGTCTACTCCCAGGGTTGCAGACAGTCGATCCAGTATCAATTGCGCGTACACTCCCCGGGGGAAGTTTTTGATGAGTGGCTTCGCGAGGTTGCTCAGGCGAGCTCTGCCTTCGATGGAGTCTAGGTCCAGTCCGGCGGAAAGTTTCTCGAAGAAGAAATTCTCGAGCGGAGTCGCCTGTTCTATCTTGCTGCTGAATTCAGATTCCCCAATTTTACGCACTAGCGTATCGGGGTCTTCTCCCTCTGGCAGGAATAAAAATTTCACCTGTCGTCCGTCTTCCAGCAATGGCAGGGATGCTTCCAGCGCTCTCCAAGCGGCGGTACGGCCGGCTTTGTCACCATCGAAACAGAACACAATCTCAGACACGAATCGAAATACCCGCCGCAGATTGGTGGCACTGGTTGCTGTACCCAGGGTAGCCACCGCATTGCGAATACCCATCTGGGCGAGGGCGATGACATCCATGTAGCCCTCGACGATGAGGATACGCTTTAGCTTGGCGCCGGACTTCCGGGCTTGATAAAGGCCGTAGAGTTCTGAGCCCTTGTGAAATAACGGCGTCTCCGGTGAATTCAGGTACTTGGGTTTGTCATCACCCAAAACCCTGCCACCGAAAGCGATGGTCCGTCCTCTGCTGTCCGTGATCGGAAACATGATGCGATGGCGAAAGCGATCATAATATTGGGCGCTGGCTGCCCTGGCTTGACTGCCGTTGTTCGCTTCCGGCTTATCGCTAGCTCCAACGCTATCCTGTTTCTGCTCCCGATCTTTTTGGATCACCAGGCCTGCCTTGAACAGGGAGTTTTGTTCCTTGCTGTCCTTGCCCAGTGCGTTAAGCAAATTGTCCCAGCCTGGCGGCGCATAACCGAGCCCGAAATCACGGGCTACTTCGCCGCTGACGCCACGGGATTTCAGATAGTCGACAGCGGTGTGCCGGTTGTCGTGATGTCGGATCTGATGTTGATAGAATTTACCGGCTCGCTCCAACATATCTATCAGTTGCGCGTGCTCTGATTGTTTTCTGGCTGCCGCCTTGCTCTCTTCCCGGGGCACTTCGATGCCTGCGTCTCCTGCCAGGGACTCGACCGCTTCTGGAAAGGAAACCTGATCGTATTCCATGACGAAACCGATCGCGTTGCCACCGTTGCCGCAGCCGAAACAGTAGTAAAACTGGCGTCCTGGCTCAACGCTGAACGAAGGCGTTTTCTCATTGTGAAAGGGACAGCAGGCGGAATAGTTTTTGCCGGTTTTTTTCAGGGCGACTCGCTTGTCGATTACATCCACAATATCGACCCGATGTAACAGGTCGTCGATAAATGCTTGCGGGATGAGTCCAGCCATAAACGAATCTTATCGGATTTAGGAAGGGATTTGCTCAGCTTTTATGTGTAATAGCTGGATTACTCGGCTAGATGCTTCCTGGATTGTCGGTGTCTTCGGAAGGCTTTCAGATAGAGTAGAAAAAGCTACTCCTTATGAGGGTCGCATTGAAGTCCCTAATCAGAGGCCTGCTAGCTCAATGATGCCTTGATTTTTGCGCTGATGCTTCCCATGTCGGCACGACCGATGACCTGAGGTTTAACCAGGCCCATGACCTTACCCATGTCTTTCATGCTCTCGGCTCCGGATTCGGCCAGGGCCGATTGGATTATGTCATCCAGTTCTGCTGCGCTGAGAGCCTGGGGCAGGAATTCCTGCAGGACTGTGATTTCAAATTTTTCCTGATCTGCCAGCTCGGTACGCTCAGCTTCCTCAAAAATCTTGATGGATTCGCGGCGCTGCTTGACCATTTTGTCGAGGATGGCGATAACCCGGGTATCGTCGGGATCGATGCGTTCATCCACCTCCACTCGCTTGATTTCTGACAGCGCGAGACGAATAGTACCGAGGCGAGGCTTGTCCCTCGCGCGCATGGCATCTTTCATGGCTTCGGTAATTTCTTGCTTGAGCGCGCTGTCAGACATGCCGATTCCGGATCACTGCAGAGGTTGGGTGCCACCGAATGGCTATTCAGTTGCAGATCAATGCTGGCCTACGTGGTATTAGCAGGGAGTTAGTACAAACGGATACTTTTTTTGTTTTCTCGCTGCAGTTTCTTAAGATGACGTTTTACCGCAGCAGCAGCCTTGCGCTTACGCACCGAAGTTGGTTTTTCGTAGAATTCTCTACGCCTTACTTCAGCTAGAATGCCGGCTTTCTCGCATGAACGCTTGAAGCGACGAAGTGCCACATCAAAAGGTTCATTCTCTTTCAATTTAACCATTGGCATGGAAAAAAACACCTACCTTTTAAAAAATTTGACTCAGTCTCACCCCTTCGAGACGGCTACGCCGACTGGAGGGAATTTCAGGGGCGCTAATGGTATAGCCCAATACGCCCAATTGCAAAGAAAAGCGCAAAAGAAATGGCGGGATCGCAGGTCAAATGGAGAGGGAAAATTCCTAGATTTGGGATATTCGAGGAAATTTGGCATGATTGCCTCTGCAAAAATCAACAAAACACTAGTTAGGGGCCAAGCCATTGATTGTACTGGGTATTGAAACTTCCTGCGATGACACCGGGGTTGCCATTTATGATAGCGACAACGGCCTGCTGGCGGATTGTTTATACAGTCAGATCGACATTCACGGAAAATACGGTGGCGTCATTCCTGAACTGGCGTCTCGCGACCATATCCGCAAGACCTTGCCCCTGGTGCGGGAAGTCATCGCCAGGGCGGGAATCGATGCGAATGCGCTGGATGGCGTCGCCTATACCGCCGGCCCGGGCTTGGTTGGAGCACTGCTGGTGGGAGCCTCGGTCGGCCGTGCCCTGGCCATGGGCTGGAATCGGCCGGCGATTGCAGTTCATCATATGGAGGGCCATCTGCTGGCGCCCATGCTCGAATCTCGGCCGCCCGAATTCCCTTTCGTGGCCTTGTTGGTGTCAGGCGGTCACACCCAACTGGTGCAGGTTGAGGGCATAGGGCGCTATGAATTACTGGGTGAATCCCTGGACGATGCTGCCGGTGAGGCCTTCGATAAAGTTGGAAAAATGCTGGGACTGGCTTATCCCGGTGGGCCACATGTGGCCAAACTGGCCGAGCAAGGCCGACAGGGAAAATTTGTGTTCCCGCGACCGATGACGAACCGTCCGGGGCTGGATTTCAGCTTCAGTGGCTTAAAGACCTTTACCCGCAATGTCATCGCGGAGCAGGAGCGGGCCGATGGCAGCCTCGATCAACAGACCCGGGCCGATATCGCTCGAGCCTTCGAGGACGCCGTGGTAGCCACCCTCGCCATCAAGTGCCGCCGAGCGCTTGAGCAGACCGGCTTGACGAGCCTGATTATCGCCGGTGGGGTCAGTGCCAACGTGCAGCTGCGTGAGGTTCTGGAGAAAACTATGCTCAGCCAGGGCGGTAAATTGTTCTATGCCCAACCTCGCTTTTGTACGGATAATGGTGCCATGATTGCCTTTGCCGGTTGCCAGCGCTTGTTGGCGGGACAACAGGATGATCTGGAGATCAAGGCGATGCCGCGGTGGTCGCTGGAGACATTGCCAGCAATCTAAGTGCCTGGCAGGAGCGGCTCTTGAATCGAATTTTGACCCGTATTGGCAACGACAGGCTTTAACAAGGCAGGTAGAACAGGAAAGCAGATGATGGATATCGTCTATATTCGAGAGTTGGAAATCAGGACTATCATCGGCGTCTTCGATTGGGAACGAGATCAGAGGCAAGTGGTCAGTCTCGATCTGGAATTGGGAACGGACAACCGTGCGCCGGCGGCAACAGACAGTATCGATAAGGCACTGGACTACAAGGCCGTCTCAAAACGCCTGATCGATTTTGTTGAAAATTCAGAGTTCTTTCTGGTAGAAACCCTGGCCGAAAGGATTGCCGATATTCTGCTCAAGGAATTCAAGGTGCCCTGGCTGAAGCTGCGTGTCGGTAAACCTGGTGCAGTGACCGGATCAAAAGACGTGGGGGTCATCATCATCCGAGGTAAAAAGTCACAGCAGTCCTAAGCGAGAATATGAAAGGTGCCGGTTCTCTCACTAAGCCTCGGTAGCAATATCGATGGTGTAAGCAATATACGCAAGGCCGTGGCAGCTCTGCGTGCCGAGTTCGATCATCTCAGATGTTCAATGGTTTACGAAAGTGAGGCGCTGGGTTTCGCTGGCGACAATTTTCTTAATCTCGTCGTGGTGGGCGACACGGATAAGTCCCTGGACGCCGTCCTTGATTATTTGAAGCAGCTGGAAGACAGCCTGGGCAGAGATCGTTCTCAACCGAGGTTTTCTCCCCGCACCATCGATCTCGACATTCTCACCTACAGCGATGAGGATGGCGAACACACCGGCTCGGATTGCGGCATAGTGCTGCCGCGACCCGAGATCACCCGTAATGCCTTCGTATTGAGACCGCTGGCGGAATTATTGCCGGAGCAGATTCACAGAGGCACAGGCGTCAGCTTCTCCCAGCTATGGGCAGACTTTGATAAAACCAGTCAGCGCTTGTGGCCTGTGCTCTTCGACTGGACCCCCTAATAGGTAACTAGCCGGGGTCGTCGATTGGTGTCGGTAGACAGACAGTGCCTTCGTCGTCCATGCCGATGAAGCCCGGGTCATCCCCGGTCATGGCTAGCCACCTGCGCAGCGGTCATTGAATCGATCAGAGCTTGCCTACTCAGGTGAGGTTCCTGCCACCATCCACCCTGATTACCTGCCCTGTCAGATAGTGCCCATGGCAGGCGAGGAAGTAGACGGTGGCGGCGATGTGTTCCGGCTGGCCCAGGCAGCCAAGGGGAATCTGCTGCAGGATTTTTTTGCGGGCAGCTGCAAACGCCGGATCTCCGTCATCTTCCAGTGCTGCCGACCACAATATGGCGCCCGGGGACACGGCGTTGACTCGCACCCCTGGAGCAAGCTCCAGCGCCAGGGATCTTGTCATCGCTTTGAGAGCGGCCTTGGCGATGCAATAGATTGAATAACCGCGAAGCGGTTGGTCGGCATGGGTATCAATAATATTAACGATAGCACCCTGGGTTCTTTTCAATTCGGTACTTAAATCCCGGGACAGGAAAAATGCCCCGGTTAAGTTGCTGTCGATCAGGTCGTCCCAAATCGCGTCGGAGATTTCACCGAGTTCTGTCGGATAGAAAGACGATGCGTTATTAATCAGTACATCCAGACGACCAAATATTTTCAGCGCCTGTAAGCTCATCGCCTGCACTTGTCTGGAATTACATAGATCTGCCTGTAGTGTTTGCGCCGAAGAGGCTCGGTCGCGGTTCAACTCCATCACCAGTTGCTCCGCCGCGTCGGCGGAACGGTGGTAGTGGATAATCACACGAAATCCCTGTCGATGAAACGTCCGGGCGATGGCGGCACCGATGCGTTGCGCCGCGCCGGTGACGCACACTACCTTGTGCTCAGTCATGGCTCGCCTGCCAGTGCCGCCACCTTGTTCGTGATCGCCCGCAGGCGATGTTGTTGAATTAGCTGTCTTGGGTCTGCCTGCTGGTCTTGGCCGTCGCGGCCCTCCAGCAGGCCGGCAATATCCAATGCCAGCACCGCATCCAGTATATCCAGAAGATATTGGCGTTGCGGATAGTCACGCTTCTCAAGGCCAGTGCGGCCCCTGGCATCGGCTTCACAACTTAGCAGAAATTTATCGAGTCGCTGCGGTCGCCGAATCGCATCCATTGACTGCAATAGATTCAACAAGGTCTGGGGACGCAGTTCGGTGACGCGATGAAGTTTGGTATGGTGCTCGCACACCAGCGCCGCCAGTTGTGAAAATTCATTGGGAACCTTAAGGCGTAGACTTATCTCTGCCTGTAATTTCAATCCCAGGGTTTCGTGCCCGAAGTGACTGGGCCATTTGTCCTTGTCCGTAATGGCCTTGCCAACATCATGCACCAAGGCGGCCCAGCGCACGACTGGATCGAGGCTTAGTTTGCCGGCCTGGCTCAAGCACATCAGGGTGTGAATGCCGGTGTCGATTTCGGGGTGATACTTAGCAGGCTGTGGCACCCCGAACAAATTATCAACTTCGGGAAGAATGACCTTGAGTGCGCCGCAGTCTCGGAGCACCTGGATAAACCTGGCTGGGTCGCGTGTGCTCAACCCCGCCTCTATCTCCTGCCAGACTCGCTCCTTAACCAGTGCATCGAGTTCGCCACTGGCCGCCATGGATTGCATCAGCGCCATGGTTTCCGTTGCCACCTCGAAGCCCAGATGACTGAATCTGGCGGCGAACCTTGCGACCCGCAGTACTCGCAGTGGGTCTTCACCGAAAGCGGGAGAGACGTGGCGTAGAATGCGTTGCTCCAGATCCCGGCGACCCTGGTAGGGGTCTATAATCTCGCCGTCTTCGGATTGCGCCATCGCGTTAATCGTCAAATCCCGGCGCTGGAGATCCTGCTCGAGGCTTACGCTTTGGCTGGTATCAAATTCGAAGCCAGTATAGCCCGGCGCTATTTTGGTTTCGGTTCTGGCCAGCGCATATTCCTGTTTCGTCTGTGGATGCAGGAAAACCGGAAAGCCCTTACCGACCTGCTTATAACCCAGGGCCAACATCTGCTCCCGGTCGGCACCGACCACCACCCAATCTTTATCCTTGGTGGGGATATCCAGTAACTTGTCGCGAATCGCGCCGCCTACGAGGTAGAACTCCATGCTAGCAATAGTTCCTTAAAGACCCGGGTGAAAACCCATTTTAACCGGAAACGCGGTAACGCTGTCGATCTTCCAAGCGCATCAGGGTGAGATCCCGCCCCCACACGCAGCCAGTGTCCAGGGCATGGACCTGCTTCCTGCCGGTGCGCCCCTCGATGGCGGCCCAGTGTCCAAATAACAACGTCGCCTCCGGGGTTATTTTTTCGTACTCATACCAGGGTTTAAAGCCGTGTGGCGCCGCCTCCAATCCTTCCTTGATGGCAAGTTTCAAGGTGCCAATTTCATCGCAGAATCTTATTCGGGTAAGGTAGTTGGTGATGACCCGGAGTCGGTCCAGGCCTCGCAATTTGTTATACCAGAACGTGGGCGTGTTGCCGTACATGTGCCGCAGATGATCCCGGTACGCCGTAGACTGTAATGCATATTCAACTTCGGCGGCGAGGTTAAGCGTCTTCTGCAGGGACCACAATGGCGACACTCCTGCATGAATCATCAAAAATTTCCTGATGCCATAGCGGGTATCGAGACTCTGATAATGGGCCAGAGGCTTGCCTCGCAACCAATCGCTCAGATCCTGGCAGTCTCTCGCATCGAGGAGCCTGGACAGAGTGCCCTCGGAAACTGACGGAGCGCAGCCTTCATTGATCGCAATAAAGTGCAAATCGTGGTTGCCCAGGATGATATGGGTGGCATCGTCGATGTCTTGCAGGAAGCGCAGCGTGTCCAGTGATTTCGGACCGCGGTTAACCAGGTCACCAACACACCATAGTTTGTCCCGGTCGGGGGAGAAGCGTACTTTCTTCAGAAGTTTTCTCAACGGCTTGTAACAGCCCTGGATGTCGCCGATGACGTAGTTGCTCATAGTGCCGGTGGTTTTATTGGCAAGGTGTCGCTGATCAGGACATCGCTGATCAGGACATAGTCGGCGAGACTAAGATTTTCTGGCCGCAAGCTGATATCCAGCGGTAACTCCCTGAGCGCCTGTTCCGAAATTATCGACTTCAGGCTGTTCTTCAGGGTCTTGCGACGCTGACTGAAGGCAGTTCGAATCACGATCTGTAGGTTTTCTACGCTGCGTGCCGGCAGCGGGAGTTTTACATGGGGAGTTAGCCGAACCACCGCCGAACTGACTTTGGGCTGCGGCGAAAATGATGACGCCGACACATCAAACAGATGTTCCACTGTGCAGAAATATTGCAGCATCAATCCCAGGCGACCATAATTCTTCTCTCCCACCTGCGCGGCAAGTCGTTGTACCACTTCCAGTTGCAGCATGAAGGTCATATCCCGGATCAGGGCGCAATTTTTAAGCAAATAAAACAACACCGGTGTTGAAATATTGTAGGGCAGATTACCAATAACACGTAAGCTATGTTTATCGGCTTCAAGTTTACCCAGATCGAACTTGAGAATATCTTCCTGGTAGAGTGTGAATCCCGGCCTGCTGCCGTAAAGATTATCAAGGAATTTAGCCAGATCTCGGTCCAGTTCCACGCAATCCAGTTTGGCATTGGCAGTGACCAGGTATTCAGTCAGCGCTCCCTGGCCGGGACCTATTTCCAGCAAATGGTCTCCAGCCTGCGGCCTTATGGACTGAATAATTCGCTCGATGATGCCTCGATCGTGGAGGAAGTTTTGGCCGAAGTGCTTTCGCGCCCGGTGTTTCATGCCGTTATCCGAGAGCCCACCGGGGGAGTTTTTTACCTTGCCAGAACACATAAGCCGTTTTTAGTTTGATTTCCAATGTTGAATCATCTCGGTAGCAACGGCGATTGCATTGTAGAGGCTACCCATATCAGCCCTGCCTGAGCCCGCCAGATCCAATGCCGTACCATGATCCACAGAAGTGCGGATAATTGGTAATCCCAGCGTAATATTGCTGGAGTTGCCGAATCCCTTGTACTTCAGTACCGGCAACCCTTGATCGTGATACATCGCCAGCACCGCATCGGCGTCATCGAGGTATTTTTTGGTAAACAGGGTGTCGGCGGGCAGTGGACCGACGATATCGAGCCCCTGCTGTCGCTTCATCGCCAGCACCGGTTCGATAATTTCGATTTCTTCCCGCCCAATGTGACCCGCTTCTCCGGCGTGGGGATTGAGCCCACAAACCAGGATTCGTGGATTCTTCACACCAAACTTCAGTTTGAGGTCCTGGTGAAGAATTGAAATTACGTCGGCCAGTAGTACTTTGGTAATTGCGCCTGGGACTGCCGTCAGCGGCAGGTGGGTAGTCACTAATGCTACTCTCAGACCAGTCGTGGCCAGCATCATAACGGTCAGTTCCCGCTGGCAATAATCTGCTAGAAACTCTGTATGCCCGGTAAATTCGAATCCCGCATCGTTGATAAGCGATTTTTGTACCGGGCCCGTGACCATGGCATCCACTTCATGGGCCAGGGTGGAGTCCACGGCGGCGCTTAAGGTATTCAGCACGTATTCACCATTGGCAGGATCAAGTTTGCCGACGCTGACGGTAGCAGCCAGATCTACTGGCAACACGGTCAGTTCGCCCGCACGGCTGGGGCTGGGCACGGAGGAAGGGTCGAACGGATTGAGTGTCAGGGGATAACCGAGCAATTCTGCGCGGCTGCTGAGCAAGGCCGGATCGGCAACCACAACCAGTTCGACATCGGGCGGGGGCCGTTGCGCCAGTTGGACACATAGGTCCGGTCCGATACCGGCCGGTTCGCCGGGTGTTAGAGCAATGCGGTAGGTCACATCACAGGTCCCGGTGCGCCTTTAATCTATCAGTTCAACGAATGCTTTTTCCCGGATTTCGATCAGCCAGTTCTCCATCTCAAGGTCGAACTTTCGGTCACGAAGCGCGTTTTCGGCCTGGTTACGGGTATAGTCCTGGCTGAAATCCTGAATTCTTCGGCCCAGTACTTCGGCTATGTGCCATCCGGATTCGGTCTTGAACGGTTCACTCAGCTCGCCGATTTCCATGGTGTCTACCACTGCCTGCATCTCTGGCGGCATACCGCCTTCGTTTATCCAGTCCAGATCACCACCGCCAACAACCGAGGAAGCGTCGTCAGAATTTTGTCTTGCGAGTGTCGCAAAGTCTTCACCGTCTACAATTTTCTGACGTAGCTCTGCTATGGCGGTTCTGGTCTGCTCATCGGTGCGAATTTCGTTCGCTATCAACATGATGTGCCGCACATCGGTCTGGCTGACCATTTGATCGGTGCCACCCTGCTTGCCGGCCAGGCGAATGATATGATATCCATTGCCGGCTTCGATTGGTCCTTCGACCTCGCCGAGTGTCATCTCAGCGACGATGTCAGCGAACAATTGCGGTAGTTCGTCAGCCTTCCTCCAGCCAAATTCGGTGCTGGAGACTTGAAATCTGCCTGCGGCTTCGGCGGCGCTACGGGCGGTAAGAAAGTCCTCACCTTCGATAATGCGCACCGCAAGGTCGGCTGCATATTTTAGTTTGTTGGTTTTAACTTCTGGAGAGTCTGAAGCGCCGGAGGCGATGAGAATGTGGTCAATGAAATAGGTGGCTGCGATTGCTTCCTTGCCCATTTCGGAATTGAGGAAATTTTCAATTTCCTGATCGGTGATGGTAATGCGTCGATTGACCATGCCTCGTTGCAATTCCTGCACGGTCATCTGCCTCCGAACCTGATCCCGTGTCTGCAGGTAAACGCCATTCTCTTCCAGTAGCGAGACGTATTCATCGAAACTCATATTGTTGTTTTGTGCCATGTTGTTCAGGACGCGGTTAATAGTATCGTCATCGAAGCGAATGCTGATGCGCTCGGCCAGTTGCAGTTGCACATTTTCGATAATCAGGGCATCCAGTACGTCGGAGCGGAATTGTTCACCCGAGGGCAGGGGTTGGTTGGCACGGGCAGCCGATTGTGTAATCTCGGTCATGCGCGCGTCCAGTTCACTCTGCAGCACTACATCGTCGTCGACGATGGCAATAACCCGGTCCAGTTGAACTCGTTGGGCGAGGGCGGTTTCACCCAGTGCTACCAGGCCAAGACTTATGCTGACTAACGCTAGCCACCTGCCGAGTCGCCCAGGCACAGTAACCTTGCCGGCACCGCTTGCGTGCAGATTGGTCATATTTAAACTATTCATAATATGGTTCTCTAAATCCCCAAATACCGTCTCTTAACAGG
This sequence comes from uncultured Gammaproteobacteria bacterium, assembly GCA_913054495.1. Classification (GTDB taxonomy): domain Bacteria; phylum Pseudomonadota; class Gammaproteobacteria; order Pseudomonadales; family Pseudohongiellaceae; genus UBA9145. The sequence goes on along the minus strand of CAJXIY010000075.1, from coordinate 2,926 downwards.
CTGCTGACATTACCTCCGGTAATATTTCCCAGCCCAATTAGTGTAAATTGGACAAAAATTCCTCTATTGGGTTCGATATTAGGAAGAAACAATTCGTCTTCGTCAACCCATTCCCTGGCAATCAAGCGAATTGTTGCACAGCAATTGCTGAATTCGATGCCGGCAAAACTCTCCAGATTCCGGGAATTACTGTGATCATAGTTCCAACGACCCAACAATTTCCAATTATCACTCAATGGCCAGACGCCGGAAAGGACGGTCTGTTTAATGCGGGTGTCGATGCCGGCGTTAAAAACCGGCAGATTCGGATTCAAGGCAAGACCACGGAAGCGGTAACTCAGGTTAAGCAGGTGGCTGGCATCTCCGTGATAGCGTAGCGAGAAACTTCCTTCTTCGACTTCCTGTGAATCCTGGTTCCACTGTACGTCTGCATTCAGTTGCCAGCTTTCGGAGAAGGAATAGGCAAATTCGGCAGCGAGTGACGATCTGGTTGAGAGCGTGGAATAACGGGGAGTGAAAGTTTGAGCGGGGCTTCTCATGGTCACCCGACGGTCTTCGAAATATGTAATCTGACCGACACTGACCCGTGCCCGTTCTCTCCCGAGAGCATCGAGAATACGGCTGGTTATTGCGATGCTGACCTGATCGGCATCCGCTACTCGGTCACCGCCGCTGAAACGGTCGTCACGGAAAAGCTGACTGAAGCTAAAATTCAGTTCAGAGGTATCAAATAACGGCAACTGATCCTGGTCTTCAAATTCACTGAACAGATAAAAAACTCTTGGCTCCAATGTTTGCGTATAAGCACGGGACATCGAGCGTTCGAAGATTAGACCGCTATCGAAGCTGTAAACCCCGACGCCAAAATCTGGATCATCGACGCTGTCGATGGCCTGATCCTGTAGTTTGTATGCGTTGTACATGTACTTCGCATCGGCGCGCAGAAACCAGCCAGGCGCCTCCAAAGACCAGCTAATAGCCGGCTCCAGGTTGACTCTCTCCCCGGTCACCAGCGCGCCATTGTCGATTCGGGTAGTTGTAAGCAGGTCTTCATCGAGGTTTCTGTCGAAGGCGGTAATCTGCCCGCTCAAGCCCACGCGGAAACCGCCGGCGAGATAAGCCTCTGACTCGAAGTTAAGCTGTGGCAGGCGGTCATAGGGAGTTGCCAATCCGCCCTCGGTAAATAATGGATCTATGATCTGGACTCGCTGTACCCTGATATCTCCACGCAGGTAGTCGGAGCGAAAATTGAGCCGGCCCAGCCGATTGAGGTGGGTGCGGCTGGTGGCATTAAGACCATTACTGCCGAGATCGTAGAAATAGTCCTCGTCACTCACCCCATTGTAGTCAACAAAGGTACTCCAGTTGCGGCCAAAGTTACCGGAATGTTCGTAACCAAGGAACCAGCGATCTTCGGTCGCCGGCGAGTCGGAGCCGGGGACATTAACGGTAGCCGGATCGAACAGATCGTCGCTACCGAGAAAGGATAGGTTCAGTGTATTCATGGTACGCCGGGACAGGTAACGAAATTCGGTGCTGGTGAGGATGCCGCGGTCGGAGATGATTCTGGGTGAAATGGTGGCGTCGTAATTTGGCGCCAGATTGAGGTAGTAAGGAAGTTCGAAGTCGAAGCCACCGCTGCGCGTAGAGCCGGTACTGGGCGCCAGAAAACCGGAGATGCGTTCATCGCCCAGCGGGAACTGCAGGGTAAACGGATAGTAAAACACCGGCACGTTCTTGATCTCGAGGCGGGCAGAGCGGGCATAACCGCGGCCCCGTTCCTGGTCCAGCACGATACTGGCGGCCTCAATATGCCAGAAGCCAGTATCTGGTTCACAGCGACTGAATTCACCATTTTCGATGCTTATCAAGCCAGACTCACTGGTGTAGACGATGCTGCCGGCTGTGCCGTGGATGCCAAGGTCGTGGATGACGTACTGGGCGTTTTCAATTCTGCTGATGCCTTTGTCATTATTGATAAAGGCTGCACTCCCGCGAAGCAGCACATCTGGCTCGCGAAACACCACGTTTCCTTGCATCAACACCGTGTTTTCAGCCAGATCGATAGTGGTGGTATCATTGTTCTGTATGCGGCGATAGCCTTGTTGTACAACGATATCGCCATCCACTGTGATCAGGCCGGTGGATATCTGTCGAATGCCGGTGCTGGTGCGGTAGCGAGTTTCTGCGTTTTCCGGATTATTCTCAGCATTCCTCTCGATGCCGCTGGGGTCCACGAAGGCACCACAGCAATTGGCTGGTAAGGCCTCTTGTTGAGCCTCGCTCATCGCTTCCCGCGGCACCCAGTCGAGGTCGCCCCCGGCAGCAAAAGCGCCGGTCGCGAACTCCACCGGCGCCGGCTTCGCGCCAGCAGTATCTTCGCCTGCATCTCGATTGTCAGTCGCTGGAGTGGTACCGGGGTCTGCGCGGACCGAACTCTGATCGGTGCTGGGCTCCACTACTGCTTCGATCTCCGGCACTGGCTCCACCGACTCGGGAATGGCCACCGGAGGGTTCCCGGATTCTGCCCCGTCGATACCGCCGCGCGGGGGCGCCGGTATGGGACTGGCCGCAGCACCGGCTGCGGTGGTCTCACAAATCCAGCCATCACCGGCAGCGTTGGCCCGACAAGTGGTCTCGGGCAGCTGGGTGTATGATGCCGGTGAAATTGATAGCGTCATCAGCCCAGCCGAGATAAGCAGAAGAAGTTGTGGACGGCGAAGGCGCTTCTTAGAACGCATAGGAAAGGACGACATGGGCAAGTGGAGTGGATGAAAACTCAATAGTTCTTGTGAATGTGATCTTAAACAAATCGAATCCGGGACCGACTAACTGATTGAATTGTAAGACTGCGGCTGTCCTGACAGGCAGCAAGGGCATAATAATTCATTGCTCTGGACAAAGGAATCGGACAATGGGAAGGAAG
>CAJXIY010000074.1 GCA_913054495.1 uncultured Gammaproteobacteria bacterium | reverse complement strand
CCAGGGATGGCCCACCGGAACGGCAAAATAACCCCCCTGCTCCGAGCTTGCGTACTACCCCCACAGCACAATCAACTAAAATAGGGCGTCCGGCCAGAGACCGCTATTCATCACAAAACGGCGATGAGGGGATGATGTTGCTGATTTCCCCTGGAATCCCGTGATTCGACATGATTTAGGAGTAACTTGGCGTATAATCGCATCCCCAGAATAGGGAAACGGGGATTTCGCCGCCATACAGTCCGGCGCCAGAGCTCGAATCCTGTGGAAGACTGAAGATGACGAAGAAGCAGCAGACCAGGTTTGATTTCGAACAGGCACTGGAAGACCTGGAAGCCTTAGTAAGTTCCATGGAAGACGGGGAGTTAAGCCTGGAGGATTCTCTACAGGCATTTGAAAAAGGCATCAAGCTCACGCGGAAATGTCAGGCTGCCCTGAAACAGGCCGAGCAGAAAGTACAAGTGCTTATCAACGAAAACGGTGACACCGAAGATCTCGAAGTCGAATCAGACTAATCTCTATGAGTGCACATCCTTCCCCTTCGCTGGAAACATTCATGAGCCAGTGCCAGCAGCGTGTCAACCAGACCCTGAACAGCAAGCTCGCGGTGCCACTGCCCAGCGCACAGCTGCTGGCGGCGATGCAATATGCCGGGCTCGGTGCCGGCAAACGCATTCGTCCGGTGCTGGTGTATGGTAGCAATCAGGCCGTGGGCGGAGATCTGGCGGCAGCCGATATAGCCGCCTGTGCGGTAGAACTGATTCACAGTTACTCCCTGGTCCACGATGATCTGCCATCTATGGATGATGATGACCTACGTCGAGGCAAGCCCACTACCCATAAGGCCTTCGATGAGGCCACCGCTATTCTGGCGGGAGATGGTCTGCAGTCTCTTGCCTTTCAATTGCTCAGCAACGGACAGCTAGCGCTTGACGCGGAGACTCAACTGGCCATGATATCTCTACTCAGTGAAGCCAGTGGCGCCCAGGGCATGGTCGCCGGCCAGTCTCTCGATTTCGAAGCCGTGGGCAAGCAACTGAGCCTGAGCCAACTCGAAACCATGCACAATCTGAAGACCGGCGCTCTCATCAGGGCCAGTGTCTTGTTAGGGGGCTTGAGCCATGGCGACACCAGCGGCTCCCAGCTTGACGCCCTGGGCCAATATGCCCAGGCCATAGGCCTGGCCTTCCAGGTGCAAGATGACATACTGGACGTAATCGGCGACAGCGCCACTCTCGGTAAACCCCAGGGCTCGGACCAGCAGCGGAACAAACCCACCTATGTTTCCCTATTGGGCCTGGAAGCAGCCAGGGCCAGGGCGACAGAGTTGGCAAACCAAGCGGTAGCGGCCCTTGGCGAGTTCGATGCCAGCGCGGACCGGCTGCGAGAGCTGGCCTCCTACATCATCCGACGCCTGCATTAATTGACGATTCCCCGGCACTGCTTTAACTTATTGCCCTCTAACAGCCTGCTAAGGGCGCAGAAGTCACGAAAACACGGACTTCCCGGAGTTGAATAGCCACAATGCTTGACGAAATACCAGCGAACAGACCGATAACGCCACTACTGGATCAGATAGCCGATCCGACGGATCTCAGGCAGTTGGAGGTGGCTCAACTGGCCGAATTGGCCGATGAGCTGCGCCTGTTTCTGCTCTACTGCGTCGGTCAAACCGGTGGCCACCTGGGCGCCGGCCTCGGTGTCGTCGAGCTCACCATCGCTATCCACTACGTGTTCGATACCCCCACGGACAAATTGGTCTGGGATGTGGGACACCAGGCCTATCCCCACAAAATTTTGACGGGGCGCCGGGACGAAATGCTCGGCATGCGTCAAACCGGGGGTCTGGCCGCGTTTCCCAGTCGAGCAGAGAGTGAGTACGATGCCTTCGGCGTGGGTCATTCCAGCACCTCAATCAGTGCGGCCCTCGGTATGATGATGGCGGCCCGGCTGCAGGATCAGGATCGCCACAACATCGCCGTGATTGGTGACGGCGCCATGACCGCGGGGCTGGCATTCGAAGCCTTGAATCATGCAGGTCATCTCGACCAAAACATCCTGGTGATTCTCAATGATAACAATATGTCCATATCGAATAACGTCGGCGGGCTGTCCAGTTACTTCGCTCGCATGTGGGCGAGCAAGCCCTACAATTTTATTCGCAAGGGTGGTAAGCACATGCTGTCCAAAATACCCCTGGCATCGAAGGCGGCACACCGGGCAGAAGAATATATGAAGGGCATGGTCTCACCCGGCACCCTGTTCGAGGAAATTGGATTTAACTACATTGGCCTGGTCGATGGTCATGACACAGTCGGCCTGGTGGAGATGCTTGGCAATATCAAAACCCTGGGTGGACCCCAACTACTCCACGTCGTAACACAGAAGGGCAAGGGCTACTCGGCGTCGGAAAACGATCCCTTCGGTATGCATGCCATGAGCAAGATTGACGCATCCAGCAAGCCCAAGACAGCCAAACCACCAAGTGACAGCGTTTCTAGTGCAGACATGAAGAGGGCCTTGAGCTCACCAACTTACTCCAAGGTATTCGGAGACTGGCTCTGTGATTTAGCCGCGCAAGATGAACTGGTGGTGGCTATTACTCCGGCGATGGGCGAGGGCTCCGGCATGAAAGATTTTGCCGAGCAATTCCCCGATCGCTTTCACGATGTCGCCATTGCGGAACAACACTGTGTAACCTTCGCCGCCGGTATGGCCTGCAGTGGGCTCAAACCGATCGTCGCCATTTACTCGACTTTTTTACAACGCGCCTACGACCAATTAATTCACGACATCGCCCTACAGGGACTCAATGTACTGTTCGCCATCGACAGGGCCGGCCTGGTAGGCGAAGACGGACCGACCCACGCGGGTAGTTTTGACCTCAGCTATCTCCGATGCATCCCCAATATGATTGTGATGACGCCCAGCGATGAGAATGAAACCCGCAAACTGTTAAGTACCGCGTACTATCACGATGGCCCATCGGCCGTACGCTACCCCCGGGGAAAGGGGCCAGGCGCTTCCATAGACAGATCGCTGGACACCCTTGCTATCGGCAAAGCCATCACCAGACGCAAGGGCCGTACAGTTGCTATCCTGGCCTTCGGCAGCATGGTCACTCCGGCACTGGCGGCCGCCCAGACACTGGATGCGACCGTGGTAGATATGCGTTTCGTAAAACCCCTGGATGAACAACTCGTTGGTGATATGGCTGCCTCACATCAGCTCATCGTTACCGCCGAAGAAAATGTAATCATGGGTGGCGCCGGTTCTGCGGTGAATGAATTTTTGCTGCAGGCAAATTATCAGATTCCGGTTTTGAACCTGGGCTTACCTGACGCATTCCTGGAACAAGGCAAGGTGCCGGAGATGCTGGCGACTGTTAACCTTGACAGTGAAAGTTTCGTCAGCGCCATCAGAAACAAACTCAAGGTCTGCAAGATTCAGTCAGAAGCTGTCTAGCGCTCTGCTTAAAAACTGTGACTTCCGCCTACCCTGGTATTAATCCCCCTTGTTACTACTTCCTCTGCCGGGATTGACTCCAATCCACAATTGTCTATAGACTACGCCCATCCTCGCGCTGGATTTGTTGCCGCGAGGATGCGTTGAACCAGATGCCCTGTAAGGGCTAATTGGGAAGTTGGTGCGAAGCCAACACTGCCCCCGCAACGGTAAATCGACGGCCCAGGCCGCGATGAGTCCGATACCTCCCTGGTCAACACTTAGATGATGCAGCGGAGGGCTACATCAGTGGCGGAGCCTTACCCGGTCTCTGCTGCCTGACCCCTCCCTGATGAATTTTCAATTCTGCTTGCAAGCTCACGCCACTGCACGCAGTGTCGTTCATTGGGAGATATAAATGTTAAGCAAGGAATTTGCGGCGCGCCCCTGTGGTGCAGTCATCGCTCGCTGCATCCGTGGTTTGGGCGCCCATGCCATCGGCCCGGTAGATCGGACGATCGGTGAATTGGGCCCAACCCAATCTGCTGCTTCCTGTTGCCCTCACTCAAACTCGTTCCGCTAATTTTGCCGATCTCATCAGGACCACTTCATGGATAAAGCCGAAACCAGAAACCAACGTCACAAACGGGCCATGCAGCGCAAGAAAACCCATATCGATGGGCGCATAGCTGCAGCCACCATCGACAAGGGGCTGATGGTGGTGCTCACCGGCGACGGCAAGGGCAAGAGTTCCTCAGCTTTTGGCATGTTGGCGCGCAGCGTTGGTCACGGCCTCAGATGCGGCGTTATCCAGTTCATCAAGGGGGTATGGGAATGCGGTGAACAGATGTTGTTCGAAGACAATCCCCTGGTTGTATTTCACGTCATGAACACGGGATTCACCTGGGAGACCCAGGATCGGGAGAAGGACATAGCGGCGGCCACGGCAAGCTGGGAGAAAGCCGACGCCCTGTTAACCGATGCCAAAATTGATGTGGTCATTCTCGACGAACTGACCTACATGTTGACCTACGGCTATCTGGACAAGGCAATGGTTCTCACCGCCCTGGAAAATAGACCCCCGGCACAACATGTGATCGTGACTGGTCGCAACGCGTCGAAGGAACTCCTCGCGATGGCCGACACCGTCACCGAGCTCAAGGCTAGCAAACACGCATTCGACGCCGGCGTAAAAGTGCAGAAGGGCATCGACTACTAATGGCAGCAAGCCTAATCAAAGCCACCCGCATAGACGGTGTTGCTAATTCGGGAATGGGAAACTTTGCCATGTTTTTGCTGGCGGCCTTTACCCAAAGCCTGTTCGCCATGGAGTCTGCAAAAACAGAGTCAGCAGCCGTTGCCGCAATAGATGACGAAGGATCGCTGATCCAGCTAGCCGCGCCAGCTAATCGCATCATAAGCCTGGCGCCCTCGCTCACCGAATTGATCTATGCTGCCGGTGCCGGCGACAAACTCGTGGGCGTAATCGCGTACAGCAACTATCCCGAAGCCGCAAAATCCCTGCCCGTGGTTGGTCAGCATGACATGCTGGATATGGAGCGCATCCTGGCACTGCAGCCCGACCTTGTGGTGGCCTGGCTCAGTGGCAACCCCAGAGCGTCGGTGCGCAATCTAAGGGAATTGGGGCTGAATGTTTATGTCGCCGAACCTAAGAACCTGGAATCCATCCCCTCGCACATGGAAAGACTGGCAATACTTGCAGGCTCTGAAAGCATCGCGAAACCGGCCGCAGAGAATTTCCGCTCGAGGCTGCGCACCCTCGATCACCGATATAGAAACAAGGCGGCAGTTCGCACATTTTACCAGGTCTGGGATAAGCCTCTGATCAGCGCCGGTGGTAACGAGCTGATCAACGATATCATCAGCCTCTGTGGCGGCAGAAATATTTTTTCCAACATCGATCGAGTGGCACCGAAAGTGAGCAAGGAGGCCGTCCTGGTGAGAGACCCAATGGTTATCATCGCCAGCGGCATGGATATCGAAAGGCCGGAGTGGCTCGATGAGTGGAGGAACTGGCCCGCTGTCAATGCCGTTGCCAACAACAAGCTCTTCTTTGTCCCCCCCGACCTGGTTCAGCGCCATACACCACGGGCCCTGCAGGGCGCGGAAATTATTTGCGCCCAGATCGACCTGGCCAGGTCCACCCTGCCTGGGAGTTCCAATTAGCCGGCGGCATACTCGGCCGCGTTATGAAATAGCAGCCGGGCATCGACGCGCCCCGCTTCTATCTGCAGACTCACCCGGCTAAAGCTGGCGAAGGGGATGTGTAGAGGAGTGCTGCGATTTAAGGGCATGCCGAGCACGGTGGGAAGTACGACACGCAACACGCCACCATGGGTTACGATCAATACATGGCTGCCATCGGCTTTCTGTGACAGCTCCTGCCAGGCACCCAGCACCCGATCCCTGAACGTGAGATAGTCTTCACCGTTGGGGGGCGCGAGTTTCGACAAATCTTCCCGAAACGCTTTAAACTGCGGTGCCGCTAGCGCTCGCCACTCACTCAGCAACATGCCATCCCAGTCGCCATAATCAATTTCCTGCCAGCGGTCGTCGATCAGCAGCTTCAGGTCGAGCCGATTAGCCAGCTTCTCGGCAAAGGCGCGACAGCGTTGCAGGGGCGAAGAAATGATATCGGTCCACTGGCTTGTCGCGGCCGATTGACCATTAACGAGGCCGGGGGCGGCCGCCAGCTGCATCTGTTGCCACCCCAGTTTGCTCAAGGGATGATCCACGCGCCCACGCAAAACTTCGCCACCCTCTGGCTCACCATGGCGCATGAAATCGACGATAATTTTCTTCCTGCTGGACACGCAGAGGCTCCCCCGGCTCTGACTCGCTTAATACCTACCTGATGTGACCGAGTTTATCCACCTTCACCGCCAAATAACTTTCGTTATGGGGATTTGATCCGGTGTGGATTGGCACGATTTCAACTTCTATTCCCATCTCTCGCAAGGCCGCCACCTTGCGTGGGTTATTGGTCATGAGGCGAACGCTCCTGACCTGAAAGTATTCGAGCATGGGCCTGCAGATCTTATACTCGCGGCTATCTGCCTCGAAACCAAGCTGCTCATTTGCTTCCACCGTGTCGGCGCCGGAATCCTGCAGGGCATAAGCCTTGATCTTGTTTAACAGACCGATGCCCCTGCCTTCCTGGCGCAAATACAGGATCATGCCACGTCCGGCTTCGGCAATACTCTCCATGGCGCAACTCAGTTGCGCACCACAGTCACATCGCAGGCTAAACAAGCAATCGCCAGTGAGACATTCGGAATGTATGCGACAAAGCAGCGGCTCTTCTTCACCCGCTGTAGACTCACCTGAATGCAACTCACCCAGCACCAGAGCGACATGTTCTTTACCAGTTTCCTGATCCTCGAAGCCGTGTATTATGAACTGTCCCCATTGGGTGGGGAGGGAGGCGGAAGCTACAAATTTTACGGTCAACAGATTTTCCTCTAAAAACTTATCATTCTTTCCCGCTGCGGGCTCTCAAATCGCAAACACCGCGATGACCTGAATGCACAGGGCGGCCATTATACCTGCTAATACATCATCTAGCATGATTCCGAGACCGCCTTTAAGCTCTTTATCTACCCAAGCAATTGGCCAGGGCTTGACGATATCCAGCAGCCGGAACAAGCCGAAGCCCAGCACTACCCAGAGCCAGCCGGCGGGTGCCATGAACATGGTTATCCAGTAACCCACAAATTCATCCCAGACGATGCCGCCGTGATCATGCACCCCCAGATCCGCCGCAGTCTTGCCACACAGATAGACGCCCAGGGCAAATGTCAGCAGCAACATCAGGCCGTAAACCAGGGCTGAAAGTGGCGGCAACAACAGGTAAATGCCCACCGCCACGAGGGTCCCAGCCGTTCCGGGCGCCTTGGGAACGGCGCCACTGCCAAAACCGAAGGCCAGAAAATAAACCGGGTGGCGCCAGATTGGTTTCATTGTAGTCACGTTTTAGTGGTTTCCGAAGTGATCGTAGGACTTTGTCGATACGGGCAACTCGCTGCCCGAGGCATCGATACAGATGATCTCGCTACCCTGGGTGATCTCACCTACACGGGTGACCCTCGTATTCAACGCCAGGGCCTCCTGTTCCATCGCCTGGCAGTATTTCGGTGGCACCGTAAAACACAGCTCGTAATCGTCACCGCCATATAGCGCAGCCTGCTGGCGATTTTCTGCCGACATACAGGCTATTGCCGCATCAGAATAGGGAAACAGATTAACCCGCAATCGTGCTCCCTTGCCACTGGCCGTGACAATGTGTTTGAGGTCGCCGTAGAGGCCATCGGAGATATCGATGCCGCTGGTCATGGTCGAGGCGCAGGCCCGGGCCAGCTCAATTCTGGGTTCCGGCTGATAGTAGGCCTGTTTGAAATACGCTGTACAGGACTCAGAGGGCTGCGGTTCGTTTAATGCAAAGCTTGTTCCCAGATGGGAGTCGATTCCGAGGCTTGCCAGCGCGATAGCACCGTCGCCGAGAAAACCGCTGACATAGATTCTGTCACCGACCTCGGCGCCAACCCGCCGCAGTACTTTTTCAGGATCGACGGTGCCCTGTACCTGAATGGTAATGCTCAACTCACCGTGAGTGATATCACCGCCCACCAGTGGACAGGCATATTTTTTAGCCAGTCCCAACAGTCCCTCACTGAATTCCTGGAGCCAGGCCGCATTCGATTCTGGCAGCACCAGGCTCAGGGTAAAGCAGAGCGGCGTGGCGGCCATGGCCGCAAGATCGCTGAGATTCACGGCCAGTGCCCGCTGGGCGATCAGGGCGGGCTCGGCCGCCGCCGGAAAATGGACGCCAGCAAGCAGCGTGTCCATGGATATGGCCAGTAGTCGATTCGATGGCAGCTGTAGCAGCGCCGCATCATCCCCGATGCCCAGAACCACCCCGGTGCGGGCAAACCCCAGGCCGGAGTCTACGAAATAGCGTTGAATGATCTCAAATTCCGATTGAATCATTATCGTGCTTGAATGGATTGAGTTTGATTGGGAAGCGTTCGCTTTACGTCGATGGAGTCTACTTCTTTTTGCGTTCCAGCGGCCGCAGGATCGCCGCCAACTTGTCCAATACACCGTTGACGTATTTGTGGCCGTCGGTAGCGCCGAACACCTTTGCCAGCTCCACCGCCTCATTGATCACCACCTTGAAAGGCACGTCGATGCGATAGGCGAGCTCATAAGTCCCCAAATATAAAAGCGCTCTCTCCACCGGGTCCAGGGCATTGACCGCGCGGTCTAGCAGTGGATTCAAATGCGCATTGAGGTGATCGACCTGCTTGGGAATTTCAAGAAATACTTCGGAAAAATAATCCCAGTCAATCTTCCCGGGATTCTCTTGCCGAAACTCTGCTTCGATCACTAGGGGCTCAGTCTTTGCGATCAGCCACTGATAGAGTGCTTGCATTATCAAACGGCGTGCCTTGCGGCGCTGAGCGAGAGAGAGTTTTGGTCGACTGTTTCTGCCAGAGCTATTGCTGCCAGCGGCCACCTAAGTCTCCAGTTGACGCATTAAGCTGAGCATTTCCAGCACAGAGCTAGCAGCCTCGGCACCCTTGTTGCCGGCCTTGGTACCAGCGCGTTCGATAGCCTGCTCGATGCTGTCAACGGTGAGAACACCAAATCCGACGGGTTTGCCGCTGCCAAGACTGGCCTGGCTTAGCCCCTTCACACATTCGCCGGCCACATATTCGAAGTGAGGGGTGCCACCACGGATGACAGCGCCCAGGGCAATGATGGCGTCGAAGCGATCGCCCTCGACCATCTTCTGTACTGCCAGCGGTAATTCATAGGCGCCGGGTACCTTAACGATAGTGATGTCCTTATCCATGACGCCATGTTTGGCCAAGGATTCGAGGGCGCCTGCAAGTAAGCTGTCGACAATAAAGCTATTGAATCTCGCCACCGCTATGCCATAACTGGCCGCGCCATTGTTGTAATTACCTTCGATGGTCTTGATGGTGCTCATGTCTGCTTCCTGCCAGGTAGCGCTTGGTACATTTACGAAATTTCATATTGAACGAAATCGACGACTTCCAGATCGAATCCTGAAATGGCATTGAAGCGAGCTGGAAAGCTCAGCAGCCGCATCTTGCCAACACCTAAATCTCTGAGTATCTGTGATCCCGTGCCTATGGTCAGATCGCTGCCCGGCCTGCTGGGGGCGGTGGTTTCGTCACCCCTGGACAATGCTGAGGCTATGCTATGCGCCAGATCCTGCCCATAATCGTCGCCAGATAATAGCACAGCCACGCCCTTGCCTTCGCTGCCGATTCTCTCCAGTGCGCCGCTGAATGACCAACTGGTGTGCTCTTCATTGAATACTTCACACACGTCTCGAAGCGTATTCGGTATATGTACACGCACCAGGGTCGGTTCGTCGGCGGTGATGGTGCCCATGGTAAATGCCAAGTGCAGACTGCCACTGATCGAATCCTTATAGCTGCTGACTTCGAACTCTCCGTAACGGGTTCGCACCAGATTGGTTTCGACTCGAGTCACGGTGTGCTCGTTGGCGATCCGGTAGTGAATCAGATCGACTATGGTGCCAATTTTTAACTCGTGCTTGTCTGCAAATTTCTCCAGATCCGGCCGCCGTGCCATGGAGCCATCTTCGTTCATAATTTCCACGATCGCCGCTGCGGGTAAATAGCCCGCCATCCTGGCCAGATCGCAACCAGATTCGGTATGACCCGCGCGACGCAATACACCACCAGGCTGCGCCATGATCGGGAAGATATGGCCTGGCTGTATAATATCTTCCGGTGAACTGCTGCGGGCCACGGCTACCTGTATAGTTCGGGCTCGATCCGCGGCCGATATCCCGGTGGTAACCCCAGTCGCCGCCTCGATAGAAACCGTAAAGCTGGTGTTAAAAGTCGTGTTGTTGTCGTTAACCATCAAGGGCAAATTCAAATAGTCACAGCGCTCTCGCGTCAGCGTAAGACAGATCAAACCCCGGGCATTGGTTGCCATGAAATTGATATCTTCCGTGCGCACACGCTCTGCCGCGATAATGAGATCACCCTCATTTTCCCGGTCTTCATCATCCATCAATATCACCATCTTACCCTGGCGGATATCGTCAACGATTTCTTCTATTGCATTCATTTTCATAATTTTTGCATCAGGCGCTCAAGATATCTCGCTACCAAATCTACTTCCAAGTTTACTCCCCGCCCAACTACATAGTCACCAATTGTGGTTTCGGTCTGGGTGTGTGGTATCACATTAATTGTAAATGTGGCACCTGACACTTCGTTAACGGTCAGACTGGCTCCATCGATGCAGATCGATCCCTTCGCCGCTATGTATTTGGCAAGCGCAATCGGCGCATCGAATTCCATTCGAATACTTCCCCCGTCGGCTGTGGAGCCGACCAATTTACCTACACCGTCTACGTGTCCACTTACGATATGGCCGCCGAAGCGACTTGTGGCCAGCATCGCCTTCTCGAGATTGACCTTTGACCCAGGCTTCAGTGATCCGAGTATTGTACAATTCATGGTTTCACCAGAAACATCTGCGGCAAAGCTGTCAACGCTCAGCTCTACAACGGTCAGACAACATCCACTCACGGCGATGCTATCGCCAATCTGTAGGTCCGCCAAGTCCAGCTCGCCGTTACCAACTACGAGACGCCATTCCGATTGTAGCCGCTGCAGACTCTCGACCGTAGCTGTTGTTTCGATGATTCCGGTAAACATCTTTAAGGAACCTCTGATTAATCAACCGCAGGGCAAACCGGGACCAGTGTCACTCTTATGTCCCCGCCCACCTTGTCTAAATCTTTGACTTCAAAATCGACACTGTCCGCCAATGATTGTAATCCGGTAAGATCAAACAATGCCTTGGCATCACTACCCAGTAATCGGGGCGCAATATAGACGAGCAACTCGTCTACCAGACCAGCCTGGATAAATGCACTGCTCAAGGTCGATCCTGCCTCCACCAAAACTTCATTGCATGCAAATTTGGAGGCCAGCGATTCTAGCACAAATTGAAGGCTGACACGCGACGCCGCCTTCGTTGCTCGAACGACCTCAACGTTGTCGGGGAAGGCCTGATCTTTGGGCACAGCTTTCACGGTGTAAATTAATACCTCACCATCCGCTGCAATAATCCTGGCAGCAGCGGGTGTGCGTAAATGACTATCGAGCACAACCCGTAAAGGCTGCCGGGCCAAAGACATTTTGTTGTGTGCCCTGGATTCTGGATCGAGATCGAGTTCTTCCCCCCGCAGGTTTAGCGACGGGTCGTCCGCCAACACCGTGCCTATTCCTGTCACTATGGCGCTGCTGCGCGCCCGCTGTTTTTGCACATCGGCTCGGGCTGCCGCTGAACTTATCCACTTGCTCTCACCATTGGCCAGGGCAGTACGACCATCGAGGCTCATAGCCAGTTTGCAACACACGTAGGGGAGTCCGAGTTGCTGTCGCTTGATGTAGCCGGGGTTTATTGCCCTCGCCGCGCCTTCAAAATCGACCAGGTGCACGACGGCAATACCCGCCCCCTCAAGCGCCGCTACACCCTTACCCGAAACTTTGGGGTCGGGGTCGATGCCGGCAATCACAACTTCGGCGACACCGGCCTCGAGCAGGGCATCGGTGCAGGGTCCGGTGCGTCCCGTGTGAGAACAGGGCTCAAGACTCACAAGCGCGGTGGCACCACGGGCTTGCTCACCGGCATTATTCAGTGCCATTACTTCGGCGTGGTCTTCACCCGCTGCGATGTGCCAGCCCTCACCCACAACTAAACCGTCTTTAACGAGGACACAACCCACGCGCGGGTTGGGTGTCGCCGTAATGACCTTGCGAGCAAGTCCAATCGCCCGCCGCATATTAACCGGCCAGTCAATATTCTGTTCGCTAAGCTCGTTGTTGGAAAGAGTTTGCATGGAACCGTGCGTTTCCTAACGCTGGTAGTTAACACCACATACTACCAGAGCCAGATAACCGGGACTATTCTGGACTATTTTTGGAATTATCCTGGGAGAGGCGATCGATTTCCTGGCGAAATTCGTCGAGGTCCTTGAAGCTGCGATAAACGGAAGCGAAACGGACGAAGGCAACTTCGTCCAGTTCACGCAACTCCTTCATCACCAGCTCACCAACGGCGCGAGACTGAATTTCACGTTCACCCGTAGAACGCAGGTTAGCCTTGATGCGACCAATTGCTTCTTCCACTTTCTCGGTACTGACCGGTCTTTTTTCCAGCGCCTTGTTAAAACCGGCCAGAAGCTTATCTTCGTTGAACGGTTCTCGAATACCATTCTGCTTGATGATTCGGGGCATAACCAGTTCGGCAGATTCGTAAGTGGTAAATCTATCTTCACAGGTAATACATTCGCGACGTCTGCGCACATGATTACCTTCAGCAACCAGCCTAGAATCAATTACCTTGGTGTCGAAGGCACCGCAAAAAGGACAATGCATAAAATACCTATCGTTCTGTTTTATCTGCGTATCCGGCTATCGAGACTTCGGCAAGGTGTTTACAACTGTCGATAAACCGGATACCTGGAACAAAGATCAATCGCCTTTTTCTGCACTTCCGCGATCCTGGCATCGTTGTCCAGATCGTCTAGAATATCACACATCCAGGTAGTCAGCTCCGTCGTCTGTGCTTCTTTAAGTCCGCGAGTAGTAATGGCTGGAGAACCTATGCGCAAACCGCTGGTTACGAACGGTGGCTTCGGGTCATTTGGCACCGCATTCTTATTCACCGTAATATTCGCCCGCCCCAGGGCTGCGTCCGCATCCTTACCGGTGATGCCCTGCTTGATAAGACTCAGTAGAAACAAGTGGTCATCGGTACCATTGGATATAACATCATAGCCGCGATCGATAAACCCCTGGGCCATGACCCTGGCATTCTGTAATACCTGGCGTTGATAAGACTTGAAGTCGTCACTCATGGCTTCGAGGAAGCACACGGCCTTGGCGGCGATTACGTGCATTAGAGGCCCGCCCTGACTTTCCGGGAACACCGCAAAATTAAGCTTCTTTTCTAATTCCGGATTAGCCCGTGCCAGGATTAACCCGCCCCTGGGTCCACGCAAGGTCTTGTGCGTGGTGGAGGTGGTGACATCGGCAATGTTGACCGGGCTCGGATACACATCGGCCGCTATCAGACCTGCGACGTGCGCCATATCCACGACGAAGTAAGCGCCGATGCTGTCGGCAATCTCGCGAAATCGATTCCAGTCCACCACCCTGGAGTACGCCGAGAACCCGGCCATGATCATCTTCGGCTTGTGCTCCTGCGCCAGGGCATCGACCTGATCGTAATCAATTTCTCCGGTTTCCTTGTTCAAGCCGTATTGAATCGCATTGTAAATTCGACCCGAAAAACTAACGCTGGCACCATGGGTGAGATGCCCGCCATCCGCCAGGCTCATCCCCAGCATCGTGTCGCCCGGTTTTAATAAGGCCATATAAACGGCCGCGTTCGCCTGGGAACCGGAGTGGGGCTGTACGTTGGCAAAGTCGGCATCGAACAAACTCCTGGCCCTGGCTATGGCCACGGCCTCGACCACATCTACATGCTCACAACCGCCGTAGTAGCGTTTACCTGGGTAGCCCTCGGCATATTTGTTCGTCAGCACTGTACCCTGAACCGACAACACCAGTGGACTGGTATAGTTTTCAGACGCGATTAATTCAATATGTTGTTCCTGACGGATATTTTCTGCTTCGATAGCTGCGCTGATTTCTGGATCAAACTCAGACAGGCTGACATCGCTATTAAACATCGACTACTCCGGATGGTAAGTTACGACTTGCATGATGGGGATTTTCGAAGGCGCTATTCTACATGATGCCTGCACATTGAACATCAATATTCGGGGAAGCTCTGGAGTATCACCAGGGCCTGCCTGCTATGCCATAATAGCGACCGGAATTTTATGCAACATCGGGAAGAAAAAGAATGGCTCAATTTGTTTACACCATGCATCGGGTTGGCAAAGTCGTACCGCCCAAACGGGAGATACTGAAAGATATCTCGTTGTCGTTTTTCCCCGGTGCCAAGATCGGCGTGCTGGGACTCAATGGTTCGGGGAAATCCACCCTGCTCAGAATCATGGCCGGTCTGGATAAGGACTTTAACGGCGAAGCCAGGCCGCAGCCAGATATCAAAATTGGATTCCTGCCCCAGGAGCCGGTGCTGGATGAGTCCTGCGACGTGCGGGGAAACGTACAGCAGGGCATCAAGGACACCATCGACCTAGTTGACGCATTTAACGCGATCAGCGAAAAGTTCGCCGAACCCATGAGCGATGAGGAGATGAACGAATTACTGCAGCAGCAGGGTGAATTGCAGGACAAGATCGATGCCGTCGATGGCTGGGAAGTAGAGCGCATTCTCGAGCGTGCGGCCGATGCCCTGCGCCTACCACCGTGGGACGCAGAAGTGGCCCATCTGTCTGGTGGCGAGAAGCGGCGGATTGCTCTGTGCCGGCTATTGCTGTCGGAACCCGATATGTTGCTGCTGGACGAACCCACCAACCACCTCGACGCGGAGAGCGTGGCATGGCTGGAAAGGTTCCTGCAGGAGTACCCGGGCACCGTGGTAGCAATCACTCACGACCGCTATTTCCTCGACAATGCCGCCGGTTGGATCCTGGAACTGG
The DNA here is from genome assembly GCA_913054495.1 of uncultured Gammaproteobacteria bacterium. Lineage (GTDB taxonomy): Bacteria > Pseudomonadota > Gammaproteobacteria > Pseudomonadales > Pseudohongiellaceae > UBA9145. The sequence continues at coordinate 1,144 of CAJXIY010000074.1, read as the reverse complement.
ACCGCGGTTACGGTATCCCCTATGAAGGTAACTACAGCGCCTGGCTGGAGGCCAAGGAAAAACGTCTGCATGTGGAGGCGAAACAACAGGCCGCCCATAAACGCAGCATCAAGTCGGAATTGGAGTGGGTGCGCGCCAATCCCAAGGGCCGGCAATCCAAGAGCAAGGCCCGTATAGCCAGATTCGAGGAACTGAACTCGCAAGACTTCCAGAAGCGCAATGAGACCTCGGAGCTGTACATCCCGCCAGGCACCCGGCTTGGCGACAAGGTGATTGAAGTCAAGAATCTGAGCAAGGGCTTTGGCGATGTCAGCCTGATCGACGACTTGAGTTTCAGCATCCCCAAGGGCAGCATCGTCGGCATTATCGGCGGCAACGGCGCCGGCAAGACGACTTTTCTGCGGATGCTGGTTGGGCAGGAGCAGGCGGACTCTGGTTCCATAGAAATTGGTGACACCGTGGATCTGGCCTATGTAGATCAGAGCCGCGACACACTCAAAGGCGACAACACCGTCTGGGAAGAACTGTCCGACGGCCAGGAGATATTGAAAATTGGCAAATTCGAGATATCTTCCCGCGCCTATGCCAGCCGCTTCAATTTCAGGGGCGGCGATCAACAGAAATTCGTCAAAGACCTCTCCGGGGGCGAACGCAACCGACTACACATGGCGAAACTACTGAAGCGAGGAGCCAACGTGCTGCTGCTCGACGAACCGACCAACGACCTGGATGTAGAAACCCTTCGTGCCCTGGAGGAAGGCCTGCTGGCATTCCCGGGCTGTGTAATCGTGGTATCACACGATCGCTGGTTTCTCGACCGCATCTGCACCCACATCCTCGCATTCGAAGGCGATAGCCAGGTGCGGTGGCACGAAGGCAACTACTCAGACTACGAACTCGACCGCAGGAAACGCCTTGGTGATGGCGCGCAACCGACCCGCATCAAATACAGGAAACTAAGCGCCTGATTCCGACGTGTTAGCCCGAAGTAATGTCTTGCCCTAAGATATCCCCAGAAAATATCGAACTAATTCAAAAATTAGTTCAAATGAGAGTGCTTTGAGTACTACGCTAAATGAAAGTAGGAGTCGCGGTTTGCTGAGGCCCCATTAGTCCCATCAAAAGGTAGCACCGAGTATACCGC
>CAJXIY010000073.1 GCA_913054495.1 uncultured Gammaproteobacteria bacterium | reverse complement strand
TGGTGCGGACGGGGAGACTTGAACTCCCACACCTTGCGATACTAGAACCTAAATCTAGCGCGTCTACCAATTCCGCCACGTCCGCAACTACAGCTGAAACCCGTCGAGAGGGCGCGTATTATACCTGAACCCGGTGTTTTGCCAAGCGCGATTGAAACCCGCGCTTATTCCTCTGTTAATGCCTCAAAAAGCCGCGGTATACTCGCGACTTCACCCTCATATCCGCCGTAAGGACCCTACTATGTCGCACCTGGAAGTTACTCACAACAACGCCATCGCTACCCTCACAATGAATCGCCCCGAGGCGCGCAATGCCTTGAGCATGGAGATGCGCTCACAGCTCTGTGATGCCCTGCATGACATCGAAACAGATGAATCGGTGCGCTGCGTCATCCTCAAGGGTGCCGGCGAGCACTTCATGGCGGGTGGCGATGTCAAAGGCATGGGCGAAACCGTCAAGCAATCCCCGCGGGAGATTCGCAAGCAATTCATGCTGCGTATTCACGATCTGCATACAATCATGTTTGCCATGCGGCGTATGCCCAAACCCATTATTGCCAGCTGCCAGGGTGCCGCTGCCGGAGCAGGCGTGAGCATGGCTCTGGCATGCGATCTGGTGATCGCATCTGAGGATGCATTCTTTACCCTGGCCTACTGCAAGATCGGCACCAGCCCCGATGGTTCTTCTTCATTTCATCTGCCCCGAACCGTGGGCATCAAGAAGGCCATGGAAATTGCCCTGTTGGGGGACCGCTTCGATGCCCAGACGGCGAAAGACATGGGCATGATAAATTTTGTCGTCAAGACAGAGGAGTTAGAAGCAGAAACGCTTAAACTGGCAAGCCGTCTCGCCAGCGGCCCCACCCATGTGTATGGCAACACCAAGGCGCTTTTCTATCGTTCACTGGAGAGTGAATTCGAATCACAGCTACAGGCGGAAGCGGAGTACTTTGCCGACTGCGCGTCACGGGCAGATTTTCGAGAGGGGGTTACTGCGTTTATCGAAAAACGGCAACCGCAGTTTACGGGGAAATAATGCCAGGAGATCGAGGCGTGGGTAGTGGGCACTGGAAAACGAATTCTATTGAATCTGAGGTTGAGAGCCGGAGATTAACTAAATACCACTGCCCTGGGAATTGATACTGCGCTGTAACGAGCCGATGCTTTGCTGTATCCGCAACAGGCTTTCGTTGACCTGTTGCCGGTTCGCATTCACGGACTCCATCGATTCCTCGATGTATTCCAGGCGACCAAGCAGACCCAGCACATTACTGTCGCCACTATTGAGTGACTGCCTGATACTCGCCATGTCTGCGCGAAGACCTTGCAGCTCTTGTACATTGGCATTCAAATTCGCCACGGACCGTGTCAGTTGATCGAAGTCTGCGATGATCGCGTTAATTCTCGTATCACTCACAGTCTGGGACCGATTGGTGTTGGCGATCTGCGCGCTATTATTCGCCACCACCTCGTCCTGACCCTCATTTACCAAAGCCAATTTTGCCAATGCCGACTGGACATCTTCCAGCGCGCGATTGATAACTCGACGTGCAGCCCACAGCTTGTCGATTTCGGTAAAATTGAAATCCATGCGCTGGATCATGTTGAGGGCAGAATCCTCGGCACTGTCACCTGCCAGCGACAGGCGCCTCTCCAGGTCGCTGATCCGCAGATCGGCCTGCCGCATGTCAAACTGGTATTCGCCATACAGGTAATAGCCGCCGTAGCCCGCAGCCAGCATCGCCAGGATAATTATGGTGAGCATGAAGCGCACTTGCCAGGTGCTTACTTTCACTTTCTCCGTGTAGTAAGCGCCTCGCACGATCTCCTGATGCTGAGCCTTCTTATTAGTCAGGTGGGAGTCCACATCATCACGATCCGGCACCATCGGTGGAATATTGCCTAATTCGTCGTTTTCATTCATAGCGGGGCATTATCCTAGAAATCCGCACTGCAATCCATCCCTGGCCGTGGATGGCGAACTGCCAAGGCCAATGCTAAGATGCCTGCAGATTACCTGATTGACGATCTTACGGCGTCGGCAGGTACAACAAAAAAACTAAATCAAACCACCTGGGGGTCCCTGCTATGGAATTGGAAAATTTCCTCGCCTTTCTTTTTCGCTGGATACACTTTTTCGCTGGAGTAACGTGGATCGGCATTCTTTATTATTTTAACTTCATCCAGACCGAGTTTTTCAAGGAGACAGATGCCACGGCCAAATCGGCCGCCATATCCAAGTTGGTTCCCAGGGCGCTCTGGTGGTTCCGCTATGGTGCGCTGTTTACATTCCTTTCCGGACTGGCATTGGCTGGCTTCCTCGGCGCTGCCATGAATTACTACCTGATGATGGGCATGGTGATGGGCACCTTGATGTTTCTGAATGTGTGGCTGATTATCTGGCCGGCTCAGCAAATCGTCATCGCCTCTACCGACAAAGTACTGGCAGGCGGCGAGGCCGATCCGGCCGCCGCCGGTAATCTCGCAAAAGCCGGCCTGGCATCGAGAACCAACACCCTGTTCTCGCTACCGATGCTGTTCTTCATGGGCGCCTCGGCTCACTTAAGTGGTATCGGCCGCGTACCCATGTCGTCCGAGGGCGGCACTAGCATGCTGGCGATCATCCTCACCATGGCAATCATCCTCGCACTCGAAGGCAATGCCATCAAAGGCAAGACCGGACCCATGACCAGTGTGGTAGGTGTAATCCACAGCGGCATCGGCCTCGGCGCCGTGCTACTCCTGATCGTGGAATTCCTATAACCCACCGTATTTAATTCCAGCAATAAAAATCGCACATCTATCAGTGTCCAAAATCGGTCGCCAGGGGGGTCTTAGTCCTTCCTGGCAAGGCGGTTTGTGAACCCGAAGCGCAATGTATAAACCATACATGAGCATCGGAAGTCGCAAACCAACGCCGCCAGGGAGGATCAAGATCCCCCGCATAGCAAAAAGGCAGAACTTTTCAGTTCTGCCTTTTAATCCAATAAACAACACACATCTATCAGTATCCAAAATCGGTCGCCAGGGGGGTCTTAGTCCTTCCTGGCAAGGCGGTTTGTGAACCCGAAGCGCAGTGTATAAACCATACTCGAGCATCGGAAGTCGCAAACCAACGCCGCCAGGGAGGTCTAAGACCCCCTGGCGGCCGATTTTTACATCATGCCGCCCATGCCACCCATACCACCCATGTCTGGCATTCCACCACCACCGCCAGCACCCTTCTCTTCAGGCTTCTCGGCAACCATCGCCTCGGTAGTAATCATCAATCCAGCTACGGAACCCGCCGCCTGAATCGCAGTTCTGGTGACCTTGGCTGGATCGAGAATACCCATCTTGATCATGTCTCCGTACTCGCCCGTGGCTGCGTTGAAGCCATAATTGCCTTTACCCACCTTCACCTTGTCGAGTATGACAGATGGCTCTTCACCCGCGTTCTCGACAATCTGTCGAAGCGGCGTACAAGCAGCCTTCAGCAACAGGCTTATTCCAACATCTTGATCTTCATTATCACCTTTCAGCCCTTCAACTTTTTGCAGAGCTCGCACCAGAGCCACGCCACCGCCAGGCACTACCCCTTCTTCTACCGCGGCGCGGGTCGAATGTAATGCATCTTCAACGCGGGCTTTCTTTTCTTTCATTTCAATCTCGGTGCCTGCGCCAACCTTGATAACTGCCACACCGCCTGCCAGCTTGGCAACACGTTCCTGCAGTTTTTCACGATCATAGTCTGAAGACGTTTCTTCGATTTGCGCACGAATCTGGGATACTCGACCCTCGATGTTCTTGCTGTCGCCAGCGCCATCGATGATGATGGTGTTTTCCTTGCTGATCTGTACTCGCTTGGCGGAACCGAGGTCGTCGATTGTCGCCCCTTCCAGATTCAGGCCAACTTCTTCTGAGATCACGGTGCCACCGGTGAGGATTGCGATGTCTTCCAGCATGGCTTTTCTTCGATCACCAAAACCCGGCGCTTTCACCGCAGCAACCTTGACGATGCCGCGCATATTATTAACAACCAGAGTTGCCAGGGCCTCGCCTTCCACGTCCTCGGCAATGACCAGAAGCGGTCGACCGGCCTTCGCTACACCTTCCAGCAAGCCCAGCATATCGCGGATGTTAGAAATTTTCTTGTCCACCAGAAGCACGAGGGGCTCCTCCAGATCGGCACTCATGCCCTCCTGATTGTTGATGAAGTATGCAGACAGGTAGCCACGATCAAACTGCATACCTTCGACAATGTCCAACTCATCTTCGAGACCGGAACCATCTTCAACCGTAATAACGCCCTCTTTCCCGACTTTCTCCATTGCTTGGGCAATAATCTGACCTACCGCCTCATCGGCATTGGCAGAAATGGTACCCACCTGGGCAATTGCCTTGGTATCGGTGCAGGGGGTTGACAGCTTTTCAATTTCCTTCACCATGGCGATAACTGCTTTATCGACGCCACGCTTCAGGTCCATGGGGTTCATGCCGGCTGCAACCGCCTTGAATCCGCCACTGAGAATAGATTGAGTCAGCACCGTAGCCGTGGTGGTGCCATCACCTGCGGCGTCAGAGGTCTGGGAAGCGACTTCCTTGACCATCTGTGCACCCATGTTCTCGAACTTGTCTTCCAGTTCAATTTCTTTCGCCACCGATACGCCATCTTTGGTCACGGTTGGGGCACCGAAGGACTTGTCCAGTATTACATTGCGGCCTTTCGGACCCAGTGTAATTTTTACTGCGTCAGCGAGTACATTGACGCCCTGTAAGAGTTTCTGGCGCGCTACATCGCCGAATTTTATTTCTTTAGCCATTTTAAATTATTCCTGTCTTGTCTGTGATTGTGTTCTCGAACGCCGGATCTCTTTCAGGATCGCTTAGTCTTCGATAACACCAAAAATTTCGCTCTCGTTTAGAATTAGCAACTCATCATCACCAATCTTGACCGTGTTGCTGGAGTATTTACCGAAAACGACGGTATCACCCACTTTCAGGTCAACTGGCTGAATTTTCCCATTCTCCTGGCGCTTGCCTGGTCCCACAGCAATCACTTCACCCTGCGCTGGTTTCTCAGCGGCCGAGCCTGGCAATACGATGCCCCCTGTGCTGGTTGTTTCTTCTTCCATGCGTCGTACCACGACACGATCTTGTAAAGGCCGGATCTTCATTATTTTTCACTCCCAAATCAAAAGATTTGATTAATAGAATTTAACCAAGCGCCCACTCCACCCCGGTGGCGGTGTGACCATCCTCTAAACTACCAATCTGTAGCTGTAGCCACCGATTACTCGGTATTCCACAGCAAATTAGTTGATGTGGAGCATAATGGGGATAGTCTGAGATTTTTCAATGGCTTAAGGGCCATTTACGCTCAATTTTTTGGGGATTAGCGGCGAAATTCAGTATCTCATTGATATTAATAGTTTTATTATTACTGTTATTTGAGGAACCTCTGATTAATTATTCAATATCTCTGGCCTGCAGAGCAGTCGTAGATCAAGGCGGCTTCCTGCAGTAATGTTTGCTACCTTGCAAGGGGTGCCAACGCGGAGATACGGCTGCTCTGAAGGCCACGCATAGACGTTGAACAATTAATCAGAGGTTCCTTAAGCTAAGCAAGCTTATCACGGTCATCGCCGCTTGGCTTGGGGCTGGCAGGAATTACCTCGGATTCTTCTGAATACTCGCCCTCGTAAGTATTATTTCCTCCGCTGTGCAAACCGCCGGTGCGACCGCTGCTGGACCAGGAGGTGAAGGCACTGCCACCCTGGGCAGCACCGAGGGTCCTGACCAGGCCGGAATTGATAACCTTGCGAGCAAGCACTCTGCGTATAGGGCCGGTAAGCAACATGAATCCTATCGTGTCGGTGATAAACCCGGGAGTCAGCAGCAGCGCGCCGGCGCCGGCCAGCATCATCCCTTCAACAATTTCCTGGGCAGGCAGTTCTCCCGATTGCAGGCGCTGACTGGCCCGCAACAAGGTAGACAGCCCCTGGCGCTTCAAAATCTGTACGCCAATCACGGCTGTAGCCACCACCAGACCCACCGTCGGCAACCCGCCGATGCGATCGCTGACTTCGAACAGCAACAGCATCTCCGTCAAAGGCACCGCTATGAAGAATATAAAAAGAAAACGCACTACCGTCTCCCCATGACTTTGTGAAGCTCACATTTTATCATGATAAGTCCCGATTTCCCTGTAATTCAGTAGCCGCTTGTGAGCCCGAATGAACTCCGAAGACAGTACAAATGCAAAAGAGAGAATTTGGCAGATCGTATACCGGATCCCACGAGGGAATGTTGCCAGTTACGGCCAGGTCGCGAAAATGGCCGACCTCCCCGGCTATGCGCGCTATGTGGGCTACGTCATGAAGACTCTGCCCGCTGATACAAAACTGCCCTGGTACCGCGTCGTCAATTCACAGGGGCGGATTTCCTTTGTGCTGGGAACGAGCCAATATCTAAGGCAGAAGTCTCTTCTCGAGGCAGAAGGCATCGTGTTTATAGGCGGCCGGATTTCGCTGAAAAAGTATAGGTGGCAGCTAACTTAGGGAAACGCCTTTTTTTACATTTGAGAGCTGGTTTCGCTTTCCTCATCAATCTCCTCATCAAGTTCCGCATCGAGCTTATTCCATGGTGCTACTTTGAATAGCAACAGCATTCCCGGCACGGCAAACAGCATGCAGAGATAAAAGAACGAGGTATACCCTATCGCCTCTATGATGAAGCCCGAACTCGCGCTGGCAACGGTTCGGGGCAGGACGGTAATTGCAGTTAACAGCGCAAGTTGGGTCGCCGCAAATGCGGGGGTCGTGGCACGAGCCGTAAACGCAACTAAGGCAATCGAACCTAAACCCACTCCCACATATTCCATGAACAGCACAATCGCCAGTATCCATGTATTGTCACCGGCTTCCGACAACACCGAGAACCCAAAAATTGTCGTGATTTGAACCACGCCAAACAGCCACAATGCCCGATTTATTCCCAATTTCAGCATCCAAATGCCACCAACGATGCCACCCAGGAGTGCGCCCCATAGACCCGCATTTTTAGCCACCAAACCGATAGTTGTCAGGCTAAACCCCAAATCAATTAAAAACGGTGTTTGTAGCGCCACCGCCATGTTGTCTCCCAATTTGTAAAAAAACACAAAAATCAGGATAAAGACGGCACCACTCCAATCATTGCGCCTTATAAATTCCCTAAAGGGTTCTACTACGGCGTCTTTTAGGGATTTGGGCACTACGGAAATCTGGTTTTCTTTAAATTTAAGTGTGGCTGCAATACCGATCAGCATAAATGCAGCAATAATCAGGAATACCACGTCCCAGTCGAACTGATCAGCCAGAATCAACCCCAATGCGCCGGGTATTAATCCGGAAATTCGGAAGGCTTGTATGTAAAGGCTATTGCCAAGACCAAGTTCCCTATCTAACAGTAGTTCGCGCCTATAGGCATCGATTACGATATCTTGACTGGCGCTAAAAAATGACACGATCAAGCAGACCGAGGCAGCCAACCAAATTGAATCTGCAGGCCGTATGAATCCCAGAATGCCTATGGTAAATAGTAGACCAATCTGGGTTACCAACATCCAACCTGTGCGCCGACCCAGGATGGGCGGCGTGTAGCGATCCATGAAGGGCGCCCATAGAAACTTCCAGTTATAGGGCATCGTAATGAGAGCGAACAGACCGATAGTGGCCAGATCCACGTTTTCTGTCCGCAACCAGGCAGGAACCAATTGGAACAACACAAAGTAAGGGAAGCCGGAAACCAGCCCGGTAAAGACACAGGCGAGCATCTTCGGATTGAATATACTCTGGTATAGGTTGACCTCTTTTCCGGTGTAATCCTTCATCAGAGATTGACCTTGGAATGTAAGGATAGTTTTAGGATGACTAATCCCTAAAATTATCAAATTGCAGAGGCATATCCAGTTCGGCATCCTTCAATAGCGCCATCACCTTTTGCAGGTCATCTCGCTTCTTGCCGTTGACGCGTAGTTTCTCACCCTGAATCGCAGTCTGAACCTTGATCTTTGTCGCCTTCACCATCTTGACAATCTTGCGTGCAGTTTCTGCTTCGATTCCCTGCTGCACCTTAATCAGCATGGTCGCTTTCTGACCGCTTGTTACCACGTCACCTTCGAGCAGACTTTTAGTGTCTATACCCCGCTTCACCAATTTTGCTCGCAGGATCTCCATCATCTGTCTAATCTGAAAATCGACTTCCGCACTCACTTCGATGTCCCCGGAGGCAGAGAGTGCAAACGAGGCGTCGATGCCTTTAAAATCGAACCGGGTCCCCACTTCACGATTGGCCTGATCGAGCGCATTATTGAGCTCGTGCATATCTACCTCTGATACAATATCGAATGAAGGCATCGTCCTTTCTACTCCTGCTGCTAACAAGCAAATTGAATTATTGAATACTCATGGGGCAGTCTATCACCAGCGGATGCCTAACTTAATAGTGACACCCCAGTCAGCCTGACTACGGCCGCACATTAGTACAAGATGGTGTTTAGGCTATCGTATAATCCCGTCTGTCCTAAATAGTGAGTTCCGCTCACAAATCAACATATACTGCGCTAATCAATGTATCGCGACGGTTTCATTCCCATAAAGAGAATAGTAGAGAGCTTCCCTCTTGATTAGTTCCAAACATCTTCTGCTGCTGGCCACGCTGATCCTACTGGCGATGATCAGTTTTTTGCTGTCCCTGCTTAGCGGCAGCGTCGATCTATCCTTAGGGCAACTCCTCAGAGAATTATGCCAGCCTCAAAACGACTTGGCGGGACAGGTGTTGCGCGAGATTAGAATTCCTCGCGCATTGGCCGCGTTTACTACCGGTGGCCTGTTAGCGCTGGCGGGGGTAATTATGCAGGTGTTGCTGCGCAATCCACTGGCGGACCCATACATACTCGGCATATCAGGCGGTGCAGCCGTCGGCGCCTTATCGGCGATACTACTGGGGCTAGGTGGCTGGTGGATGTCAAATGCAGCCTTCGCCGGCGCCCTGCTCTCTGTGGTTCTGGTGTTTGGCATCGCCAACAAATTTGGCAGATGGTCGGTAACGCGCCTGCTACTCACCGGTGTGGTCATCTCCGCCGGCTGGGGCGCGGTGATCAATGTCTTGTTAACCACCAGTTCGAGCAACAATGTACAGAGTATGCTGTTCTGGCTAATGGGAGATCTGAGTCAGAGCAGGGTCGGATTCGGTCATCTCACAGTCCTGCTGGCCGGCGTCTTGGGCGGGCTGTACCTTAGCCGCTCCCTCAATGTCCTGGTTCGAGGTGAATTGGTGGCGGCAAGCCTTGGAGTGAATATTAAGGCGATGCGCCTGTTGCTCTACCTGTCGGCATCATTACTCACTGCCACCGCCGTTACGATCGCCGGCTCCGTCGGCTTCGTCGGATTAGTCATACCCCACATGTTAAGACTGTTAGGCGCACGGGACCATCGCCTGCTGCTGCCCTGCTCCATATTACTGGGCGGGACTTTTTTAGTAATAGCAGACGCCCTGGCGAGGACAATCATCGCTCCCCAGCAATTGCCCGTGGGAGTAGTGACGGCGATCATAGGCGTTCCCTCGTTTCTAGTCATCTTGCGAGGTAGCATCAAAAAATAGCCATGGCAATTCTCGAATTGAACTCATTGTCTCTGCGCATCGGCGCTACCCAGGTTTGTAGCGATTTGAATATGCGACTACAAGAGAATCAACGCTGGGGCCTGCTGGGAAAGAACGGCGCCGGCAAAACCACGCTACTGCACGCACTGATCGGCCTGGTTCCGGTGCAATCCGGGGAGATACTAATCCGCGGAATAAAACTCGAAAATATCCCTCGCCAGGAGCTTGCGGCGGGAGTTGGCATCCTTTTTCAACACGGCATCAGCGAGTTACCCGCTACGGTGATGGAAACCGTGCTTTTGGGCCGGCACCCTCACGTGCAGTCATTGCTAAGAGATGACCCTGGGGATCTTAAAATCGCCCGCGATGCGCTGCAAGATCTCAAACTGAGCGAGCTGGCTGATCGGCAGGTCGATACCCTTTCCGGAGGCGAGCGCCAGCGCGTGGCCCTGGCCATGTTGATCGCACAAACACCGGATTTATTTCTGATGGATGAGCCCAACAATCATCTCGACCTTGCCTTCCAGGTGGAACTGCTCCGCCTACTGGATCGAAAACTGAAACAGCACGCCTCGGCCTTGCTAATGGCTACTCACGATATCAACCTGGCGGCGCGGTTCTGCGAGTATATCATTCTGTTAATGGGTGACGGCGAGTTTGTAAATGGGCCGACGGAAGCAGTGCTCACGTCAGAAAATTTGTCGAAGGCGTTTGACTGTGAGATAGGCTCAATAGTGGGTCAAGGTCGGACCTTTTTTTATCCACAGTAAAGCGAAAGATGAGAAGTCGGGATTCAGATTTGGTTTAACGGAGAGAACCACTGCGCATGGAACCTAGAGCGATAGATGTCGTATATCCGCCAACACCTTTACCAGGTAGGTGGAAAACAAGCCACCATCGACACCGTTCAGTGCCTTGTGATCATAAGACAGGGTGAGTGGCAACATTTTTCTCGGCTTGAATTCATCATCGATAAAGACTGGCTTTATTGCAGTTTTCCCCACCCCGAGGATCGCTACTTCCGGGGCGTTAACGATGGGGATAAATCCGGTGCCACCTATGGCGCCGAGACTCGAAATTGTGAAACAGGCTCCCTGCATATCGTCTCGAGAGAGCTTCCGCTGTTTCGCCTTATCCGTCAGTTCCACGAGCTCGGCAGCCAGTTGCCAGATGGTTTTTTGATCTGCATTCCTTATCACCGGTACCACCAGCCCAGTCTCAGTCGCCACGGCTACGCCAATATGGACATACTTTTTCTGAATCGTGTATTCACCGGAAGAATGCAGTGAAACATTGAATTGCGGATACTCGATCAAGGCCTTGGTACAAGCTTTCAGCAGGAATGGCAGCAACGTTAACTTGACGCCCCTGCGCTCAGACTCTGGCTTCAACTCCGCCCGGAAATCTTCCAGTTCGGTCACATCGGCCTCATTGAACTGGGCGACATGGGGGATGGTAGTCCAGTTTCGCTGCATAATTACAGCCGTGAGTTTGTGAATCTTGCTGCGGGGTAGCTTCTCGATCTCTCCAAATTGGCTGAAATCGATATCCGCAGCCGGGGCTACCCCAACGCCCGCTCCTGCTGCCGTGCTCAATTGGGTCTTCACGAATTCGTGGATGTCTTCCTTGATTATTCTGGATTTCGCCCCACTGCCGGAGACCTGATGTAGATCCACGCCCAACTCTCTGGCCAGCTTCCTCACCGCCGGACCAGCGTAGATTCGATCGCGTCGATCCTCGTCCGCGTCAGCGCCGGGCCCGTTTCCAGAACCACTCTCCTGACTCTTTAGTGATGTCTCGGTGACAGGTGGTTGCTGTAACCCGGGGACTGGACTGTCTGCTTTGCCTGCTACTCCCTGGGCTGGTTCCGTCGTCGCCGCCCCGTCGTCTCGCGGGGCTGTCGCAGTGGTAGCATCTGTCAGCAGCTGTAATACGGCTGAGCCGGTTTTAACTTTATCACCTTCCACCAACAACACCGATTCCACGATTCCTGCCTCTGGAGATGGCACTTCCATTGCCGCCTTATCAGATTCCAGCGTAATCAAAGCTTGATCGACGGCGATCTTCTCACCGGTTTTTACATGCACTTCGATTACCTCAACCTCATAATCTGTGCCAAGGTCGGGTACTTCGATGGTGATAGAAGCAGCATTCGCTGTTACCGCGACCGCGGAATCCGGCTCGGTGGCGGCTGCCTTATCCTGCTGCTTTTCTTTCCCAGCCTCTTTTGCGCCGATGCTGCTCTCTGCCTCTGAAGCGGCACTAGCCGCCTTCTCTGTGTCCTCCACATCCAGGGTCAGCATCGCGTGTCCGGTGCTTACCTGGTCACCAAGATTTACTGCAATGCTTTTCACCACACCGGCCATGGGCGCAGGTATTTCCATCGCTGCCTTGTCGCTTTCGAGAACCAGCAAGGACTCATTCTCCGCCACCAATTGACCCACAGACACCAACAGTTCGATGACTTCTACTTCCGTGGCATCACCCAAATCCGGCACTGTAATATTTTCTATAGACACCGCAGCTCGCTCCTGGGGCAAGACGATTCGATTAGTTTTCCCTTAGCTGAAATCCGGAGGCTACTGCGCCAGCGGATTTGCTTTATCCTGATTTATGCCTGCTTTCTTCATGTAATCTGTAATGACTCTGGCAGCAATCAATTGCCGCGACTGCAGCTCGGTCAAGGCCGCCAAAACAATAAACTTACTATCAACTTCGAAGAAGTGCCGTAATTTTTCACGACTGTCGCTACGTCCGAAGCCGTCCGTGCCCAATACCCGATAAGAGTCTGGCACATATTCACGAATCTGGTCAGAATAAGCTTTCATATAGTCGGTGGTGGCGATTACCGGTCCCTGCTGCCTGGCCAATTGCCGGGTAACAAAGGGCACTACAGACTTTTTACTGGGATGGAGCATGTTCTCTCGTGTAATAGCCAGGGCTTCTCTACGTAATTCGTTGAAACTGGTGACACTCCAGACATCGACCGCCACCTCAAAATCCTCGCGCAGCGTTCGCGCCGCCTGCCTTACTTCCCTCAATATAGTGCCACTTCCCAGTAATCGAACCCGTAAATCCGATTCGGTTTTTTTGCTCGTCTTCTTCAGCTTGTACTCGGGCGCGCCGCCGTCCTCGAGTAAATACATGCCTTTGAGAATATCCTCTTCTGTGCCTTTGGGAAGTGCACCGTGGCGATAATTTTCATTCATGGTAGTAATGTAATAAAAAACAGACTCCATGTTTTCGTACATTCTTCTCATGCCATCCTGCACAATAACCGCCAACTCATAGGCGTAGGTGGGATCATAGCTCACACAATTCGGAATCGCGGACGCCAGCATATGACTGTGGCCATCCTGGTGTTGCAGCCCTTCGCCGTTGAGGGTAGTACGTCCCGCGGTAGCGCCTATAAGGAAACCCCGGGCCTGGGAATCACCAGCGGCCCAGCACAGATCGCCGACTCGCTGAAACCCAAACATGGAGTAATAAATATAGAACGGTATTAATGGATAATTATTCACACTGTATGAGGTCGCGGCAGCCAGCCAGGCCGAAAATGAACCGGCCTCGGTAATGCCTTCTTCCAGCATTTGCCCCTTCTTGTCTTCGCGATAAAACATGATCTGATTGGAGTCTGCCGGATCATATAGTTGTCCCACTGAGGAATAGATTCCCAATTGCCTGAACATGCCTTCCATGCCAAATGTTCTTGCCTCATCCGGCACTATGGGCACTATGCGCTCGCCAATTTCCTTGTCTTTACACAGGCTGGACAACATTCTCACGAAAGCCATGGTAGTCGACAATTCTCTCTCGCCACTGCTCTTGGTTTGATTTTTAAAGGCCTCCAGCGATGGGGTCTTGAGTGCGTAAGTCTCGGTGCGTCGCTGTGGCACCGCATCCCCCAATGATTCCCGCATGTTGCGCATATATCTGAGTTCCAGGCTATTCTTTGGCGGGCAGTAATAGGGTACGTTTTCGAGTTCCTTATCCTTGATGGGAATACCGAAGCGATCGCGAAATTTCTTCAGCTCCTCGATATCCAGTTTCTTAACGGAATGGGTGGTATTTTGCGCCTCGGCGGCCCCACCGAAGGCATATCCTTTCACGGTCTTCGCCAGTATCACCGTGGGTTTGCCGTTGGTCTTTACGGCTTCGGCATAGGCAGCATAAACCTTATAGGGATCATGACCACCACGATTAAGCCCCATGATAGCGTCGTCAGACAAATGCTCCACCATCTTCAATAATTCAGGACTCTTGCCAAAGAAGTGTTCCCGGGTGTATGCACCTCCACGGCTAACGTAATTTTGATACTCGCCGTCCACCACTTCATCCATGCGTTGTTGTAGCAAGCCTTCGGTGTCAGCCGCGAATAGCGCGTCCCAATGTCGACCCCAGATTACCTTGATTACGTTCCAGCCGGCGCCACGAAAAATTCCTTCAAGTTCCTGAATGATCTTTCCATTTCCCCGCACGGGACCATCCAGTCTTTGCAGGTTGCAGTTGATTACAAATATCAAATTATCCAGACCTTCCCGGCCAGCCTTCCCGATCGCTCCCAGCGATTCAGGCTCATCCATTTCCCCATCACCGAGGAAAGCCCAGACCCTGCGATTGGAATTGTCGAGCAATTCCCTGCTGCTGAGATACCTCATTACATGGGCCTGGTAGATAGACTGTATCGGACCGAGGCCCATGGAAACCGTCGGGAACTGCCAGTAATCCGGCATCAACCAGGGATGGGGGTAAGAGGAAAGCCCGTTGCCATCCACTTCCTGTCGAAAATTGTCCATCTGCTGTTCGCTGATACGACCTTCAAGATAAGATCGAGCATAGATACCCGGGGACGAATGTCCCTGAAAATAAATCAGATCGCCCTCGTTATCGTCACTGGGTCCCTGAAAAAAATAGTTGAAGCCGACGTCGTAGAGGGTCGCGGCAGAAGAGAACGTGGAAATGTGTCCGCCCAGATTTGAATTGCGCTTGTTCGCACGCATCACCATGGCCAGCGCATTCCAGCGAATGATGCCGCGAATCTTTCGATCCATGAACATATCACCCGGCATGCGTTCTTCATTTGAAGGAGATATGGTATTACGGTAGGGAGTATTTACAGATGCGTGGCGAGAGTTGGGGTCAATCCTGGTGGCCTTTTCCGACAGCCGGGCAATAAGATAATGAGCCCGCTCGGCCCCCTCCTCGGCGATCACCGAACGCAGGGCATCGAGCCACTCCCTGGTTTCTTCAGGATTCGCGTCATTGTACTGTGTCATCGTGTATTCCCTTGCCATACCAGGATCACTGGCACTGGGTATAAATTATGTAATAAATTTACAAATCGGCGTGCATATTAGCTTAAATCATCGGTTTATTCCACGTACAGAGCGATTGTTATGTAGTTATACTACAGACTTATGAATCGCCCCAACATTCGGAGAAATTTATATTTATTGTTATTTTACAATAACTTATAATTGATACAGAGACACTTGTAACGCCATGTCAGGCGGTAAAAACTGCCAAAATTTACAAAATCGCCGTGTAGCCGATAGTTGCCCTCTCCTGGCCTCAAATGGGACTGCCAGCGGCACCATACTCACCCGTCAGCCTAGGCGTAGACGGTAAACAACGCGAGCAAAATTAGCCAGACCGCCTGACTTCGCTCCAGCAGGGCCAGCAGCGCCTGAATCCGGATTACCCTTTGCAGCCGTGCACGAGTTTTCGGATTCGCCTCCTCATCTGCCTCAGGCATATCAGGATCGACCATGCCGGACAGGGCGCAGCTCGCATAGCCATACAACAAGTCTGCCGAACTGGTTTCCACGCGGGCACTCCAGAAGGACTTCTTGAGATTTTCGAAGCAATGAACGAAATTTCCTGTGAGAGAGAAGGTAATAGCAAGAAGTCGCATCGGGACCCATTCCAGTAACCATATTACATTAGTTGTAAGTTTGATTTCTACCTCCTGCTGCCCGTATTCCCGCTCCTCGGCTTGTCGCCTTGCCGTTGAATCTATCTGCAAATCCCGAAGCTGATAACTAATATAGCAAAATAAAATACCTATCGGTCCACTAAATATGTACCAGAAGAACATAACAAACATTTTTTCAAAACTACGATAGACTAACTGCTTACTAAAATAATCACTCAGAGCTTCCTCATCGTCTATTTTCAAATCCTCAGGCATTGCCAGTTCCTGCTTCAAATACAGCATGCAGCCTTCAATATCTCCAGTCTTCCATTGTTCCAGATATTCCCTGGCGAGTTTGCTCGGTTGAATCCTATCAAAAGCGACTAATAGGACCAGAATGTGAACCAACATAGTCGGCAAGCCGTAGAATTGTCCCGCCACCAGATACAAGATGATGCCCAGGGCGAACAGAGGAATTAAATAAGTCAAACTTGCACCGAGCACCCATCTTGGCGATGGGTGTCTCGAAATTTTAGTGGACAGGTCTGCCATTTGGCATCGAAATCGAAAAAACCAGCTGTCGTCGAAGCGATCGAAGTCTTTTAACCAGAGGTAGTTGATAATAAGACAGATCAGAATAACGAGGAATTTCATTGGCTATGGCACCTCTGAATAATGTCATATTTCTAGTTAAGCGCAGTGTATTGCTATTGCTGATTTATAGCGAACCCAATCAAAACAAGGG
>CAJXIY010000072.1 GCA_913054495.1 uncultured Gammaproteobacteria bacterium | reverse complement strand
GCTGACCCCGGACTGGAAAATGGATCTTTCCCCGCCTATTGACGGAAGCTGTCAATCGTAGCGCAGCGTGCCGTTAGCCCGGACGATGTCTACCGCGTGTATGGTCCGGGTCGTGTAGCGACGGGATGCAACATCGGACACGGTGACGAAATCTGCGCGGGCCCGTTCATGATCCATGCGCAGCCGGATGAAACCAAGGTGACGGCCATCGGTCCACTCGATTTCCTTGTTGTTCGCCGCGTTGAGTTCGTCGAAACGCCGCATGCCCTCTTCACCTAGGGCCCGTAGTGAACGCGGGGAGCTCACGCCGGTGGCCCCGAGCTCTACGCCCATGGCCAGCTCACCCCCATCGAACAGCGAGTTTGCCCAGTAGCTGTGGCTGTCGCCGGACAGCACCAGCAAGTCCCGGGCACCCGCTGCCCTGGCGATCTGATAAAAACGCTCACGCGCGGCCGGATAACCATCCCATATATCCATGTCCTCCGGTAATCCCAGTTCACCCAGGCGAGTCAGATTGCCGAGTATACGCGCGCCATCACCCTCAAGATCACGCCTCAGCCTGTCAAACAAAGCTTCATCGAGTACCGGCGCGATAGATTTCGCCATTACCGTTTGATTGCCGATAAGGCGCCAGTGGCGGCCGGAGCCCACCGACTCTTCCAGCTCGCTTTTCAGAAAGCCCTCCATCTCCCGCGACAGCATATTGCGATTGGATGCGCCGACGACGGCACCCAGAAATTCCTGCGCCTGCTCTGTCGTGTCGATCTGCCCCAGGTGCTCATCGTAGCTGATCTGTTGGCTGCGGCCGGTGTGTCGGCTCTCGAGGGTAATGAGGCTGACAAGATCACCAAATTTATAGTGTCGCCAGTACTTTTCCCGGCTGCTACCGGGGCCAGGATCCCGTATCGGCAACCATTCGTAGAATGCCTGCAAAGACCCCGCCCGGCGCGCCTCCCAACTACCTTCATCGGGCTGGTGATTACTGGCGCCGCCGATCCAGGGGTTATTTGCGGTCTCGTGGTCGTCCCACATGACGATCAGTGGATGGCGGGCATGCATCGCCAGTGAACCCGGGTCGGTCTTGTACTGGGCATGGCGCCGCCGGTAGTCGTCAAGGCTGACGATTTCGTGGCGTGGCTCATGGATGCGTCCGATGCGTTTTCCGGCCTCGCCACCGAAGCCGTTTTCACCGGCCTCATAGATGTAGTCGCCAAGATGCACCACCAGATCGATGCTTGGATCATTGGCGATCACTTCATAGGCATTGAAGTATCCAAATGGGTAGTTGGAACAAGTGGCGACGGCAACAACTAATTGCTCGACGTGGCCGACGGGTAGCGTGCGGGTACGACCGGTCGGTGATATCAACCCCTTGGCCGCGAACTGATAATAATATTCCTGCCCAGGATCGAGATTATCGACCACAATTTTTACGGTGTGATCGCGTCCCCTGTCGGTGCTGTATCGCCCCCGGGCGACGACATCGAGGAAATCTGAATCGCTTGCCATAGTCCAATCGACGTCGACTGCGTCTTCGCTATCGCTCACACGCGTCCAGATGACGACACTGGTTCGATCCGGATCACCACTGGCAACCCCGTGAGAAAAGATGACGCTCGATTGACTGAAGCGTGCCACCGACTGACTGCAGGCGGCGGGTAATAGCAGTGCAGACGAAACTGCTAGTAGCGCCTGGCGCCGCGTAAATTTTTTATTCACCTCGTTTATCCTGTTCAATCCAGATTGTGGCGTACGTTTGCATCACCATCTCACCGCTAAATTGAGCGTAGCATTGACTGAGCTCAATTTAGCGATCAGGCCTGGCCCCATGATCTATTCGCTTGTTTTATTGTAAGGCATCTACGCTGTCTCGGGATGATACGAGGGCGTGCCAGCGCCACAAATTCGCAAGCGATTCGTCCGGCTTCAATCCGACCATCATGGCCGCGAAATCTACCCCGGTGAGCAGTGTTATGTCGGCGACAGTAAAGCGAGATCCCGCTATATAGTCTGACACTGCCAACTCCCTATCCAGTCGTTCATAGTAATTCTTCACGTTAGCGTCACTCGCTGCCTTGGCCTCGGGAATTTGTTTATAGATTCCCATCTTCGCCATCACCGGTCCATTTACCCAGGACACACCAATTTGACTCCACAGTTCAGTTTCCATCTGTCGGTTTCGCATCTCGATGTGGCCCATCTCAAACGCATCCACTCCAAACAGGTTCGGCTGCGGATAAACACCCTCGAGATAACGACAGATAGCGATAGATTCGGACAGGTAACGCCCATCATCGATCTCCAGCACTGGTACTTTTCCACTGGGGTTCATCTTTAGAAACTCCGGTGACTTATGCTCCCGTTTCGTCATATCAACCTGAACGAGTTCATACTCCACACCCTTCTCTGCCAAAAATATTCTAACCTTGCGTGGGTTTGGTGCGGTACCGTAGTCGTAGAGTTTCATGGCCATTAAGTTCCTGTTTGTCAGTCGATAAGTACAATTTCTAGTTTTGCATTACAGACCGGGGCCGAGCGAAGATACCGCTACCCTCACCCTGCCCGGTGCTTCCAGATGCCAAATCTTCGGGCTATTTGAAGTGCGAATAGTCCGTCGCGCTCATCATGAAAGTGTCGGCTGAAATCGGTACCGGGTACTTTCCTCTGAGTTCAATCCATTCAGGATCGCTACCGAACGCCTCCCAGACCTCTTGCCGGTGAGCACGATCGCGATAAGCCAGCAGCCACACCAGCGTGTTCGGATCATCGAGCCGCTGCCATACCGCGACCACCTCGGCACCTAGTTTTTCGAAGATGGCGATTTCTTTTTCACGAAAGCGCTGGTGCAGATTGTTAATGCCGCCGACGCCGTCCTGTTCCGGCTCGGCTGTGTACATACGCAGCTCGAAGCAGCGTGAATCGGACGCCACGTTCGTCGCCAACTGCGCAGATAAATCGCCGGCCGGACCACAAGGCGCCGGTGTATTCTGAGCACTGGCCATGCCAACGAAACTGAAGCTCATGATGATGCCCAAAAGAATTCTTCCCATGTCGATCTCCTTTAACTAAATTGCAAAAAATATTTTTGTATGGGCCTGCCTGGTAAGCAGGTACATGCGCTTTTTCTCACGGTAGTGACAACAGCCAAATAGCCGCTCCGCCCTCTGGTGCATCGTTAACCGGCCTGCCTTCTTCCACAGCGAATGACCTGACCGCGTATTACCCACAACAAATGATACCATTCAAGCTCGCCTACTCATAAGCAGCAAACTTCCTATTTTTTGCTGGGGTAGCCAAAAACGTGAACCTGTTTCTTCAGGCTTCGAAGTAATTTTTCAGCTCCACCATCCCCGCTTCAATCTCTTCGACTTCGATGCCGGAATAGGCGAAACGAATATAGTAGTTTTTCTCACCCTCGACGGCGCGCCCAAAGTGGTCACGGGTGCAAAAAGATACATTGGTGCGGGTCAAGGCCTCCTCCATCAACTGCCTAAGCTCGGTGAACCCCTTGCGCTGCATGATACTGGTGACGTTAGGGAAGAGATAGAATGTGCTGTTGGGCGCCTGGATCGAGATACCGTCGATGGCATTCAGTCCGGCGACGGCGGCGTCTCGCCGCTGCCGCAGTAGTTCGATGATTGCATCGGGGCCCGAGGTATCGCCGCCGATCGCGTCCACCATGCCTCTTTGGATGAAGTGAGTCGTACAGGATTCGATATTCGTGTTGAGTTTGTTGAAGACGTCGATGACAGCTTGTGGACCGATGGCGGCACCGAGACGCCAGCCGGTCATGGCAAATCGCTTGGAACAGGTGTAGAGGATGACGGATCGCTCCTGCATGCCCGGCAAGCTGACGATGGACTCGGCCTGGCCGCTATATTGAATCTCAAAATATGCCTCGTCACTCAACACCCATAGATCGTGTTTAATGGCGAGTTGCGCCAACCGTTCCATCTCTGCCGGAGAAGATTCTGCGCCATTGGGGTTTTGAAAATTATTGTAGATCAGCACCCGGGTCCTGGGGCCGATCCCATGCTCGATGGCATCCAGATCCAGATCAAACCCCGATGCAGTCTCGACATAGCCATAGGGAACTGCGACGCCACCCTGATATTCGATCTGGGACTCATAGATTGGATAACCGGGATTGGGATAGAGCACCTCGTCGCCGGGATCCATCACCGCAGCCAGAAACTTCCCAATGACGGGTTTGCCGCCAGGCTGGATAGAAACCTGATCTGCCGTGTAACTGAGTTGCCTCTTGGCTCCGACATCGACCGCGATTGCCGCCCTGAGCTCGGGGATTCCAGCTCCAGGGCAATAACCGGTATAACCATCTGCTATGGCTTTTTCGGTAGCCTCAACGATATTGCCGGGGGTGGCGATGTTGATATCACCTAGATGGAAGGGGTAAATTTTGTGGCCCTTGGCTCCCCACTCCGCCGCCACCGCAGAGACGGCAAACGCGGTCTCGGTACCGAGCTTCTGCAACTGCTTGGCCAGCTTCATGCCGTTCTCATTATTTGGTCTTATCCCACATAGCTTTTAGAACACGTCCTTCGGGGGCGCATTCTAATCGATAAGTGGGCCGGGGTCAGGTCAGGGGCTACCTTTCTCAACATAAGCCCCGGTTAACATTCTATAATCACAATATGCCAGTTAGTAGCGATTCCACCCTAGTTCCAGGATTTAGCCCCGACCCTTCGCGTCCGCTCAAGTTGCTCGCCGCCTGCCCCGCCTATAGCGAGACACCGCTGCTGCGGCTAGAAAACCTTGGCCCGTGGACCCTGCTGGGGAAAGACGAATCGGCGCGCATGGGGCTGGGTTCATTCAAGGCCTTGGGCGGAGTTTACGCGGTGGCTGCGATGATCGCGTCTGCGTGGAGTGAAGCGGGGTACGGTGAACTTAATGCCGAAGATTACCTCGATGAGTCCATTCGCAAATTCGCCGGCAGCTTGACCTTCGTCTGCGCCAGCGCCGGCAACCACGGCATGGCGATCGCCGCCGGTGCGCAAATATTCGGGGCCAGGGCCCGGGTACACCTGGCCGCTTCGGTGCCAGAATATTTCGCCCGGCGGCTACGGGAACGAGGTGCCGATGTAGTCCGGTCCGGGGACAATTACGAAGACAGCGTGGTGGCGGTTCTGGCAGATGCCGATGTCAGCGATGCCATTCTCCTCTCCGATAGCTCCTGGCCCGGCTACAGAAGGGCACCATCTCTGATTATGGAAGGCTATAGCGTCATTGCCGAAGAACTACGTCGACGCTTTGAGCTCGATCACAGGTGGCCCAGCCACGTATTCCTGCAGGCGGGTGTGGGTGGCCTGGCCGCCGCGATTGCCCATATGATTCGATTGAATTGGACTGCGCAACCTGAAATCATCATAGTTGAGCCGGAGGCAGCTCCCTGCCTGTTACAGAGTCAATTGGCCGGCAAGCCGGTCACCGTGGCCGGGCCTGAATCTGTCATGGCCCGTCTGGACTGTAAGCAGCCCTCCATTATCGCAGTCGAAGTTCTGAACCGAGTCGCAGATCGATTCGTGACCATCGGCGATGCCGAGGCAGAAGATGCCGTCGCGATCGCCTCGAGCGCAGGGATTAAAAGCACTCCTTCGGGTGTTGCCGGGCTCGCTGCCTTACTCAACGCCGAAGAACTTGGCTTAGAGCTCGATGGGACGGCTTACCCCCTGGTTATAATCACCGAAGCCGCCGCATAGGATCAGGTTTTTCCGGTTGCAGTGCCAGGCCACTGGGGCGAACCCTTGCCGTTATCTACAGGTCAAAACTGTGACAAATTGTTAGCGCACATACTCTTAACAGGCAGTGATGATAAAATTTGCACAGATTTTACCAAGCCCATCCAAACGCGCTGCTTAGCGAAGGATAGCCTCAATCGTGATTAAAAGAAGTTCTGCCATTGCTGCCTGGGCCGGTGTCTTATTAATGGCCGTTCTTCCCACGGTCCATGCCCAGAATTCGACGGAGGACGGCTCAACTGTCACCTATCCGGCCAGTTATTTCAGCGCATACAATCCCCTCACGGTGAACGATATGCTGGATCGAGTGCCGGGTATTAGCTTGATCCTACAACAGGACCTCGACTCGATTCGATTCGATGGCGCCGTTCGCGGCCTGGGTTCCAGCTCCCAGATTCTGATCGATGGCAAGCGCCTCGCTGGCAAAGCCAACGAGGCCAGAAGTCAGCTCGATCGCATTTCGGCGGATCAGGTGGCCTCAATCGAAATTATCCGTGGCACCTCCAGTAATCTCGATGTACAGAACACCGGGCAGTTGGTGAACATCATTTTGCGCGAGGCGCAATCCCGGTCGAGCATTACCACCGAGGTCAGTGCAACCCACTTCTTCGATGGCGAAGTCGAGCCCAGCGGATCTATCGCCTGGAGCGGTCAGAACGGACGCCTTAGCTACCTGCTAAGTGGCGGCTTGAAAACCGGTTACCACCACATCGAGAGTTTCGAATCTAGTTTTAACGGCGACTTCTCTGCCAATGACACCAGGGACGATGATCGCTATGTCGATCTGAAGATCTATTCCCTGAACAGCAATCTGGCCTATGCCTTAACTGATAGCGACCGGATTGCATTTAACCTGCTTTACAATAAAAGCGATCCTCCGCAACGCTTGTTTCGCACCGTCACCGACTTCAACGCCGCCACGCCGGTGCTTCGCTTCGAGCGGGAATCCACCCCCGCCACTTCAGAAAATTGGGAATTTGGTGGCGACTACGAGCACGGTTTCGAAAACGGCGATAGATTCAAATTCCTCTTCATAATCAATGACAAAAAGAATCATGCGACACGGGAGCGATTTATTTCCACCGAGCCTGGGGGCGCCGAAACTAAGGATCTGTTTCTAGAAACTAACAGCCGTTATCGGGAAAAAATTGTCCGTGGTTCCTATACTCTTACTCTTACCGGAAGCCAGGGTCTGGAGTTCGGCATAGAAGCTGCGCGTACAACACAGGATTCAGGCCTGCGTCTGGGTTTGCCAACGGCGGCAGCGGGCACACCGGAATTTGGCGGCTTGACTCCGATTGCATTTCCCAATGCTTTTTCCACCGTCGAAGAAATTCGCTATGAGCCCTTCGCCATTCATAATTGGCAGATCAATCGGCGCATGTCGCTGGAAAGCTCATTGGTGGCCGAGTACTCCGAGATAGAACAAAGTGGGGATGTCAACAACCGGCGCGACTTCGATTTTATCAAGCCAAAACTGGATTTTCGTTTCGACATAAGCAACGCACTGCAATTCAGGGCGAGCCTGGAGAAAATCGTGTCGCAACTGAGTTTTGCAGATTTCTCGAGAGCGACCAATGAACGCGATGATGATCAGGATACCGTCGCCGGTAATCCGGAGTTGGTGCCGGAGGAGAGCCTGCAGACCGAAATTGGCCTGGATTACAGACTGCCAAACGATGGCGGTGCACTGAATGTGCGTGCCTTCTATTATGATTTCGACAACAAGATCGGCAAGATTGATATCTCGCCTTCTGCCACCGACCTGCAATCGACCAATGGTAACGTGGGCCCTGCCCGCGCCTATGGCTTGATAAGCAACGCCAGCATACGCCTGGGCTTCCTCGGTTTGCCGGAGGCCCTGTTAACTGCTGCGCTAACACTGCAGGACGCCAAGATTCGTAATGACCTCTATTCTGCTGAATCGGATCGACGCTTCCGCCCTTATGACCGCGGTCGCTACAACCTGGGGTTTCGCCACGATCTGCCGGCACTGGGATTGAACTATGGCATCAATTACAACGCCAGCATCGAAGGCAACCGGACTCCCTTCGATATTGACAACCAGATCTATATTCCCATTCCCAGCAACCTCAGCGTGTTTGTGGAAAAAGTTGGCTTCGGTGGACTCACCTACAGATTTGAGGGCATCAATCTGGAAGACTCCGATGCTTGTGGCGAGAGACGCCGATTTGACGGCTACCTGCGCGATGGCATCTTGAAAGAGGTAGAGTTCAACTGCTCCAGGCTCGGGATGCAGTTCATATTCAAGGTAAGGGGTACATTTTAGCAATATCCGCATCGAAGAAAGCCATGGAATGTGACTCTGCTAACGCTCAGCCAGAGAGTCTCAGTAATGGCGTACCACACGACCCATCTCTCTTTTAAATAGACGCCCCCCGCATTCGCAGCAATAATACCGCCTGCAATCTAAAACCATTCAGAGCAACACCAGCCATGCCTGCGGGGAAATTTCGCTATACCACGGTCACCGCCGTCGTCATCGCCAACATGATTGGCACCGGTGTATTTACCAGCCTCGGCTTTCAACTCCTGGACATTCGATCGGGTTTTGTGTTGTTGATGCTATGGGCTGTCGGTGGTCTCGCCGCGGTATGCGGCGCCATGACCTATGCCGAACTGGGGGCGGCGATGCCCCGCAGCGGTGGCGAATACAATTTCCTGACACGCATCTATCACCCGGCAGCGGGGTTTGTCTCCGGCTGGGTTTCCGCCACCATCGGTTTCGCAGGTCCAACCGCCCTGGCGGCGATGACGTTCGGCGCCTACGCGACCTCCATCCTCCCCGGTGGCGGCAGCGATTGGCTGGAGAAGCTGCTGGCGGCCGGGCTTGTAATCGGCTTGACCTTGATACACGCCGGCAGTCGACGTAACAGCGGTGGGCTTCAGCTCATTTTTACCATCCTCAAGGTGGGGATAATCGTGACGTTCTGTATCTTCGCGCTGGTCTTGATTGATACGCCGCAAGCGGTGACCTTCCTGCCGGTCGCCGGCGATGGTGCCTTACTCACCAGCGGTACCTTTGCAGTGGCTCTCATCTACGTCAGTTTCGCCTACACCGGCTGGAATGCCGCCACCTATCTGAGTAGTGAACTCGAACAGCCACAGCGGACACTGCCATGGATTCTTATGGGTGGAACCTCGGTGGTGACAATTCTGTATGTGATTCTGAATTTCGTGTTTCTGTATTCGGCACCGATGGATGCGATGGCGGGTCAGGTCGAAGTGGGTTACATCGCCGCGGAAGCCGCCTTCGGTGAACTCGGTGGCCGCTTCACCGGCCTGGTCTTTGCCATGTTGCTGGTCTCTACGGTCAGTGCGATGACGCTGGCGGGACCACGGGTCATACAGGTAATGGGCGAAGATTTCCCGGCCCTGAAGCGGCTGGGAAAGACCAACAAGGACGGCATCCCTTCGACGGCAATTTTTCTGCAATCGTCTCTCGCCTTGTTGTTCATTTTCTCCTCAACGTTCGAGTCGATCCTGGTGTTTGCCGGCTTCACCCTGGCCCTGAATAGTTTTGCAACCGTCCTCGGTATTTTTGTGCTGCGCTGGCAGCAACCGGACTTACCACGGCCCTATCGGACCTTCCTATATCCCCTGCCCCCTCTAATCTATCTCGCCCTGACTGGCTGGACCTTGTGGTTCGTGCTGGTGAGCAGACCCGCCGAAGGTCTATTCGGCATCGGCATCATTGCTACCGGCTTGATTTTTTACTTTCTGTCTTTTAGCAAACGCAAATCATGATACTCGATGCAATCATCATCGGCGGCGGACACAACGGGCTTGTGTTTGCTAGCTACCAGGCATTTCTGCGCGGCGGCATCCATCGGCACTACGTCCAATCGGCACCATCGTAATATCGAGTACCACGGTGGCCGCGTCGGGACACCGGATTGCCGATCTTTTCTCCCGGACAACTCACCATGATCAGGGTACGTAGTCGGCCGGAATTCGGGTTCACCTTACCGCCTATGAGTTCGGTGATACGCAGGCGTCCTCTGAGCTGATCGTTAAAAATCGTATAGACATAGTCCCCCACCTTCAGCCTCGAGGGCTTGCCTGCCATGTGAAATTCGAACTCCGAGAGCGATCCATCGTACAGCGATTCGATGCCCCTATCACCGCGTGAAGCAGGTATGGTTTTGGTAATACCGAAGCGCATATTGAATCTCCCGCTCTCGAATAATTAGTCAGAGGCTCTCTGGACTATAACAAATGCTCTGGAAAATGTGGGCCGCCGATCTAATATCAGTAACCGGCCCTGCCATCGGCCCGGTGACAAGATCAGACGATTTCAGACAATTGGGCATTAGTGGTCGTAAGCACTCCGCAAGACTTGCTAGAATCCAGCATTCGAGGAATAAGCAGCTGCAGTAGGAGGACAGTGGCCGCAACATTATGCGACCAGGCATTACCATGTTCAGACGTCTCAAGAATTGCCACAATGTGGAGGATCTGCGCCTGCTGGCGAAGCAGCGCCTGCCAGGGCCGATCTTCGATTATATCGACGGCGCCGCTGATGATGAGGTGAGCTATCGCCGCAACACCTCGGCATTTGAAGATTGCGACCTGGTGCCGAACGTACTCGCCGGCGTCGCAGAAGTTGACATGTCAGTGACCGTGATGGGCCAGAAGCTGGACATGCCAATTTTCTGTTCCCCTACGGCCCTACAGCGATTGTTTCATCATGATGGCGAGCGCGCCGTCGCCCGCGCCGCCGAGAAGTTCGGCACCATGTTCGGCGTGTCCGCTCTCGGCACCGTGACCCTGGCCGAAATCGGCGAGATGATCGCCACCCCGAAACTGTTTCAGTTTTACTTTCACAAGGATCGAGGTCTCAACGACGCTATGGTCGAACGAGCCCAGGCCGCTGGTTTCGATGCCCTGGCACTCACGGTCGATACCATCACCGGCGGCAATCGCGAACGCGATCTGTACTCCGGCTTTACCTCGCCACCGCGCCTGACCCTGAAGTCCCTGCTAAGTTTCGCCACCCATCCGGGTTGGGCCCTGAACTATTTCCTGCGAGAATCCTTCGAGCTTTCCGAGCTCAAGGACCATGTCCAGCAAGGCTCCAACGTCGCCGTCTCCATTGGCGATTATTTTTCCTCGATGCTGGATCAGTCCATGAACTGGTCAGATGCCGAGGCGCTACGGGTCAAATGGGGCGGACCATTCTGCCTGAAAGGTATCATGAGTGTGGCCGATGCCCAGAAGGCGGTAGATATTGGCGCCGATGCCATCATGGTATCAAACCACGGCGGCCGCCAGCTCGATGGCTCGCGATCACCCTTCGACCAGATCGCCGAAATCAGCGACGCCGTGGGTGACAAGATCGATGTCATCCTGGACGGCGGCATACGCCGAGGCACCCATGTTCTGAAGGCGATTGCCGCAGGGGCCAAGGCCTGTTCCGGTGGACGCATGTATCTGTATGCACTGGCAGCCGCAGGGCAGCCGGGGGTGGAACGGGCGTTGCGGAATCTGAAGATCGAAATAGAGCGGGATATGAAGCTACTCGGTGTCACTCGGGTTTCCCAGCTGAACCGTGAAATGCTGCGTTATCGCTAGGACGTGGAAATAAGCTCTACCGTGGCAAGACCTAAAACAGCCCCATGGCGCTGACAGTCGCGGCGGACGCTATGCCGATTCGATTGCGTACATTAGTCATTATCCAGCGAGGCAGGAGATAAAAACAGTGGCTGGTTTTCCAATCATGTCCGAATCGATTCACTACGCCAGCCTCAGCAGCGTTGCGCAATTGATCAAGGATCGGAAAATCTCGCCGCTTGAGCTGACCCGGACCATGCTCGAGCGTATCGAGTCGGTGGATAAGCAATTGCTGAGCTATGCTACGGTGACCGCCGATCGGGCCCTGGATGCCGCCCGCCAAGCAGAGCAGGAGATCAACTCGGGTCGGTACCGGGGAGCGCTGCATGGCATCACGGTGGCGGTGAAGGACTTGTGTTTTACCAGGGGCGTCAGAACCATGGGCGGACTCAAGGTGCTTAAGGACTTCGTACCAAGCTATGATGCCACCGTGGTGAGCAAATTGGAGTCGGCCGGTGCGGTACTGTTAGGCAAGTTGAACCTCACCGAGGGTGCCCTGTCAGGATACAATCCCGATTTCGATATTCCCCGTAACCCCTGGGGAGAAAAACTCTGGGCCGGCGTATCCTCCAGTGGCTCCGGTGTAGCCACGGCGGCCGGGCTCTGTTTCGCCAGCCTGGGCACGGACACCGGCGGCTCAATCCGATACCCGGCGATGGCGAATGGCATTGTCGGGCTTAAACCGACCTATGGCCGGGTCAGTCGGTACGGTGTCCTGGCCCTGGCGGAGAGCCTCGATCATGTCGGGCCCATGACCCGATCCACACTGGATGCAGCCATCGTCTTGCAAGCCATCGCCGGCGCCGACGCCAACGACGCCACCACACTAGATGCCACGCTGCCCGACATTGCGGCCAGCCTCAAGCCTGACGCAATCGATTTAAGCGGCGTAAGTATCGGCGTGGATACGCATTACATCGGCAGCGGCACCGAGCCCGGCCTGGTTAGCGCTATCGATAGGGTGATAGATACCCTGCAGCAATTGGGTGCGGAAGCGGTCCAGGTAAATATGCCGAGGACGGATCCCATGGAACTGCGCAATCTCTGGTTACCCATCACCGCCTATGAAGCCCTCGGGGCACACGCCGACACCTTCCCTTCCCGGGCAGATGAATACGGGGGCTATCTTCGCGGCGTGCTCGAGATGGGCGCGGCGATGACGGCGAAAGATTATGCAATTGCCGGTGCCAGGCGGCAAGACTTCAACCAGCGCTTCGAGTCAGAGCTGGCCGAGGTAGATGCCGTGATCTGCCCGGCGGGCGGATCGGTATTCGAGGCCGACCGGCAGGCCCAGTATGGGGATGCGGATGCACTCAAGGAAATTGTCAGACATTTCCAGGGGCAGTTTACCATCCCTGCCGATCTGGCCGGCACCCCCGCCCTGACCTTACCCTGTGGATTTTCAGACGACGGCAGACCTTATGCCGTGCAGTTTCTAGGCCCGCGCCTGTCGGAACCGACGCTGTGCCGCATCGGTCACGCCTATGAGCAGGCAACCGCATGGCATTTGCGACATCCTCCGGTTTAGGCAACTACTAGCCGGAAGAACGGTCAGGGTCTGAGATATCCCTACGAACATATGGAATAATTTTTTTGGGTAGTTGATGCGTGTAACGGGGCTTGGATTTTCTCTGGGCTTGTGAAAACATTACGGCCAGTCGATGTTTGGAGGATGTGATGATTCGTAAGATTCTAAAACGATTAGGGGGAGCGCTGGTCCTGTTGCTGGTGCTGGCGCTAGTAGTCTATATCGCCACCGGCGCGCAGCCACCCGATCCCGATTCGAGTAGTGCCAACTGGTTGCAGGGCGGCCCCTATGCCGTAGGCAAGGCTGACTTCACCTTCATCGATGAATCCCGCCCCACCAGTGAAAACCGCGGCGTCGCAGGCAAGCCGGAGCGCACATTCCCCACCACCATCTGGTATCCCAAAGACGCCGACGGCGCCCATCCCCTGATCGTCCATAGCCACGGTATCCTCTCCAACCGCGCGGAAATGCCTTACCTGACGGAGACCCTGGCAAGCCACGGCTATATCGTTGTAGCCGCCGATTATCCTTTGAGCTCGGGCACTACGGAGGGCGGAGCCACCGCAAGCGACGTGGTCAATCAGCCTGCCGATGTGTCTTTCCTGATCGACTCGGTGCTGGCGCTATCCGCAGACGAGAAGCCATTCGACGGCAACATCGACCAGGATCGAATCGGCCTCAGCGGCTACTCTCTCGGCGGCTTAACTACCAATCTCGCCACCTATCACGTGCGCCTGCGAGATCCGCGAGTCAGCGCAGCACTCACCATCGCCGGCCTTTCGGCGATGTTCTCACCCCAATTCTTCGCTACCACCGACATACCCTACCTGGCCATCGCCGGCACCGCGGACGCCCTGCTGGCATTCCAGGGTCACGCCGCAGATATCCCTGCTCGTGTCGCCAACGCCTCCTTAGTGGCCATCGCCGGCGGTTCTCACCTCGGCTTCATCGGCCTGGCCGATCCCCTGTTTCGGTTCATGAATAATCCGGACACCATCGGCTGTGAAGGCGTACTCGCCGCGGTAGAAGATGATCCGAACGCGGCTTTCGATGCGCTGGGTACAGTCGCAGAAGGCATAGACCTGGAAAGGGACTCGTCGGCGCTATGCGGCCAGGGCTTTGCGGAAGCGATTCACCCAGGACGCCAAAGAATGATCACTCAGATTGCGGTGCTGAGTTTCTTCGAGTCGGTATTCAATACAGATGAGACCCGACGAGCTGCAGCGCAACAACAATTGAGCCAAGGTCTCGCCGCAGATTTCGATGAGGTGACTTTCACCCACTGAAACACAAACAGATCAGAGACTAACCGCAAGCAGTTGGTGAGTATTGCAGAATGTTTAGTGGGAACTGCGAGCGATGGGTTAGTGGCCCCTGTTGACTCAGCAATCAAGGCGCCGCACCGGGTGACAGAGGGAGAACCCGCTGGCAGGCATCTCTGCCCTAAGCTAATACATAGACCTCTCTGGCTGCAGAGATCTTCCTGGAGGAATTACTCCATGGGTGCAAGCCTCTGAGACAATAGGGGCCGCTCACCCAGCGCGTTCTCTACAGCGGTAACTGCCCTTCCTGCCATTCAACGCCAATAGTCAAATGGCGAAATTCCTATTTTTATGGGCATTAATTTTTCTCTTTTCATTGCCTCCTGTCAATTCAAGCCGTCGCCTGTTCCTCCAACCCAAGCTCCCTGATACTGATCTCCCGCATCTTGAATTTTTGCACCTTACCGGTCACAGTCATTGGGAAGTCTTCGCCAAAGCGAATATATCGGGGCACCTTAAAGTGTGCAATCTGGCCCCGGCAAAATTCTTTCACCGCCTCCTCGGATAGTTCGGCCCCAGGCTTAACGCTGATCCAGGCGATGATTTCTTCGCCATACTTCGGATCTGGCACCCCGGTGACCTGCACCGCTTCGACCGCCGTGTGGGTCATCAGAAATTCTTCGATCTCTCGTGGATAGACGTTTTCGCCACCGCGCACAATCATGTCCTTGATGCGCCCGACGATGTTGACATAACCTTCGGAGTCCATCACCGCAATATCTCCCGTGTGCATCCAGCCCTGGTCATCGATGGCGGTAGCCGTTGCCTCGGGATTCTGCCAATAGCCCTGCATCACCGAATAGCCGCGGGTGCAGAGTTCACCCATTTCCTGCACCGAGCAGATCCTGCCGCTGTCGGCATCGATAATCTTAACTTCCACGTGGGGATGCACAGTACCGACGGTGCTGACTCTCTTATCCAGCGGCGAATCCACTCGGGTTTGAAAACTCACCGGTGAGGTCTCGGTCATGCCATAGGCAATTTCTACCTCGGTCATATGCATCAATTCGTTGACCTGTGTCATGGTTTCGATGGGGCAGGGAGCTCCAGCCATGATGCCGGTTCTTAAGGAGCTGAGGTCGAAATCGCTAAAAATTGGCAGCGCCAGCTCGGCGATAAACATGGTGGGCACGCCATACAAAGCCGTAGCACGTTCCAGCTCCACCGCCCGCAGCACCGCTTCTGGCTCGAAGCCCTCGGCGGGATAGATGACGCAGGCGCCGTGACTGAGGCAGCCGAGGTTGCCCATGACCATGCCGAAACAGTGGTAGAGGGGAACCGGAACGATGAGCCGATCCTCGACACCAAAGTTCATAATCTCGGCAACGAAAAAACCGTTGTTGAGAATATTGTGGTGGCTTAACGTGGCGCCCTTGGGAAAGCCCGTGGTGCCGCTGGTGTACTGAATGTTGATCGCATCATCGAAGTCCTGCTCGGCCTGTCTCTGCGCCAGCTCTGCCGCTGTCGATTGTCCGGCAAGCTCGAGGAAGTCCTGCCAGTTGGTGATGCCGGGCAGCGTCGACTCCGTCATGGAAATTACCGTGGTCAGATTGGCAAACTTTTCCGAGCGCAGCTGGCCCGGCTCGCAGGACTGCAGCTGTGGGCACAGCTCACAGATCAGGGCTTCGTAGTCCGAGGTCTTGAATCGGTTCTGCAACACCAGCCCCTTGCAGCCGGATTGTTCCAGCACAAAAGCCAGTTCATGGAGGCGGTAGGCAGGATTGATGGTGACGAGGATAATGCCGGCCTTGGCCGTGGCGTACTGTGTGACTAGCCATTCCACATTATTGGGTGACCAGATGCCGACGCGATCGCCCTTGCTAAAACCACTGGCGATGAATGCCCTGGCCAGGGTATTCACTCTCTGGGCCAGGTCCTGGTAACTGAGCCGTATCCCCTGGTGCACGGATACCACCGCCTCGCGCCCACCGTGTCGCGCCACGATGTCGTCGAACAACGTGCCGATGGGCATGCCCAGCAAAGCCTTATGGGAAGGGCCACTGGCGTAACTTACTGCTGCGGTCATTGTTAGGGCACCTCTAAATAATACAGTAATGTCTCAGCGAGTCCTGAAGCGTTCAGTTGCAAGGCACACTTCGCCGGCAA
>CAJXIY010000071.1 GCA_913054495.1 uncultured Gammaproteobacteria bacterium | reverse complement strand
GACATTTCTTCGAGATTGTAGATTCTGCCAAAGTTCGCTATTTGGCCGGCGCAGCCAAAAGCCTCCATTCGCTCTTTGACGATGGCTTTCATCGCCAACATGGTCGGAATTAAAAATTTTCTCGGGTCAAATTCAGAAGGATTCTCGGCGAGAAATTTTCGCACTGCACCGGTGGATACCAGGCGTAAGTCTGTATCGATATTCACCTTGCGCACGCCATGCTTGATGCCTTCCTGAATTTCTTCCAAGGGCACCCCATAAGTCTCCGGAATCTCCCCGCCAAACTCATTGATTACGGCCAGCCATTCCTGTGGCACCGATGAAGAGCCGTGCATGACCAGGTGCGTATTGGGAATCTTCTGATGGATTTCCTTGATGCGGTCGATCGCAAGCACGTCTCCCGTTGGCGGGCGACTGAATTTATAGGCGCCATGACTGGTGCCAATCGCTATCGCCAGGGCATCGACTCCGGTCGCGTCCACAAAATCCGAGGCTTCCTGTGGATCGGTGAGTAACTGGGACATAGACAACTTCCCTTCTGCGCCGCTGCCGTCTTCCTCAGCAGCCATCCCGGTTTCCAACGAGCCCAGACAGCCTATCTCCCCCTCCACGGACACACCACAGGCGTGTGCGGCTTTAACCGTGGTCCGGGTGACCTCTACATTGTAGTCAAAATCAGCCGGTGTCTTACCATCCTCTCCTAGTGAGCCATCCATCATTACCGAGGAAAATCCCAGCTGAATAGAGCGTTGACAGATCGCCGGAGTAAAACCATGGTCCTGATGCATGACTATGGGTATATGGGGAAATTCTTCTAACGCCCCCTGAATCAAATGCTTGAGGAAATTTGAGCCGGCGTATTTTCGGGCACCGGCCGATGCCTGCAGGATGACCGGACTGTTAGATTCGTCGGCGCCTTCCATAATTGCGCGAATCTGTTCCAGGTTATTTACATTAAATGCCGGCACGCCGTAGTCGTTTTCCGCTGCGTGGTCCAATAACTGTCTTAAACTAATTAGCGCCATGTCGACCCCTCGCTGTTTCTTGTTCGTTGTACGGAACCACTGCCTAATTTTTGCTGGCTCTCTGTTCCAGGATTTGTACCGCCGGTAGCACCGCTCCCTGCACGTACTGCAGGAATGCCCCACCACCGGTAGAGATATAGGAAATCGCTTGCGTGACCGAAAACTTGTCGATAGCAGCAACGGTCTCGCCTCCACCCGCTATGGAGAAACCGGGATTGTCGGCGATCGCTTGCGCCAACACCCGGGTGCCCTGAGCGAACTGATCGTACTCAAATACTCCCAGCGGTCCGTTCCACAAAATCGTTTTCATAGTACCGACTATTTCGGCAAAATTCATTGCTGTTGCCGGACCGACATCCAGAATTATATCGTCGTCTTCGAGCTCCGCCACCGATTTGGTGCTGGCCTGCGCAGTGCTTGAAATCTCTTTCGCCACAATAACATCGGTGGGAAGGGGAATATTAGTGGTCTCGAGTAATGCCGCCGCCACCTCCACCAGCTCCGGCTCAAAAAGCGAATTCCCCACATTGAAGCCCCTGGCCGCCAGGAATGTATTGGCGATGCCGCCACCGACAATGAGGCTATCCACTTTCGTCGCCAGATTTTTCAAAACGCCGAGTTTGCTGGAGACCTTGGCACCGCCGACGACGGCCAGCATAGGCCTCTCTGGCGCCTCTAAGGACTGATCGAGCGCTTCCAGTTCGCTGGCCAACAAGGGCCCGGCGCAGGCTATGGGGGCAAACTTCGCCACCCCGCAGGTGCTGCTTTGGGCGCGATGCGCGGTCCCGAATGCGTCCATGACGAAGACATCACATAGCGCGGCATATTGCTTCGAGAGCCCCTCATCGTTGGCCTTTTCTCCCGTGTTTATCCGCACGTTCTCCAATAGCTTGATGCCCTCAGCTGCGGCCGGCGTGGGCGACGGGCCCAGATAATCCTGGATCAGATCTACCGGGGTCCGAAGTAATTCTGAAAGTCTTGCAGCTACTGGCCGTAATGAGTATCGCGCCTGTTCAGAAATCGGCGTGCCTTCCTCGGGCCTGCCGAGGTGGGACATCAAGATCACTTCGGCACCCATGGACATCGCCATCTCTATCGTGGGCAATGCCGCGAGGATGCGAGTATCGTTGTCAATCTCACCATCGCTCAGCGCCACGTTAAAGTCTTCGCGAATCAGTACCCGCTTACCCGTGAGCTGAAGTTGCTCCATGTGCTTAAATGTCATCGATAGTCTTTCCCGATCCAGGCTTCGACCCGGATTCAGATCCAGTAGTCAAAAGCTTCCGGCTCTTAGCCAGGGTCTCTCGAATGGAGATATTGCGCAACATCCAGCATACGGTTGGCATAGGCCCACTCGTTATCGAACCAGATCAGCAGCTTGACCAGCTTGGTGCCGGCAACCCGGGTCTGATTCAGATCAACGATGGCAGAGCGGAGATCATGATTGAAATCACAAGATGCCAGGGGTTCGTCGGTGTAGCCCAGGATATTTTCTGGCAAGTGCCCACTGGCTTCCCGGATTACGCCATTGACTGCGTCTGCCGCCGTCGCCTTCTTAACGGTCACCGTCAGGTCAATCGCCGAAACATTGACCGTAGGCACACGTATCGCCTGAGCAGCCAGTTTCCCGGACAGCTCCGGCAGAATACGGGCGATGCCTTTCGCCAGTTCTGTATCCACCGGAATGATGGACTGCATGGCGCTGCGAGTCTTTCTCAGGTCATTGTGATGATAGCTGTCGATGACCGGTTGGTCATTCATCGCCGAGTGCAGGGTGGTAATGACACCTGCTTCAATCTGCAAGGCTTCATCGAGAGCTTTTAGCACAGGAACGACGCAATTGGTGGTGCATGATGCGTTGGAGATGATTTCTGCTGTCTCCGGCAAGAGTGTGTGATTGATGCCGTACACCAGGGTTGCATCGACATCGCCTTCAGCCGGTTGTGAGAAAAGCACCTTGGCCGCACCCCTATCCAGGTGCTGTTGAGCCCCTGCCCGATCTGTAAATGCACCGCTACACTCCATCACCAGATCGATGTTCAATTCTGCCCACGGTAGCTGCGCCAGGTCGTCGGTGTTGGAAACGAGGATGTGATCATCGTTGATCACCAGAGCACCATCGGTTTCTACCACCGATCCCGCAAAGCGCCCGTGGGTGCTGTCATAACGGGTCAGATGTGCGAGAGTCTTGATATCTGCAACGTCGTTGATCGCCACGATACTCAAATCGAGATACTTGCTCGACTCGTAGAACGCCCGCAACACGCAGCGCCCGATGCGGCCGTAACCATTAATTGCTATACGATAAGGCATGAACGTCTACCAAGTTGGGGGCTAGAGTAATGATTTGACCGTATCGACCACGTTGCTGGCGGTGAATCCGAAGTGCTCCAGCAGCACCGGACCCGGTGCCGATTCGCCGAAAGATTCCATGCCAATGACCTTGCCATCCAGTCCTACCAGTTTGTGCCAGTAATCTACCGCTCCCGCTTCGACGGCGACTCGCTTGCGCACCGCCGGGGGCAGGATACTTTCCCGGTAGGCCGCATCCTGGCTTTCAAACACATCGACGCTGGGTATGGAAACCAGCCGCGCCTTGATGCCTTCAGAGTGAAGAGTCGCAATGGCCTCGGCACAGATCCCCACTTCCGAGCCGGTCGCCATGACGATAACGTCCGGCTCGCCCTCGCAGTCTCTCAGAATATAGGCGCCCCGGGCGATGCCGGCCAATTGTTCCTCGTTGCGCCGCTGGTGCACCAGGGATTGCCTGGAAAACACCAGGGCCGTGGGTCCATCGTGTCTCTCCAGGGCCGCCTTCCAGGCCACCGCAGTTTCCACATTATCGCAGGGGCGCCAGAGTGACATATTTGGCGTAATTCTGAGGCTCGCCAACTGTTCTACCGGTTGGTGGGTTGGTCCGTCTTGGCCCTGCCCTATGGAGTCATGGGTATAGACCAGGATGCTCTGTTGCTTCATCAATGCCGCCATGCGCACAGCATTACGGGCATATTCCATGAATATGAGAAAAGTGGCGGTATAGGGTACGAAGCCGCCGTGTAGTGCAATGCCGGTGGCAATGGCGGTCATGCCAAACTCCCGAACACCATAGTAAATATAGTTGCCATCGGCCCGTTCTGAAATCGGCGTACTACCGGACCAGGTGGTTAGATTTGAGCCGGTCAGATCGGCCGAGCCTCCAATCAACTCCGGCAATAAACTGGCGAAGGCTTCGATACAGTTTTGTGAAGCCTTGCGCGAGGCGATATCGTCAGCAGATTGCTGACACTGGCTGATGTAGGCGTCGGCCTCGGCACCGAAATGCCCGGGTAGCTCGCCCTTAATTCGGCGCACGAGCTCCATTGCCAACTCCGGATACTCCTCTTTATAGCCAATCAGTTTCTCCTTCCACGCGGACTCTGCACCGAAGCCTTTCTCGGTTGCATCCCAGGCCTGCTTAATTTCGGCGGGGATGACAAATGCGGCATGGGGCCAGTCCAGCGCCGCCCGAGTCGCAACTATTTCGTCGTCGCCCAGCGGTGCCCCATGGGTTGCCGCCGATCCCTGTTTATTGGGTGAGCCGAAGCCAATAATCGTCTTGCAGGAGATCAGGCTAGGTCTGGCGCTTTCCGCCCTGGCTTGTTCGATAGCACTAGCTATTGCATCCGGGGCATGGCCGTCCACCGACAGCACTTGCCAGCCATAGGCTGCAAAGCGTTGGCCGGTGTCGTCTGTAAACCATTTATCGACCTCGCCATCGATCGAAATACCATTGTCATCATAGAAAACAATCAACTTGCCAAGATTCAATGTGCCTGCGAGGGAGCACACCTCATGGGAAATGCCCTCCATCAGGCAACCATCACCAACGAATACATAGGTATGGTGATCGACAACCTCATACTCATCCCGATTGAATTGGGCCGCCAGTGTTTTCTCGGCGATGGCCATTCCCACCGCGTTGGCCAGCCCCTGACCCAGGGGACCGGTGGTGGTTTCGACACCGGGAGTATAGCCGTATTCGGGGTGACCGGGGGTCTTCGAACCCAGCTGCCGGAATTGCTGTAGCTCCTCCATAGCCAGGTCGTAGCCTGACAGATGTAGCAGGGAATAGATCAACATCGAGCCATGGCCGTTGGACAAGACGAAGCGGTCCCGGTTGAACCAGCCGGGATTACCTGGATTGTGCCGATAGAAGTCATTCCACAGCACTTCGGCGATGTCAGCCATCCCCATCGGCGCACCGGGGTGCCCCGAGCGTGCCTTTTGCACAGCGTCCATACTTAACGCCCGAATTGCATTCGCACATTGCCTGCGTGACACAGCGTTATCCGCCATTTAAAAAACTCCTATCTATCGACCGATCAAACCGCAACCGTCTGCGCCTGGCTGCTCGCAATAATGGGCAGAGTGACCAGAGAGACGCATTTCACTCAATTCTAGGGCACCTCTGAATAATACAGTGATGCTCATGCTTTCAGGCGGGTTTGCTTCTACTTGAAGGCGGCTATTTTCCCGCACCTGAAGTGAATTTGCCACTGACAGGCGAATTAAATTCGACTCTTTTATCGATGCCTAATCGGCGCTTCCTGCCGGAAAACCTATATCAAAATATTTTGATATAGGTTTGAAATCTCTTCGGCTTGCTGATAAGGTAGCGCCTCTTCCGATTGGATACCGACCAGATGAGCGCTGCGGCACTGCGAGCCACGCAAGCACAACCCCCCGAGTTGCTCGACCAATTGGCCGGGCTGCACAAGGCCATGGCCGATCACTTACGCCTGCAAATCCTGAGACTGCTGAAAAACGAATCGTTCGGTGTCCTCGAGCTCTGCCGCATACTCGATATCCGCCAGTCGGCTCTCAGCCACCATTTGAAAATTCTGGCGACGAGCCACCTGGTATCCACACGCCGGGAGGGCAACTCCATTTTCTACCGTCGGGCCTTCCTCGGTGATGAAGACAGTTACCGGGAAATAAAAAAGGAAGTATTTGAAACCATAGACGACTTACCCCTGCCAAATACTCAACTCAAGAAGATGAAGCAAATCCAGTTAGAGCGCTCGCAGCAGTCGCTACAATTCTTCGAGCGCAATGCGGACAAGTTTCGTGAGAAACAGGGCCTCATCGTCGAACATTCCCACTACGCCAATAGCTTGCATGACCTAATCGACGGACTGGGGCTGCCGGCAGATGCCTGGGTGCTGGAGGTTGGGCCGGGCGAGGGTCAACTGCTGGTGGAGCTGGCTGCGAAGTTCAAGCACCTGACAGCACTGGATAACTCCAGAGACATGCTGGATAAATCCAGGGCGGCAATAAGCGCCGCTGGTTATAAGTATGTTCAATTCATCCTCGGCGATACCGTTGTGGCTCGCGGGGAAAACCTGAAAGTAGATCTCATCATTTTTGATATGGTGCTGCACCACATCGCCTCAACCGCCGGGACTTTCCTCGACGCCGCTGCCCTGCTGAGGTCTGGTGGGTTTCTGCTGATAGTCGATCTGTCTACCCATGCTCAAGACTGGGTAAGAGAATCCTGCGGCGACCTGTGGCTCGGCTTCGATGATGACGAACTCGATAACTGGGCTATGAAGGCCGGTCTCGAGGCCGGTCAGAGCTCGTATCTGGGACTACGCAACGGTTTTCAAATTCAGATGCGAGTTTTTAAAAAAACCAAAATCGAAACTAAAAAAATGCTTTCTGACACCTGATTACCTTTCAGAAAAAAAGGAAAGATTAATGACAGAAACAAGTTTATTTACATCTGAATCTGTATCGGAAGGCCATCCGGACAAGATGGCCGATCAGATCTCGGACGCGATTCTGGATGCGCTGCTGACACAGGACAAAGCTTCACGCGTTGCCTGTGAGACCATGATAAAAACCGGAATGGTGGTGGTGGCGGGGGAAATAACAACCGAGGCCTATGTCGATGTAGAGGGCATTGTCCGAGAAGTAGTCAACGATATCGGCTACAACCACTCCGAAAGCGGCTTCGACAGCAATACCTGTGCTGTCCTCAATGCCATCGGTAAACAGTCTGCCGATATCGCCATGGGTGTGGATCAAACCGAGGACCATGAGCAGGGTGCCGGCGACCAGGGCATGATGTTCGGCTACGCCACCGACGAGACCGACGTGTTGATGCCAGCACCCATCACCTATGCTCACCGCCTGGTTAAGCGTCAGTCTGAAGTCAGGAAAAATGGCACTTTAGCCTGGCTCCAACCCGATGCCAAAAGCCAGATCACCTTTCGCTATGAAGACGGCAAACCCGTAGCCATCGACGCCGTCGTACTTTCCACACAGCACCGTGAGGATATTTCCCTAAAAGTTCTGCAAGAAGCCGTCATGGAAGAAATCATCAAGCCAGTGCTCCCGACTGAGTGGATAACTGAGGACACAAAATATTTCATTAATCCAACCGGTCGCTTCGTTATCGGTGGCCCCTACGGTGATTGTGGCCTGACCGGCCGCAAGATTATTGTCGACACTTATGGCGGCATGGCCCGTC
Source organism: uncultured Gammaproteobacteria bacterium (assembly GCA_913054495.1). Classification (GTDB taxonomy): domain Bacteria; phylum Pseudomonadota; class Gammaproteobacteria; order Pseudomonadales; family Pseudohongiellaceae; genus UBA9145. Next base: position 8,968 of record CAJXIY010000071.1, on the reverse strand, counting down.
ACGGCGGCGGCGCATTCTCGGGCAAGGATCCGTCCAAGGTCGACCGCTCGGCCGCCTACGCCGCCCGCTATGTTGCGAAAAACCTTGTCGCCGCCGGCATTGCCGACCGCTGCGAACTACAGTTGTCCTATGCCATCGGTGTGGCCGAACCGACTTCTATCAGCATCGAAACATTTGGCACCAATAAGATCAGTAACGAGCAAATCGTCAGCTTGATTCGAACGCATTTTGAATTGAAGCCCAGGGGATTAATCAAGATGCTGGACCTGATCCGACCCATTTACAGATCAACTGCTGTCTACGGTCACTTCGGCAGAGACGATGTAGATTTCAGCTGGGAGAAAACAGACAAAACCGATGCGTTAAGAAGCGACGCCGGACTCTAATGGAACCGATGGAGCACACTATGAATAACTTATCTGTATCTGAGAAGCACTCCCTCACTGCGGACTACAAAGTAGCCGACATGTCACTGGCCGACTTCGGTCGCCGGGAAGTAACCCTGGCAGAGGCCGAAATGCCGGCGCTGATGAGTCTGCGCACCAAATATTCGGCATCCAAGCCTCTGGCCGATGCCAAGATTCTTGGCTGTATTCATATGACGGTGCAAACCGCCGTGTTGATCGAAACCCTGGTGGAACTCGGTGCTGAAGTACGCTGGTCTTCCTGTAATATTTTCTCCACCCAGGACCATGCCGCCGCCTGTATCGCCGCCACAGGCGTTGCGGTCTATGCCTGGAAGGGTCAGACCGAAGCAGAGGGCGAGTGGTGCATCGAACAGACCATCCTCAAGGACGGTGAGCCCTGGGATGTGAATATGATTCTGGATGACGGCGGTGATCTGACTGCCATGGTGCATGACAAGTATCCGCAACTGTTGGATCGCATCCATGGCATTACCGAAGAAACAACCACCGGCGTGCATCGCCTGGTAGAGATGTTGGAAGATGGCTCGCTTAAAGTCCCCGCAATCAATGTGAATGATTCTGTCACCAAGTCCAAGAACGACAATAAGTACGGTTGTCGTCACAGTCTCAACGACGGCATCAAGCGTGGTACCGATATGCTCTTAGCTGGCAAGCAGGCGCTGGTGGTGGGCTACGGTGATGTGGGTAAGGGTTCATCGCAGAGCCTGCGGCAGGAAGGCATGATTGTGAAGATTGCGGAGATCGATCCTATCTGTGCCATGCAGGCCTGTATGGATGGTTTCGAAGTGGTTTCTCCCTACATCAATGGGGTTAACAAGGGAACGGCTGATGGTATTAACCGTGAGCTATTGTCTAAACTGGATTTGATCGTCACCACCACCGGCAACGTCAACGTCTGCGACAAATTCATGCTCTCTCAGGTAAAGGCCGGGGCGATCATATGCAACATCGGTCATTTCGATAACGAAATTGACACCCAGCACATGCGCGATAACTGGGATTGGGAAGAAGTGAAGCCGCAGGTTCACAAGATCTATCGTAGCGGCACCGACAACCCCGAAGACTATTTAATTCTATTGTCAGAAGGCCGCCTGATAAATCTTGGCAATGCCACCGGTCACCCCTCGCGCATCATGGATGGTTCCTTTGCCAACCAGGTGCTGGCGCAGATGTCCCTGTACGATCGTAAATATGCCGATCAGTCCGAAGATCTGAGACAGGACAATCTCAAAGTTGAGGTGCTGTCCAAACACCTGGACGAAGAGGTTGCGGCTCTGATGGTGAACGGTTTTGGCGGTGTTTTAACTAGATTGACTGCAGTCCAGGCGGACTACATCAATGTGGCGGTCGACGGTCCCTACAAGAACGACTCGTATCGGTACTAGTACCGGTCCCAATCATAGCGACTGGGAAACCTGTCTCAACTCGGATTATTATGCCCGGCTCAAACTCAAGACAATTCAGCATCGAATTTTTCCCGCCTCGCACCGAGGCCGGAGAGTCGAAGCTGGATTCCGTGCATGCCAGCCTGGCCAAACTTAATCCGGATTTTTTCTCGGTTACCTATGGCGCTGGCGGCTCGACCAGGACCGGCACCCAGAAGACCATTCTGCGCTACCAATCCCTGGGTTCAAATATGGCGCCTCATCTTTCCTTCGGCGGTACCGACGAAAACGAGATCGTGCAACTGCTGGATATTTACCGGCAGGCCAGGATTGATCGGCTGGTTGCCCTCAGAGGAGATATTCCCTCGGGTTCGGGAGCCGCCACCCAGCATCGCTATGCCAACGAACTGGTTGCGTTTATACGCAAACAGACGGGCGACTTCTTTCATATCGAGGTCGCCTGCTATCCGGAGATTCATCCTGAGTCATCGAGTTACGAGGCTGACGTGGCTTATTTCAAGCAGAAAGTTGACGCCGGCGCCGATGCCGCCATTACCCAGTACTTCTATAATGCCGATGCCTATTTTCAATTCGTCGACTATTGCACCAGCGCGGGCATCGGGGTTCCTATTGTGCCGGGCATAATGCCGATCACAAATTACGGGAAACTGGCCAGGTTCAGCGCAAATTGCGGCGCCGAGATACCACGCTGGCTAGGCAAGAGGCTGGCGGACTTTGGTGACGACGTGCAGGGCTTGCGCAGTTATGGCATCGATGTGGTCACGGACCTGTGCCAGCGGCTGTTAGACGGTGGGGCGCCCGGGCTTCACTTCTATTCTATGAATCTTGCCACCAGCGTTAGTCAAATCTGGAAAAACCTGGCACTGTCGGAAACAAAATAGTCAAATTACCAGCCGTTGCGACCAGGCTACAGCGCGACGACTAACAGCTGCAGGCAAATGATGCGCATCTCTCGCGTTTATACCGACGCTCAACTCGAAGCTGATTCCACGCTACCGCTTTCCGCGGAAGTTTCCCACTATCTCTGTCACGTGTTGCGCCTGGGTGTGGCAGGCGCGGTGCATCTGTTTAATGGCAGAGACGGCGAGTTTGCTGGAGAAATTGTCCACATCAAGAAACACGAGGTGTTAGTCAGGCTGCTTAGTCAGATTCGAAGCCCTGGGCAGTCCGTACCCGAAATAAATCTCGGTCTTGGCTTGTCCCGCGGCGATAGAATGGATTTCGCCATTCAAAAATCGACAGAGCTGGGCGTCACCCAGTTAACTCCCATTTACACCGAGCATGGCGAAGTGCGACTGACCCCGGCGCGTCTGCAGAACAAACTCAGGCACTGGCACAAGATCGCTGTTAGTGCCAGCGAACAGAGTGGAAGAATCGATATCCCCGAGGTCTGCATGCCAGCCTCGATAGCAGATTGGTACCAAAGCACCGGGGCCGGACTGAATTTATTGCTCGAGCCGGGCGGGCAGGACAAATTCCCAGACAGCATCGGAAAGTCGGCCGCCGTTAATCTGTTAATCGGACCTGAGGGTGGCTTCTCTGAAGCGGAGATAAACTGGGCCCGAGAGCACAACTTTGCCGTCGTCGGCCTGGGCGCCCGTAAACTCAGGACTGAAACCGCCCCGATTGCAGCACTGTCGATCTTGCAGTACCTGTACGGCGACATGAAGTAGAGCGGATACAGGGCAGCTCTGAATAACACAGCGGTGCCCTAGATTCTGAAGCTAAACTTGCCCACTCCAATTTTTTTAGCGAAGAAACTTTGTGCGTATTTACTGCTATTTACCCCGCTGCGACTCGGCGCGGGCGCGCCGGTAATAATACGATCCGTAGCGGTGTCTTCCTGTTTCGCGAGATCGACGATGCATACTTTCTTCAAGACTGCCTGATCGGTGTCGGTAACTATCGCTATCTTTGGGCTCAGTTTTTCGTCCGGATTCTGTTCCAGTATCAAGGCCTGTTCGCCAGAAGCGAGCTCCACTACGGTGCCTACCGGATAGATACCCATCACCTGGATAAACTCCACCGCCAGTTGCTGCGAAAATTTCAATACTCGCTGTTTGTAGAGCCTGCTCATAGCCTTTGCCGGAAGAAACCCTTTGCCTGCTGTGAATCCTCAACAGACGTTCGTAGCGGTATGCTAGGTTTGCGATTCTCGCCAGCGCCGGAATTTGCTTGCCCCTTACACCTCCAGGGAAGCCCAGGCCTTCGTGGCGTTCATGATGACATCGCACTATGCCTGCAACTCTTGTATCCAGCGCCGTCTGTCCCGATAATATTTCCAGGCCCAATTCCACGTGTTTAATATAGACCAGGAATTCCTTTCTTCGGAAAGGCCCACGTTTGCTCACTAGCCTCTGAGGCAGTAGATTCATGCCGATATCGGCTAACAAGGTTCCCTGGAACAGGACTTTCATATCGTTCCTGCTCATACCGAGCTGGCGCCCGAGGATGCTTGCCCAGATAGCTGCACGCACGCAGTAATTTGCTTGTTGCTTCGCTATCGAGGCGACCGACTCCGTGTTCAATATCCAGATAAGCGCTTGTGGGTTCGCCACTATGGTGTCAATCAGGTGCAATAGCTGCCGGTCCAGCATTGCAATATTGAGATTTTGGCTTTCACCTTCGGCCACAACGGCACTCCGGGTTTTGCCTGTTCGCTCCCTGATCGCCAGAGCCTGGGCATCGAGCTCAAGCTTTAATCTGTCGTAAGCTTTCCGGGCTTTGCCCAGCTGTTGCTTGATGGAGTGCGTAATCGGATAGGTGTCTCTTTCTACTTTAACCGAGGCAGACACCGTGGCCGCTTTGCGGGCACTGCTGAGTATGGACAGCTGATTTCGCTTCATCTTCTGCGGTTTTGCACCACGATTGGTATCGATATAAACGAACCTGCAAACTTTCAGAACCAGCTGTATATCTTCCACTGTTTTCAGGTGAAACCCGTCAATCTGAAAGGGCGTATCTAACCAGGCACGATCCAGCTCGCAAACGTACATGCCGGGTCTTAGATCGGCACAATCGAGCTTGACGATGTGATCGGCCGCAACATGTGATTCCGGGGGCGTCATGGCAGAAAGCATACTCGGCCGGGGAGGCCTGACCTGTGAATCCCCTCACATTTGCAAGATCATTCCGCCCCGTTGACGATAAATGTTAACTGGATAACATTACAGCACTGCTCAAGACCTGCAGCCCGTCGAAGTTCACCCGATCCAGACCATGATTACGGCGCAAAAAAAAGCGCCTCCGGGGTCGGAGGCGCTTTAATTAAAGCCATAAGCCGAAGGAGAGGTCTCGGCTTATGAAGCTGCAAATGCTAAATCACAGCACATACCCACGTTCATCGTGAGCGGCAAGATCGAGTCCTTCCTGTTCTTCGTCCTCATCCACACGCAGACCCATGGTCATGTCGAGAACCTTGAGTATTGCTGCGCTTAATATACCAGTGTACAGCACGGTGAATATGACGCTCTTGATTTGTATCCAAAGCTGAGGGCCGATGCCATCTGCCAGGCCGGTACCACCGAACACCTCGGCGGTGAATATCCCGGTCAATATGGCGCCAATAATGCCGCCAACCGCATGCACGCCAAACACATCCAGGGAATCATCGTAACCCATTGCCCGCTTCAGCTTGGTAGCCGCATAAAAACAACCAATGCCCGCCGCGATGCCGATATAAAGTGCACCCTGTGGCCCCACCGAGCCGGAAGCCGGCGTAATGGCAACAAGACCGGCCACGGCGCCAGAGGCGATACCCAACACGCTGGGCTTGCCATGTACGATCCATTCCACGGTCATCCAGGTAATCGCCGCAGTTGCGGTGGCGACCTGAGTAACCAGCATGGCCATGCCTGCACTACCGCCGGCGGAAACCGCAGACCCGGCATTGAAACCAAACCAGCCGACCCACAGCAGGGCGGCGCCGATCATCGTATAAGTCAGGTTATGGGGAGGCATCGCTGTGCCGGGGTAGCCCTTGCGCTTGCCCAACATAATTGCGGCGACGAGTCCGGCAATACCGGCGTTGATATGCACCACCGTGCCACCGGCAAAATCGATTACGCCCCAGTCCCAAAGCAATCCACCGGGACCTGCCCATACCATGTGAACCATGGGCACATAGCAAATAGTCACCCACAATCCCATGAATACCATCATGGTGGAGAATTTCATGCGCTCCGCGAAAGCACCCACGATCAAGGCGGGTGTAATGATCGCGAATGTCATCTGGAAAGTGGCGAATACGGACTCCGGAATAGTTCCAGACATCGAATCTACCGTGATACTAGACATAAACACGTTACCGAGCCCGCCGACAATCGATGAGATGTTAAATACTCCCTCTTCCATACCCGTCACATCGAAGGCGATGCTATAGCCATATACCACCCAGATAATGGTCATCAGACCGGCAATGGCGAAACACTGCATCATCACCGAAAGCACATTTTTACTGCGCACCATGCCTGCATAAAACAGGGAAAGACCCGGTATTGTCATCATCAGTACGAGCACGGTTGCTGTAATCATCCAGGCGGTATCACCGGTATCCAGTTCCTGAGCGGATGCTACCGAAGGAAGTAACATCAGCGCAGTCGCTGCCAGGCCGAATCCCCACTTATTTGTCATTAGCTTCTTCATAATTTTGTTTCCTCAACAATCTCCAAAAATCAGTCTCTTTCTATGGCTGGTGATGTTTCCAACCCAGTGTTATTTAAATCGCTTCGTCCCCAGCCTCACCCGTGCGAATACGGATAACCTGCGCGAGCTCGGTAACGAATATCTTGCCGTCACCAATCTTGCCGGTGTTCGCCGCGCCGGTGATTGCCTCCAGAGTCTGATCGAGCAGAGACGCTCCAATGGCGACTTCCAGTTTTACTTTGGGCAGAAAATCGACAACATACTCCGCACCGCGGTACAGCTCGGTGTGACCTTTCTGTCTGCCAAAGCCTTTTACTTCAGTTACGGTAATGCCCTGCACCCCTATCTCAGACAGGGCCTCGCGGACGTCGTCCAGTTTGAATGGCTTGATAATAGCCGTGACTAACTTCATTATTTTGCTCCTTCGTTTTTCAGGCATCTGCCTATTCGAATTCAACCAACTGCTGGAAGCAGTGCATGGGGCGTGCCAGTTATATTTTTATTAATAAAAACAGAATGTTAAGAGAATCAGGGTTTTTCGGGCAGCGAAATCCCGGGGCCAGTGCCGCTAATTTGGGCACAAGCAGTGCGTCAAAAAGCGGCATGCACTTTATTGGTGCATATTGGCTCCGGTGGGCAAAAGGCTTTGATGTTATAATGCCTGTCCACCCTCAATTCCTCTGAGCATTTGCCTCTATGCACAACAAGAAACTCCTCGATGAGCTTGCTAGCCGCCTGTCATCTGCGTTGCCCTTTGCCCGCGAGGTGTCCGGTGAATTGCGCACCAAGATAGAGCAGCAACTGACCAGGGGACTGGGGGAACTGGATCTCCCGACTCGATCTGAGTTCGATGCACAGACCCAGTCACTGCGACGAGCCGAATCTCGCATCGAAGAGTTGGGCAATACTATCGAGGAACTGGAGAAGCGGCTGGCGCAATTCGAAGAGACTTCATCTAAGTAGTGATCGAATGATCTGACATCTACGATAAGCAATAGCTTCCAGAAGATCCTGTTCCCGTATATTCTGACTTTCTTCCAGATCAGCAACAGTCCTTGCCATCTTCATAACCCGGTGTGTTGCGCGCGCAGACATGCCAAGTTTTTCCATCATATATGACATATTATTGGCGGTGGAATATTCAGCGGCTAAATTCTGCCGAAGATATAGCATGGAGCTTGGCTAACTTGCCCTGATTACCTGGCTTAACTATTAGTCCAGAAATGCCAGTTTGAGCGAATTTTGGGAAAAAAAATGAGCTGCAGCCAGCTCATTTTCTCTATCAGCTGGTAAGCCTGCTTACTTGCTGTTTGCTATCATGTAGTCAACGATGGCCCTGAGATCATCATCTGTGCAACTGAAACAAAGACCTTTGGGCGGCATGGTGTTCACCCCATTGATTGCATTGGCTACTACGACGTCAAGGCCCTTCTCCAACCTTGGCTCCCACTCGGCGGCATTGCCGGCGCCAACCTTGGGTGCGCCCGCTGCACCACTACTGTGGCAGGCAAAACAGGACATCATGTAAGTTTGCTCGGCATCGAAGCCATCGCTCAGGGCCGCCAGTTGCAGCGGTTGTTTGCTGTCATCGGCAAAATTCGTGGCGGCGAACATAGTCGCGATTGCAAACAAAAACACTCGTACTAGCGGGGACAAAACTAACTTATTCATACTTAACACTTTAAGCTCCTCTTGGTAAAAATCTCAATAATCTTGCCGGTTCTGATGCTACTACTCGACCATGTAGTCAAGCAGCGCTCATAAATCATCATCACTGCAGGTGAAACACGTTCCTTCAGGCGGCATGGTATTTAGTCCATCGAGACATTGGCCATGCCCGTGGCCCGGTGCTCTGACCAGCCTTCGGACGTTTTTATCACGCCCAGGCAGGGGGCCGGAAAAAACAGCCGCATTATACCGTTAATCGCGGCCTGCTGGAATAACGGCCGGCTGTAAATCTTGGTATAAGCTCAGGCTGCATTGCCCGATATTATGCCAGGCAGGCAACTCTCCCAGCGCCATGAGGGTTCACGGGACTATGATCAAATTAAGTGGCGTCTGGTGAAAATAGACCTCAGTGGGATCGCTATCGAGGCCATAGCCAATAAAAAAATCGACGGTAATGCTGTCTATATCCACTTCTGCAGGCACAAAATCCGTGAGAACTGCCAGCGCTTCTGTGGCGTTAAGGACTTTGCTGGAGGCTCTTATCAACGGCGCCGAATTTTGAGCATATTGAATAAACTGTCCCTGCTGGTTTAGTAACAAGATTCCACCGTCGACAATCGCCCCAATAATCAGGAATCCGGCTTGCCCTACATGGAGCGGGTCGATGTCTATACTAATGTCCAAATCCAGGGATGCGCTGGCGCTGAACCGGTTACCATAGCTGCCGCCATCGTCTGCAGTAATGCCGGCACTAAACTGGGCATTGGCACTGCCGCCGTTGCGGCTGGTGCCAACGCCAAGATCAGGAGTCCCACTGCTGCT
>CAJXIY010000070.1 GCA_913054495.1 uncultured Gammaproteobacteria bacterium | reverse complement strand
TGGGCCCTCTCCTGCTCGGATCGCCATCCTGGCCAGTCAGCCGCCAACTCCTCCAACTTGTCGATCCATCGCAGGGCATAGGCCGCCGCGTCCGGATTGTGGATTGGCTCATCCCCGACCTGAAACCACACCGGATTGGTGAATGCCTGCACATAGCCAACATCCATGGGATATCGCTGCGCTGGATCACCTTCGGTGCGCAGATGACACCAGCCACTGCGTTCTATCGTTACCTCTACCGATAAATTCAGGCGGTTGCGATTGCCAAGCAGGGGAAATTCCTCCACCACTTCACCATCGCACACCAGCAGCACCGCGTCTAATTCTGTGACTGAGCGCAGGCGCCCACTAATGGTAACGATGCCACCGCTGGCGGGTAGCTCGACGGTGTCTCCCGGCAAGGCGGTGCCCACTTCCATTTCCAATAAGGGCCCGGAGCTCACGAAGGCCCTTCCCCGCTTCAGCGCGTCGAACCACGCCTTCATGCCCAACCCCTGATTACCGGTATAGACATAGGTTCGCACCGAGCCGACTAATTTACTGCGGTGCAACGAGCTAATGGAGTCTTCGCCGCCCGTAGCCACCACGTGCAGGCCATTGTTCCAAACCGCGTACAGGGGAAAGAAGCCGGCACGACTGGCATCCGACAATTCCAAGGCATCGGTGGTCCCCAGCGCCGCGTCGACAATAAAACCTTTGCCACCGCCAAGATTTCCTTCCAGCGGATCGGTCTCACCTAGATAAGGGTGGACATAGCCGGTAAATGCTCCCTGCGCTTTCGCCTTGATAAACATGTCGGTATTGCTGGGATACAGGCTCTCGATGGCCGTACCTTCATAGCCGGTAACGAACGGGGAGATTAAGTGATCCCGCATGCCGAACATGAAGACATGACCATAGAAAGGCGGCCTGAATTCCTGCCCTACTACCACAATCTGATCGTCTGTTGAGAGCGGATGTGCACCCCCGCCAGGCACGAAATAATGATAGTCCAGTATGCGATTATCCTTATTGGCGACCTGTTCCAGCACCAGGTCCTGATCTTCGGCACGGGACATCATCATCAGGTTTTCCAGGGTGTTGTGCAGGTTGCCTCCATAGTTGGCATGGACATGGGTGGAAGCGCTGTACCAGCCTTTGGCGCCCATGTCAGTCATCTGCTCCAGCTTCACTGTCAGCTGTGCCACCTCCCCGACCCTGATATCTACCGTCACTTCCTGGGGAAAGTATTCGAAGCCTTTAACCACGGTCAGGTCCGTTTCACCGGTCGGCAGCATCAGATCGAACTCGCCGACATTGTGGAATATCAGATCGCCCCTGGTACCGGCGCGGGCGTAAGCATCGAGGGGAGTGTAAAATTTTCCATCGGCGGCAGTGAGGTGAATACGATTATGCGTCAGGGTGCCATTCGATGCTTCCAGCACCCGCACTTTTAGCGTGCCCATCGGCCGTTTGTAGTGCTGTTCCCGGATCGCGACGGATTTGATCTCGCCGCCATAGGTTTCCAGTAGCATTAGCTGTGAGAGCCCCGTCTCGTTGCTGATGAACGCGATCCACTCACCATCCGGTGACCATCTTGGGTGAAAGGCATCAAACTCGAAGAAGGTCATCTTGTAGGGCTCACCACCGGCGGTCGGTTGCACATAGAGATTGTTATACTGGTCGGCGGAGCCACTGGTGGAAGTATAGACGAAGCGTTTGCCGTCTATAGAGACGTGGGGGCGGGTGCGGTAAAGGGTTTGCTCTGCCAACACGGTCGTTGCCTGCGAGATGCCATTTTCGATGGCAGGAACCCGCAGCACATTTCCCGAGCCCAATGGTACATCTCGATTCGAAACCAGCAGTAATTCATTACCACTGGGCAACCAGGTCGGCGCAATGTGCATATCCCAACTGCCGAAGTAGAGTCGACTGCGCCCGAAGTCATGGTCCTGGGTTACGGCAACGGGATCGCCCCGCCACTGACCGTTCTCAATTCCGCGCACATAGATATTGAAATAACCATTGGGCTCGGTAGACACATAAGCCACCCGGGAGCCGTCCGGCGAAAAAACCGGGTCGGTATAGATCGCCTGATCATCGGTCAGTTTACTCATCTCGCCAGTCTCGGTGTTGAGAATCTCTAGCTGGATGCGTTGATGATCATAGTCTGCAGTGTAAATTATCCAGCGTCCGTCCGGCGACCAGTCCGGAGAAGAATGATAGGCCTGGTTGTAAGTCAACTCGTAGGCAATGCCGTCTGTGGGTTTTACTTTCCAGATACTGCCCTGCATTGCTACGGCCAGCCACTGCCCGTCCGGTGACCAGGCCGGTGCCCAGGGTGTTGAGCTTGGCGAAGGCGGAAAGTAGAAGTTGACCATGTAGTTGCCGCCACTGCGAGCCGCAGGATAAACCCCACTCTGGGCGACGAGAGCATCGCTTAACAACAGCATGGAGACCATGCCAGCAAAAACAGTGATGAACCTGCGCCTGATGAAATTCCATCTGGTGAAATGCATATTCGACTGGTCTCCCGAGGTTTGCCTGGACGCCGAAGCCAAGACTATCTCAAACTGAGATCGAAGAGAAACTGATAAGCCAGCTTAGGGCTTTAAACCCTGCCCAGCGCAAAGCCCTTGGCGATATGATTTCTGACAAAGTAGATCACCAGGGCGCCGGGGATTATGGTCAACACCCCCGCCGCCGCCAACACCCCCCAATCCAGGCCGGATGCCGACACCGTTCGGGTCATCACCGCACTGATGGGCTTGGCGTCGGTTACGGTGAGGGTCCGGGCTATCAATAACTCAACCCAGGAAAACATGAAGCAGAAAAAAGCGGCGACGCCGATGCCAGGTGCAATCAGCGGGGCAAAAATCTTGACGAAAAATTTCGGAAAAGAGTAACCGTCTATGTAGGCAGTCTCATCGATCTCCTTTGGCACTCCGGACATAAATCCCTCCAGAATCCAAACCGCCAGGGGTACGTTAAACAGGCAATGGGCCAGGGCTACGGCGATGTGCGTGTCGATCAAACCAAAGGCCGAATACAGTTGAAAAAATGGCAGCACAAACACCGCCGGCGGGGCCATACGATTGGTAAGCAACCAGAAGAACAGATGCTTGTCGCCAACAAAATGATAACGGGAAAAGGCATAGGCAGCCGGCAGGGCCACGCTGATTGATATCACCGTGTTCATGACCACATAGATCATGGAGTTGATGTAGCCGTTGTACCACGACGGATCGGTAAAGATAGTTATGTAGTTATCGAAGGTGAAATTCTGTGGCCACAGACTAAAGGTAGACAGGATTTCCTGATTGGTTTTGAAGCTCATGTTCAATAGCCAGTAAATCGGCAGCATCAGAAACACGATATAGAGTATCAACACCGCCAATTTCAGGTGATCCGATCTATCCCGCATCAGTGGTTCCGCCCTTTCGTGGCGCTCGCTCTCTGGTCGGACACAGTCATCACCGTGTAGAAGACCCAGCACAGCAACAGTATAATGAGGAAGTAGATCAGCGACATGGCCGCCGCCGGCCCCAGATCAAACTGGCCTACTGCCGTTTGTACCAGGTCGATAGAGAGGAAGGTGGTGGCATTGCCCGGCCCGCCACCGGTGACGACGAAAGGCTCTGTGTAGATCATGAAGGAATCCATGAATCGCAACAGCACCGCGATCAATAGCACCCGTTTTATCTTCGGCAGCTGGATGTATCGAAATACCGCCCATCGGGATGCCCCATCGATTCTGGCCGCCTGGTAATAGACTTCCGGGATCGCCACCAGCCCAGAATAGCACAGCAGAACCACCAGGGAGGTCCAGTGCCAAACATCCATGATGATTATGGTGGCCCAGGCATCGAAGGTATTCTGCGTGTAGTTATAGTCCAGACCCAGGCTCGCGAGACCATGGCCCAGCAGCCCGATATCTATTCTCCCAAACACCTGCCATATGGTGCCAACCACGTTCCAGGGAATGAGCAGGGGCAAGGCCATCAATACCAGACAAACTGAGACGCCGATGCCACGCTTTGGCATGGCCAGCGCTATCCCAATACCTAACGGTATTTCTATGGCGAGAATCAAAGCCGAGAACAACAACGTGCGTTGCAGGGCGTTGTGAAATCTCTCGGAATGCAGAATCTCCTGAAACCATTCGGTGCCCACCCAGAAAAACTCATTATTGCCGAAGGTATCCTGTACCGAATAATTCACAACCGTCATCAGCGGAATAATTGCACTCAGCCCAACCAACAGTAACACCGGCAGCACCATGAGCCAGGCCTTGTTATTTACCGTCTTCATTCGGCAGCCTCGATAAGGTGGGCATTTTCGTACAGATTGATCTTCCCTGGTTCGAAGGAGACCTTGGGATGCTGGGGGATTAGCTCGCCCTCGCGCAGGATCGCCTTAAGCTCATGTCCTGCCAACATGACACGCACTACTACATGCTTACCAACATCCTCGATAGCGGTGATTGCGGCCGGCAAACCCTGCTCCTGGCTCAGTCGCACGTATTCGGGACGAATACCCAGCTCCGTATTTTGCAGCCCGGAGTTCCTAAAATCAGAGCCGAGGCTGGCGTGCAGCGATATTCTGTGCTCACCCACAATCGCCGTCGCACCCTCGACGACACAGGGTATGACATTCATGCCTGGTGATCCGATGAAGCGCCCAACGAAAGTGTGCTGCGGCTTTTCGAACAACTCCTGTGGCGTGCCGACCTGAATGATCGAGCCCTCGTGCATGACGATTACCCTGTCGGCAAAGGTGAGCGCCTCGGTCTGGTCGTGAGTCACATAAATCATCGTGTGTTGAAATTGTTGATGGATTTTCTTCAGCTCGGTGCGCAATTGCCACTTCAGATGTGGATCGATAACGGTTAATGGCTCATCGAATAGAATAGCCTTTACATCGGTGCGCACCAGTCCGCGGCCCAGCGAGATCTTCTGCTTGTCATCTACGCTCAGGTCGCGGGCTTTCAGGTTCGCCTTCTCCTGTAATCCCAACATGGTAAGCACGGATGCCACCCGAGAATCGATATCCAACCTGGGTAGCCCCCGGTTCCTCAACGGAAACGCAAGATTGTCCGCCACGGTCAAGGTCTCATACACTACCGGAAACTGGAAAACCTGGGCGATGTTGCGTTGCTCGGGGCTGCGGGCGGTCACATCTACCCCATCAAAAAGCACGCTGCCAGCGGTGGGGTGTAACAATCCGGAAATAATATTCAGCAGTGTGGTCTTACCACAGCCGGAAGGACCCAGAAGGGCGTAGGCGCCACCATCCGGCCAACATTGATCCAACGTATTCACCGCGAAGGGCTCAGCTGCATCGCTGCTCGCAGAGCCCTGCCCGGATTCATATTGATGTGCAATAGCTTGTAGTTCGATTGTGGCCATGGGGTTTACTGCGTCATTATCATCGCTGTGGAATTTGAAATCAGGCTGCCACTCTGATCGAAGAGCAAGCTGTTCTGCGGCTGCACAAAAAAACTGACTACTTCCGATCTGGCGAATTCCCTAATCCCATGTATCAATGCCACCCAGGCCCGGTGTTGAAATTCAAAATGCACGAAACTTTCAGAACCGCCTATCTCGGTTACTGTTACTTCCCCGCGCATCTCGATATCCTCGGGGCTACGTCTGACCAGGCTTAAATGATGCGGCCTGACCCCTAATGTATAGTCGCGGCCGTCATGCAGTTCGGCGGCTAGCTTGATTGACTGTCCTGAACCGGGAATACGCAACTCACCGTGGCGGCAGTGCAGGAGCAGCGTATTCAGTGGCGGATCGGAAAATATCCTCGCGGTTTGAAGTCCCACCGGCTGCCGGTAAAGCTCCAGGGTTGGCCCAAATTGTTCCACCGCGCCCCCAAACATACAGGCAGTATTGCCACCTAACACCAGCGCCTCGGTCGGTTCGGTAGTGGCATAGACAAGTACTGCACCCATTTCAGCAAACAAACCAGGTAGCTCGGCTCGCAGTTCTTCCCGCAATTTATAGTCCAGATTCGCCAGCGGTTCATCCAGAATTACCAGGTCCGCACCCTTGATTAGCGCCCGCGCCAGCGCAACTCGTTGCTGTTGACCGCCAGACAAGGTGTCAGGCCGGCGATGCAGGAAATCACCCAGTTTTAATAAATCCGAAACTCTGCCGACCCTAGAAGCGATCTCTGACCTCGATATACGGTTGACAGTCAGTGGCGATGCGATGTTGTCAAAGACTGTCAGTGTGGGGTAGTTGATGAATTGCTGATACACCATGGCGACGTTGCGCTTCTGCACCGGCAGGCCAAGCACATCGCGGCCGTCGAAACGCAATGAACCGGAATCCGGTTTGTCGAGACCAGCCATTATGCGCATGAGGGAGGTTTTCCCGGCCAGGGTGGGGCCGAGTAGGATGTTTAACTCACCCCGTTGCAGACTCAGGCTGACCTTATCCACATATACTTCGTCACCGACTTTGCGTGAAATGTTGAGCAGTTCGAGCATTCAGTTTTCCTTAACTCAAAGCGGCAAAGGATTGCTTAATATATTTGTCGAGGGCACTGCGTTCCTCCCCACTGAAACTAAATCCCAAATTGGATCGGCGCCAGAGAATATCATCCGCGGTGCGGGCCCACTCTTTGGTGCAAAGATAATCTACTTCTTTCTGATACAGATTAGCGCCGAAGCGGACTCCCAGATCTGATAGTCCGGTTGCTTCTCCCAGGATGTCGAAACTGAGCATGCCATAGCTATGTTGCCAACGGGCAATAAGATCCGACCCCAGCCAGGCGTAACGTGATGCGATGTCGTGAAACAGCGTCTCGAGCAGTTCGAAATCGCCACCCGGCAGTTTCGCCGTCCTGGTCCATGGCGATTTAATTCCCGGGAAAAAACTTGCGAGCTGATCAATCACCTCCTCGGCCAATATTCTGTAAGTCGTTATTTTCCCCCCATAGACCGACATGATCGGATGCGCCGACGTGTCGAGATCCAGAAGATACTCACGGGACACGCTGGTAGCGTCCTCGCCTTCCTCGTCGACCAGGGGTCTGACACCGGCATAGGTGTACACGATGTCGGATCGCACAATCGAATTCTTGAAATACAGATTGACGGTGGACATCAGGTAAGTGATTTCTGCAGTGGATATCTGCACATCGCCGAGATCCCCGGCAAACTCTTCTTCGGTGGTCCCTATCAGCGAGTACTGCTGCAGATAGGGAATCACAAAGACTACGCGCCCGTCCACATGCTGTAACAAGAATGCCTGGTCGCCATCGTGCAGACGGGGCACTACGATGTGGCTGCCCTTCACCAGCCGCAGCTGTTGAGGACTCGAATTCTCTACCAGATTCTCAAGCACTGAAGCGACCCAGGGCCCGGTTGCATTTACGATGGCTTTAAAGCTCTGCACCGACTCGACATCCCGGAGGCGATCGAGCAGCCTTACCTGCCAGCCTTGTCGTGTTGAGGAAATTCCTACACATTCGGTTCGGGGTAAGATAGTAGCCCCCTGCGCCGAGGCCTGCAGGGCATTCAGAATGACCAGCCGGGAATCGTCTACCTGACTATCCCAATATTCGAAACCGTGCCTGATGGCACTGTTAAGCGGGCCATCTTCGAAATATCTCACGCTCCGAGATCCTTTATAAAGTTGGCGTCTGGCCAGATTGTCGTAGAGGAACAAGCCTGCGCGCAGCATCCAGAACTTGCGGGAATGGGGTAAGCGGGGAATATGAAATGCCAGGGGCCTGATAAGATGTTGAGCCGCCCGAGTCAGCACTTCGCGCTCGCGCAGCGCCTTACGCACCATGGAAAATTCGTAGAATTCCAGGTAGCGCAGGCCCCCGTGTATGAGTTTGCTGCTGCTGGAAGAAGTAGCGGAGGCCAGATCGCCCTTTTCGCAAAGCACCACATCCAGCCCGCGTCCCGCTGCGTCGGCGGCGATTCCTGCGCCGTTAATTCCTCCACCGATTACCAGCAGGTCGTGAACAGATTCTGATTGAGTCACGTATTAAGTTTCGAGGGCTAAGGCGTGCCAAAAAAAGAGAGAGTTAGTGTAACATGGCTGCCTTATCCTGATTACTGTTTATAAGAACCGATGCCCCATGCAAGCCCGGCCAACAAGCAACAGAAACCAGCGTTATTCCAGAGCATTGAGTTAGATGAGTAGCTATATTCTGGCAATAGATCAGGGCACCTCCAGTAGTCGAGCCATGGTCTTCGACACCAATGGCCGGCCACTGGGTCTCGGGCAACAGGAATTCAAACAGCACTTCCCTGCCGATGGCTGGGTCGAACATGACGCCACCCAGATTTGGGCCACTACCCTGTCGAGTTGCCGTGCCGCCCTGCAAAAAGCTGCACTGAATGCCGACGAAATTCGCTGCATCGGCATCACCAATCAACGTGAAACCACAGTGCTGTGGGACCGAGCAAGCGGTGAACCCATATACAACGCCATCGTCTGGCAGGATCGGCGTACCAGCGCTTATTGCAAGGCTCTCGAAGACCAGGGACTGGCACAAGGTATTCAGGAAAAGACCGGATTACTCATCGACCCCTACTTCTCGGCGACAAAGATTCGCTGGATACTGGAACATGTAAAGGACGCCCGTGTCAGAGCCGAGGCCGGGGAGTTAGCCTTCGGCACCATCGACAGTTTCCTATTGTGGCATTTAACCGGCGGCCGTAGTCATTTTACCGATGCCACCAATGCCTCTCGAACACTGCTTTACAACATTCACACTCAGCAATGGGACCAAGAACTACTGCGACAATTTGAAATTCCTGAATCCCTACTGCCGGAAGTTAAAGATTGTGCAGATGAATTTGGAGACTGCGATGCCGACCTCTTTGGTGCGGCCATTCCCATAACCGGAAT
The DNA here is from genome assembly GCA_913054495.1 of uncultured Gammaproteobacteria bacterium. Taxonomy (GTDB): domain Bacteria; phylum Pseudomonadota; class Gammaproteobacteria; order Pseudomonadales; family Pseudohongiellaceae; genus UBA9145. The sequence continues at coordinate 8,608 of CAJXIY010000070.1, read as the reverse complement.
GATCGGTGACCAGCAGGCCGCCGCGTTTGCCCAGGGCTGCTTTTCCAGGGGACAGGCAAAAAGCACCTATGGCACGGGTTGCTTCTTGTTAGTGAATACCGGTGACGAAGTGATTAAATCCGGAAGTCGTCTGCTGAGTACCGTCGCTTATCGACTTGAAGGCAAGACCAGTTATGCCATCGAGGGCAGTATCTTCATGGCCGGCGCCACCATGCAGTGGATACGGGACGGGCTGAAATTGATCGGCGACGCCGCCGAGTCCGAAACGCTGGCCGCAAGCACCGGTGATGATTTGAGTGTGTACCTGGTGCCCGCATTTACCGGACTCGGTGCTCCGTATTGGGATGCCGACGCCCGGGGTGCAATTTATGGCCTGACCCGCGACACTGGTATCAAGGAAATCGTGACTGCCGCGTTGTTGTCGGTCTGCTATCAGACCAAGGACCTGATGATGGCAATAGCGGCGGATGGCGTGACACTGAGCAGTTTCCGGGTCGACGGCGGCATGGCAAATAATAACTACATGCTGCAAAAGCTTGCAGATCTGCTGAACTGTGAAGTGCATCGACCGGTGGTGGCAGAAACCACGGCGCTCGGCGCCGCCTATGTTGCGGGATTGCAAGCGGGGCTGTTTAGCTCGCTGGAAGAAATCGCAGGCAAATGGCAATTAGATCGGAGCTTTCAGTCACAAATGGGTGAGCAATGGCGTGAAACCCAGTATCGAGGTTGGCTCGACGCCGTCGGTCGTACCCGCAGCCAACGCTAGAGATCGGAAATAGAGAGGGATATTCGACAATGCAACTGCATCTTTTCAGGCACGGCCAAACCAACTGGAATGAAGAACGCCAGGGCCAGGGCCAGAGCGAATCGCAATCGACCGAACTAGGCATACAACAGGCGAAAGGGTCCTGACAAGTCAACTTGATTTGAGTGGAAATCGACTGGGGAAGTGGCTGTAAGTCATTGATTTATCGTTGAGGAATAGGCCTATTTCGCCCGCAAAAGGCGAATTTTTGTTAACTTGTCAGTACCTATTCGAGGCTCTACGCAGCTCGAAATTTCTCGAGCGCAGCCAGCGCCAGAATGGACACCGCAATAAAAGTAAAAACCATGCCCGAACCGCCGCCCAGGAACGCCAATGTCCCGGCAAAATCCCCGGCTCCAAAAGGAGTCTCCGCGACCGACAATCCTCTATTGGGAGCAAAGTTACCCGACCAATAAAAAAGAGTATTCGCCCATCCTGTAATGATCATTCCCCAACCCACCCAGAAAGCCCGCCTGCCGGTTAGTTCAAGGTGTGACATGAGCAATGCAGCGCCAGCAATCATTACTCCATTGAGTATTCCACCAACGTGAGCTGCCTGCCAGCCGCGGGTTGAGCCCGGAACCGTTACTTCCCAGACAGGTAAAGGCCATAGGGTAACCGCGTCCAATAGTGAGAAAATCAGCATGATTCCTGCAAGCAAACCAATAATCAGTACCACCATGCCATTGGCAATGACCAGGTAGCTTAGTCGCCGGGTTGGCTCGTCGATTGATGTCATGTTGGTTCCTCTATTTTTTTAGATGCTGCTAATCAAATCGTTTGCGCGTTCATTATTCGCCGAATGTCTTCGTTACTCAAGCTGTGTACGTCGTTGCCGCTGGTATAATAATCACGCCACGCGGCCGCCAATGGATTTTGCAATTCATTACAGAGGGGGTGCTCGGCAGGATGATATTTCCTGCTGAGTACCGGCAACGCCGAACGAGCCAGATCGATCGCAAAAGAAACAAAAAACTGCCAGGCCTTGAAGGCCTTTTTGGGGCTTCGATAGTACCGTTCGACCTTCACCATGTGCGCATAAGCCTTGAAGGTCTCCCAACTAATATGCCCATAGGCAAGTACTACCATCCAGCGTCGATACCATTCATCTTGTGGATAGAATGCCTTGTAGAAGTCGAAGGCCACCGCACCGTGTTCGATTTCTTCCACCTGGTGCCATACCCACAACGCGCGGATAGTCGGATCGGCACGACCCATAAGCTCCTCGTAGCGATTCAGTACTATCATGCCGCCTAGAAAAGTAAATGTTTCATAGCCCGCTGTGAATCCAATCTTGAATTTTTTACTCTTTTTCTGAAAGGCGAGTTCGAAATAGTCCCTGGCGTGCTGGTCCAATGCGGTGAGCTTTGGATAATGTTTGCTCATCTCCCTGGTCCAGTTAATGAAGTTCAAGGCGTGATGTGCTTCCTGTCCAATAATCGCTTGAACATCTTTCTTAAGCTTCGCGTCGTCCAGTTCATCGCGGTAGGCGCGCATGACCTTTACCAGGAATCTTTCAAAATGTGGGACATCGACTCCCAGGGCATTGAGAAAAATAGAAAACTCGGGTTTGCTCTCGCTCCAGACGGGATTGTGGTGCTCGACGGCATCGAAGTTGAATCTCAATTGCCGAACCGGAATCTGCTCCATAGGATGTGTCATATGCTTGTGCCTGTCTTTTTTTACCTTAGTCTGTTTGCGTTCATTACTGCAGAGTGATTTTAACTATCCCGTCCTCAATGTCTGACACAATGTACACATCACCGTTTTCTGCTACAGCAATTCCTGTAGTTCCACCCATGGGTGGCATTGTTGACGGCATTTTGAAACCGATGGGAAGGTCGGTCGCCAATACGGTTTTGCTACCAGTATTCGGATCGATAGCCAACGCCTGCCGCGAGCCCACTTCCGCTACATAAATCGTGCCGTCAGATCCAACATCAATGCCTTCTGGGCCATTGAGCTCCGCCGCTACAATGGTCCGCGCCCCGGTTTCAAGATTGACGCTAACGATGGTGCCGTTCCCGGTTTGCGTAACGTAAATCGTATTAGCATCCGCCCTCGCCATGGACACAGGCAATTGCAGGTCCGAGACCAGCAGCTCATGTGCTCCATCCTTGCTTAGGCGCAGAATGTTACCGGGTGCCATCTGCAGAACAATCAAGGACCCGTCATCCAATTCCAGCACATCGAATGGAGTGTCCAGATCATGGTAGGTGTGGAGAATCTCGCCAGAATTTGCATCCAGAGTTTGTACCGCATTATTGAAATAACTGGCTTGGTGAATACGTTCCGTATTGACCGTAATCCCGTTGGAGTACTCCAGTTCATGTTCTCCAACTCTTGAGAGGCTTCGTACTGCTTTAGTTTTCAGATCAACACTCTTCATGGCAAAGGTATCAGATATGTACAAGGTATTGCCTACCACATCAATATCTGCGGGAAACGATAGCGGCGCTTCCTTCACCGTGCGGTATTTACCGGTCTCGGTATCAATGTGGTAAATTGCACTCTCGGCCATGACGGTGACATACAAATCGTCCATGGAATTGAACGCCAGGTTGTCCATCGCGGTTTTGAACTCAGATATGACGGTCCTGGCACCAGAATCCGTATCCACCTTGATGATTTCGCCGCGCCCGGTATCGAGTACGAACAGGTCTTGTTTGGCATTAAAATTCACCGCCGCAGGAATCATAAAGCCGTCAGCAACTACCGTCAGTACGGCAGTATCCACATTCACTTTTGCAACTTGTCCCTTGAACCAGAGTGGGCCGTATAACAGGCCATCCGCGCCAAAATCAAAGCCATTGAGACCGCCCATGTCTTGCATTATTTTACGTGGCGGTTTTTGACCGGTTGGATCTATTTCATACAGTGCATCACCGAGGAACACTTGAGTCGCAAACAATCGGCCTTCTGCATTCATGGCCAATGAGTTGATGCCGGGCAATCCTGTCGCCAATTCCCGAATTGGACCGTCTCCTTTACGAGCATGTATCTTTCCCAGCAAATAAGATGTCCAGTACAAGGTGCCATCGGGACCAACTTCGATGTCGTCAGCCATGCCTAACGGTGGCGCTTGCCACACCACACTCTCACCTGTATCCGGATCGACACGATAGATCGCCTGACCAACGACGCTGCCAACGTAGACCCTATCCTGTGAGTCAAATGCAATACCGTGGATACCGTGAAAACCGTACCCAGAAATGAAGACTTCTGCTTTGTATTCCGCTGCATTCGTTGCAGTGCACCCTAAGCACAGCGCCAGTGCCAATAATTTAATTCCCATTAGGTTTTCCTCTGAATTGAATTAATGTCTTCTTATTCTGAGCCTATTCCTTGCTTTTAGTATCACTCGATAGTGAGGTCAAATAGTGAATCATGGACTTCCTCCTCAAAAATTCAAGTTTATTTCTCATACTTCAGTTTTTCCCATTGGGGGTAGCGGTAAGAGTGGGTCAGCCCATGTACGGTTATTCCCAGGTGAATTTGTTCATGGACAATAGGCATAAAAATTCAGTCTCGTTAACTTTTCGGTAAACTATCGATAAAATTAGGCAATTCTTAAAGAATAGTTGAAGATGGCGAAACAAGACGTGGCTGCCACATCATGAAAGGTTTGATTTGCCTGGTTTAGCAGGCGTGCACGGCGCTGATAACTTCATCGAGACGATACAGGAGGTTTGCTGTGGCGATTGAGAATCAATCCAGGATCAGCATTGATACCCAGGCGTTTCTACCTTCTCATGGTTTCAAATGGCTCTATGTCAGCGGACTAAATAGTCTTTGGATCGGGGTGATATTTTTTTCGATGGTAATGGGAATCTTTATTCTCATGGAAACCATGTTGGCGCGAAATCAATTTCCCACCGAATTGAAGTGGGTGGTAGCCTCCATGGGTGCAGTCTTTCTGACCATATGGCTAGCACTAACCCGGGGAGCGGTGAAAGATCTTCAAGATATTGCCAACTATGGGGGCCAATTTTCTCGAAATTAATACCGCTCGTGGCCGACCTTCGCCATTTTCCCGTAGAGTGGAGTTGCTGGTCGGTATAGGGCTGGGCTATACCATCTCATTTTCCGGACGTGCCTTTTCGGAAGAAACTTCGCTGATGGCGGCATTTATCGGCCCCATTCTCGACTTCAGCGTCGGATTCCTCCCGGGGGTATATTCTACCGTCGTTTCAGCGGTCTTTATCCTCGTAGGAATTTGTATCATACGTACAATGACCTTTATTTATCGCCAGATTCAGGTCTTCTACAAAGTGGCAAACACGATACCTATAGACTTACTTAACCCCGAACCCCTGGCGGTTTTTGCGTCTCAACCTTTGCGGGTTTTTTTTGGCCTTGTGGGAATTACCGTTATAATCCCTTTTACATTGGCTTCATCAGAAGGTCTGGCAAATACGGTAATCCCCACCGGCCTACCAATGATTGCCTTGGTATTCGTGTTATTCCTGCTGGTAAGTATTCCACTTACCAGAATTCGCAGCCGCCTAAAGCAAGCAAAAATTGAGGAATCCCAGTTGATTACGCAAGCGCTCACTGGAAACAGGCGGGCCTTGAATGATTCTAGAATATCCGCCCATCAGGATGAATTTAAAATGCCTGATTTACTGTACTACCAGGACCGAATCCACTCTGTGTGGGAATGGCCGCTGCATGCCCATATACGCAAGATCGCCTTTTACCTCGTTCTTCCCCCGCTGGCATGGGTATTGGAAACATTTGTAGAGACTGCCCTGTAAGGTCATAGATAAGAAATAAGGGGTCAAATCTTGTTGCGGCCACGCTGCGGACCCATGGCTATGCGATAAGTCACATGCACATCGGAAATTAGAGAGGGACATTCGACAATGCAACTGCATCTTTTCAGGCACGGCCAGACCAACTGGAATGAAGAACGTCGAGTTCAGGGCCAGAGCGAATCGCAATTGACCACACTAGGCATTGAACAGGCAAAAGAACTAAGTAAGCGAATTCGGCATCTGAAATTTGACCAGGTGTATTGCAGCAGTAGTGTGCGCACACGACAGACTGCGGATCACGCCTTTGCCGATTTTAAAGCTCAAATAGAATTTCTGGATTCCCTGCGGGAAATAGATCTTGGCCCTTGGGAAGGGCACTTGTATGATGACATTGCGGTCCGTGATCCTGATTCTTTTAAGCATTTCTGGGAGCAGCCACATCTATTCGATGTCAAGGGTGCCGAGACCTTCTATCAGCTACAGGAACGGGCGGTCGGCGCGGTAAGCGAAATACTGAAACAGTTTGTCTCCCGCAAGGTCGCCATCGTCAGTCATGGCGCGTTGATTAAGTCGCTCCTGTGCCACTTCCAGCGACGGCCTATGAGTGAGCTGTGGGCGCCACCCAGTATGCACAATTGTGCACATAGCATCGTCGAACTAAATGCGGATGGCAGCGGGCATATAATTCAATATGCCGATCAAGCAAGCAGAGAGGAATAATAAAAATGAATGATGAAATCGGCAGCCACGCAGCGAACAAGGTAAAACTTACTCTAAACATCGCGTCCATCGGGGTCTTGCTGGCGGGAATGGGTATAGGAATGGTAACCCTGGCCGCAGCCGCAGGTATCTGGCTAGGTCTATGGGATTTCCGCAGAGGATTCGACCTGCTCCGAATCTCGAATAATTACGGCGATATCATTGCCTGGATCGGGCTGTTTGGGACGATTGCCATCGTCGTCGCTGCCAGGCTATTCGATACGGGTAATGCCGTCAGATTAGGCGGCCTAGCTGCTATAGGCACCCTGACTGCATTTGTAGCCTACTCAATACCGGAAAGCTTTCGTCCCGCCGAAGGCATCAACTACCCCCCCATTCATGATATTTCTACCGATCTGAACGCACCACCAGAATTCGTCGAAGTGCTGCCACTCAGGGCCGATGCAGCGAATACGGTAATCTACGGTGGCTCCAATAACATGACCCCGGAACGCCTGGCACAACTGACCGCCGAGGCTTATCCTGACCTCGTTCCCCAACACTATGATGCCTCGGTCGACGAGATATTTGACCGTGCGCTGGCGGCGGTTGATCGGCTCGGGTGGGAACTGGTCTCGGCTACAAGATCGGCTGGCAGAATCGAAGCCACAGACACTACGCTGTGGTTTCGCTTTAAGGATGACATCGTGATCATCATCGCAGCTGCAGGCAATCAGACCCTGGTTAATGCCAGGTCCGTGTCTCGTGTCGGCACCGGCGATGTGGGTGCCAATGCAATCCGACTGAGGGCATTTTTTGGTCTGCTTTAACTTCTCGATCCATTAGTTTCCCGCACAGAGAGTCGGCTTTCAGCTCACGGACCGGTCATCGACGGGTCCCTGCCTGCACTATCGAATATGATATGCTTGGCATACACAATTCTTCCTATCCAGCAGCAGAGCATCCCCATTGCGCGACAAAGTTAAAAATATCAGTTTATTCGCTCTGATCGCCCTGCTGGTTACCGTCTTATCACAAGTCATCGGCTACTGGGTTGACGCCAATATCGCAATCAATTCGACGATCGAGATCAATAGTCTCATTCACCTGACTCACGTCCGCAATTTCGGCGGCGTGTTCGGCATGTTTCAGGGCAAGGGCTGGTTATTCGGCTTGGTCAACATAGGACTATTGGCTGCCGTCACGGCTTACCTGTGGTTCAGCGATTCGGTGAAGCGCTATGAATTTATCTGCTTTGGTTTCATTGTGGGGGGAGGTACCAGCAATATTATCGATAGATTGATTCAAGGCAGCGTCATCGACTTTATCGACATTCAGCACATCCCGTACTGGAACTATGTGTTTAATACGGCCGACGTGATGGTACATGTGGGGATATGGCCCTTGCTTTTCTTCAGCTTCTTCCTCGACAAAGAAGAAGCCGGGCAACCTTAAGCGTGTAAGCATAGCGCGAGGGCAAACAAAAACCCGACCACCGTAGCGGTGACCGGGTCTATGTGATGAGTTGGCTTGTGGGCCAGTTTTACATACGATAGCAAAGCGTGTAGACGTTATCTTCTGAATACACCCCACCGCCACCCATAACGGTGTTGGTTGGCGCGGTGTTGACACCACTTGTCCCCGGTGTTGCACGCACGCTGCCAGTCGCTCCGGAGCCATCGTCCAACCCGCCATCGATCGCGATCGCAGCGGCACCTGGCACCTGGCTAAGACAGACTTTATTGTCCGATAGACCACCACCCATAACATCCACAGTGACTCCTAGCAAGCCACCCCAGGAATTGCTTGGCAGAGCCGCGACCCCGGTATCGGTGGGATCATCGGAGATAAATCCTGACGCCTTTAATTGGCGCCAGAAAGGACCACCTTCGCCGGCACCGGTAAAGGTCTGGGCCAGGGTTATTTCCAGCGTACCATCGGCGTCGCCACCAATATTCGCGCTGTTCCAGCTCGCTCCGCGGGCCTGAACCGTGGCAGTCGGGCCATCATCACCTGGCACCCGTCCATATCGATCCTGGTAGGCGAAGGTTGCTGCTGCGGTTCCGTTCAAGTCTTTTACTGCCTGTTTAACACGGGAATTCTGGATCAACTGCTGCCCTTGCAGGACGCCGCCAATCAAAAGACCAATAATCACCAGGACGATGGCGATCTAGATCAGGGTAAAGCCTTTTTACTTGCTTAAGGTGTTCATTGAGCGTTGCATCGTTTTTATCCCCCCGGGAATAAAGTCTGTACTATCATGTCCAACATTTTAGTCTAACTGCTTGAAAAATAGGGTTTTTCCTAGTATCTTGCGTCAATATATATAGACTCAGGCAGGGGCGCA
>CAJXIY010000069.1 GCA_913054495.1 uncultured Gammaproteobacteria bacterium | reverse complement strand
TGGAACGGCAAAATAGTACCCCTTGCCAATCCCTGTTACACGCATCAACTACCGAAATAGCTCTCAAAATCCTGTGAGGATATCTCACGCTCTGATCCGGTTAAGGCAACAAATGCTTAAATCCGATAGGCGGTTGTCTTCATGATTTGGGAAACGGCGGTCATGGCTTGTTTGACCGGAGCGGGGAGTTCGGCGCCGCCTGCGTTGCGGGCTAAGTCGCCGTGCTGTTTTTCATCTACGATCATCTGTTTGAGGATGGCTTTGCTCTTCGCATCTTCAGTCGGGAGTTTTTCAAGGTGATCTTCCAGGTGTGCGCAGACCTGATCTTCGGTTGCAGCGACAAACCCCAGGCTCCATTTGTCGCCGGCGATTCCCGCCGCGGCACCGATGCCGTATGACAGTGCATACCACAATGGATTTAGCAGGCTGGGTCGGCTGTCCAACTGCCGCAGTCTGTCTTCGCACCAGGCCAGATGGTCGACTTCTTCCGCGGCGGCTTGTTGCATGGACTCACGCACATCACCCAGCTTCGCCGTCGCAGCCTGTCCCTGGTAAAGCGCCTGGGCACAGACTTCACCGGTGTGATTAATTCGCATTAGACCTGCGGTGTGGCGGCGCTCGCTGGGACTCAGTTCGCCGTCATTTAATTCTTCTGCGGGGGAGGCGCGTCGGGCCTGGCTGGAGCCAGGAACGCAGGTACGCAGCGCCAGGTCAAACTGAATCAGGCATTGATCGAGAAAGCTGTGATTGGGACTTCGCATTCATTCATTCTCGCGCGCAACCGCACGATACGCAATATCTGGGCGAAAATACAGCTTGTTCCAACTGATTTGATGTACCAGTTCGTAGGCGGCGGCCTGGGCTTCTGACACCGTGTTCCCCAGTGCCGTGGCACAGAGGACGCGGCCGCCGCTGGTAAGCACCCGCGTTTCCTCCGAATCAGCATTCGACAATTTAGTACCGGCATGGAATATTTTCTGGTGCTCGCCCGTGGGCTCATCGAGACCGTTAATGGGCTGATCTTTGTCGTAGGATAGGGGATAACCGCCCGCCGCCAGGACTACACCGACGGCGTAGCGGGAATCCCAACTCGCGGTTTGCTGATCCAGGGATTGATCGAGTGCGGCCAGACAGTGTTTCACGAGGTCTGATTGCAAGCGCATCATCACCGGTTGTGCCTCAGGGTCCCCAAATCGACAATTAAACTCAATCACACTCACTGCACCGCTGGCAGAAATCATCAGTCCAGCATAGAGAAAACCTACATAGTCGTTACCGTCTGCCGCCATTCCCTCGACAGTGGGTAGGATGACTTCATCCATAATTCTTTGGTATACCGCTTCGTTTACCACCGGCGCTGGTGAGTAGGCACCCATGCCGCCGGTGTTCGGACCCTTGTCCCCGGCATCTCTGGCCTTGTGATCCTGGGAAGTGGCCATGGGCAGCACGTGTTTGCCATCTACCATGGCAATAAAGCTGGCTTCCTCACCACCGAGGAAGTCCTCGATGACGATGCGGTGTCCGGCTTCACCGAAGCGATTACCAGACAACATGTCTTCGGCTGCGGCAATAGCTTCTGCCACGGTTGGTGCCACGATCACACCCTTACCTGCGGCCAGGCCGTCTGCCTTGATGACGATGGGCGCACCCTGAGCCTCGATATACGCCCTGGCCGCAGTGACCTCGGTAAAAGTCTGATAGGCTGAAGTAGGGATGCCATGGCGACTGAGAAAATCTTTGCTAAAGGCCTTCGAACCCTCTAATTGTGAGGCGGCTTGAGAGGGCCCAAAGCAGGGAAGCTTGCGCTGCTTGAAGTAGTCCACTATGCCGCCTACCAGCGGCGCCTCGGGTCCGATTATGGTGAGCGTAATGGACTCCCTTTGAGCGAATTCTGCCAGGGCGGCAAAGTCCATCACATCGATAGCGACATTTTCCAGTTTGTCCTCAAGCGCAGTGCCTGCATTGCCCGGTGCCACAAAAACTTTCTCGACGTCTGTTGACTGTGCCGCTTTCCAGGCCAGTGCATGTTCGCGACCGCCGCTGCCGGTGACAAGTATCTTCATGAAAGCGTTTCCTAACAGCCTGCTAGTGGCGAAAATGTCTGACCGCGGAAAACACCATGGCGATGTCAGCCTCGTCGGCGGCCGCAATAACCTCATCGTCGCGCATGGAGCCGCCGGGTTGGATGACTGCGGTAATTCCAGCCGCCGCCGCCGCATCGATGCCGTCGCGAAATGGGAAGAAGGCATCTGAAGCCATCACCGAGCCGTTCACTTCCAGATCCGCATCCGCTGCCTTGATACCTGCAATTCGGGCGCTGACAATGCGGCTCATTTGACCGGCTCCGATGCCGATGGTCTGGTGATTCCTGCAATAGACGATGGCATTGGACTTGACGTATTGGGCCACACTCCAGGCAAACAGCAAATCTCGAATTTCATCTGCGGACGGTTGGCGCGCAGTTACGACCTTGAGATCATCACGGCTGATTACATGAATATCTCGGTCCTGTACCAACAAGCCGCCATTGACCCGCTTGTAATCCAAATCAGCTGGACGCTCGACACCGAACTGGCCGCAACTCAGAACCCGGACATTTTTCTTCGCCGCGGTGATCTGCAGCGCCTGCTCCGATACAGTTGGCGCGATGATTACTTCAGTGAATTGTTGATCCACGATCCGCTGCGCTGTTTCTGCGTCCAGTTCCCGGTTGAAGGCGATGATGCCGCCAAATGCAGAGGTGGGATCGGTCTGAAATGCCAGTTCATAGGCGCTCAGAGGGGATTGGGCAATGGCGACGCCACAGGGATTGGCATGTTTTACGATGACACAGGCTGGGTCTGTAAATGATTTGACGCAATCCAGTGCGGCATCCGTATCGGCGATGTTGTTGTAAGACAGTGCCTTCCCCTGCAGCTGTCTGGCCGTGCTGATGCTAGCCCCCAGTGGATTCTTCTCTTTGTAGAAAGCTGCCTGTTGATGGGGATTTTCCCCATAACGCATCTCCTGACTCTTGATAAATTGGGTATTGAATGTGCGCGGAAAACTGGAATTTGACTCTGTCCCAGACTTCAGCCTGGTGCCCAGGTAGTTGGCGATGGCGCCATCATAGGCCGCCGTGTGTTCGAAAGCCTTAACGGCCAGGTCGAAGCGGGTTGCCTGATCCAGCGCGCCTTCTCCTTTCTCGAGTAATTCAATGATTTGATCATAATCACCGGGATTGACGACCACGGCAACGAAGCGATTGTTCTTGGCCGCGGCACGCAGCATGGTTGGGCCGCCAATATCGATATTTTCAATAGCGCTGGGCAGGTCACAGTCAGGTTTTGCCACTGTTGCCTCGAATGGATAGAGATTGACGACTACCAGGTCAATCGGTGGTATGTCGTGCTTGACCATGATCGCCTGATCCTGATCCCGGCGCGCCAGAATGCCACCGTGGATTTTTGGGTGCAGGGTCTTGACTCGGCCATCCATCATCTCGGGATATCCGGTGTACTCGGAAATTTCCACGGCGGGAATATTATCCGATGTCAGTAGTTTATAGGTGCCGCCAGTTGAGAGTATTTCGATCTTGAGTTGATGCAGGGCCCGGGCGAAGTCGACGATGCCAGTCTTGTCGGAAACACTAATCAATGCTCGACGGATGGCGCCAGAGTTTTCTGAAGTCATAGAATTTTCTTTGCTTAATTAATCTTATAGGGTGGACGCAAGACCAAATCTTCGAGCCGCCCTGAGCAGGCGAGTTCGGTTGACTGACCGTTGTAAAATCAATCTTGTTTCAGTAATCCGTACTGTTTCAATTTGGTGCGTAGGGTACCACGGTTCAATCCCAGCATGATAGACGCCTTGCTCTGATTATTACCCGCGCGTTGCATCACCGCCCGCAGTAGTGGCGCTTCGACCTCGGCCATCACCATTTGATGCAAATTCCTGACAGGCTCATCTTCGATATGCTGGAAATAACGTGTCAGGGCTATTTCCACATGGAAACGTAGGGAGCGTTGGTCGCTTATCGGCGGTCTGATTTGATCATCGATATTGTAGCTTGAGTCCATTGTCACTTCGTCCAGTTCACTCATGCGGCAAGCACTCCAGTATTCCCGGCCAGCCAATCGAAGTACTCCCGACACTGGTCCAGTTGCGCAGCTGGCGTTGCCGCAGCATTAAATTGTATCAAAAATTCACGACAACCAGGCTCTCCCTTCACGTACTTGGCGACATGCTTGCGGGCGTACCATACACCTTTAACTTCACCGTAGAAGTCATGCAGTTTACGCAAGTGCGTGCGGATGATCTGTAGTTTGCTATGTGGTGAAGGTGGTGCAAGTGTCACCCCGGTATCCAGAAAATGCTGAATCTCCCGGAATATCCAGGGTTTTCCCTGGGCTGCTCGACCAATCATCAAGCCATCGACCTGGGTCTGTGTTAGCACTTGGGCCGCCTTTTCCGGGGAATCGATATCACCATTGGCAATCACAGGGATTCTTACGGCCTGCTTGATCGCGGCAATAGTCTCGTACTCCGCAGTTCCCCTGAACCGACACTCTCGCGTGCGACCATGAACGCTGAGCAGGGCAATGCCGCAGTCTTCCGCGATGCGGGCGACTTCGGTACCGTTGCGGCTCGTGGGGCACCAACCCGTTCTGATCTTAAGAGTGACCGGAATATCGACACTGCTAACTACCTGGCGGAGGATCCTGGATACGAGCCTAGTGTCCTTCAACAGGGCAGAACCTGCCGCCTTCTTTAATACTTTTTTCGCCGGGCAGCCCATATTAATGTCTATAGCATCGGCACCGCGGCTTGCATTTGCCCTGGCGGCCGCCGCCATCAGCTTCGGATCCGAGCCGGCGATCTGAACCACCTGGGGTCCGGCTATCCTTGGCTTGATTTGTTTCAGTCGATTCCTCTCGTTATGCCAAAGCTCACTGTTACTGGTGAGCATTTCACCGATCGTTAAGCCGGCACCCAGTTGGCTGCAGATTTCGCGAAATGGTGTGTCACTGACTCCAACCATCGGTGCCAAGAATAACGAATTTTTAAGTTGATAGGGGCCGATGCTTATCATTGAAATCGAGCCAATATGGGCGCTTCATGTGGAAGGGGGCACCTATAATAGCCGGGAGCCTTTTTCAGTGAAAGGACTTAGCGCGCATTTTTGAATAAAGTTCCTTTAAGAGCCCTTTTCGAGGCGGCCTAGTTGAAAACCGAAGGGCGTCGAAAGGCAAGAGTGTAATTCACGGCATCTGGGCCGGGATCCATCAGATCCAGTCTGATTTGTACGGGAGTCGCGACCGGCATCAGTGACACAGGCAGTAAACCCGGGTCCAGATATTCGACCGGGGAAAATTCTCTTAAGGCAACGATGCCATTGGCAGCCGTATTAAAGCTCAAGATCAAAATCGGGAAGGCCTGAGGAAAGTCTGCGGTGTTTCTGAATTCGACATTGACCACGAAAGCATCGGCGCGGTCAGGGTGGCTACGCACCATCAGATTGTCGCTGCGTATCTCATCGAGACTCGAGTAGACGGGCAGGTCGCATCTCAACCACTGACATCCGAACTCGTACAATGGTCGAATCCGGGTAAGCTGGCTATAGACCGCCATCTCTTGCCAGAGAAATTGTGCGGTCAATATTGCCGTAAGCAGCACCATGGCAGTGGCGAGTAAACCCTGGCGTAACCACTGGGATTCGCCGCTTCCCAGTAGTTCTAACGGTGTGGATACCTGGTTTAACGCGGCCAGATTCTCTTCCGGTATCGCCTCCAGTGCTTCCTCATCTCTAAGTTCGGCCTCCAGTGCGCGGGCGCGGATGGCTTCGGTGCTGTCAGCCTCTTCTTCTCTATTGGCTGCATTGGCTGCGCTGAGCACCTCGGCTGTATCGGCCCGCGCTGCTGCCATGCCTGGATCCGTATCGCCATCGGCCTGGCCCGCCGCCGAATCGGACTCGGGGCTGTCGAAATCATCATCAGTTTCCTGAGCCATAGACGCAGGAATTTCTGCAGCAGTTTCCGAGATCAATCCCTCGTCTGCTTCTGACAGCGGTTCCATCGTTTCGGTAAAAGCTTCATAAAAATCTGACTCTTCCTGATTTCGATCAGATGGTTCTGAATGCGGCAGCTCTACAGTAAAGAACTGTGCAGATTCGGGCTCCTTTTCGCCTTGCGGTTCAGTATCGGTGTCCATACCTGAGTCCAAACCAGGACCTGCACCCAGGTCGATGCCCAGGTCGATGCCCGGGACGAGTTCGGGGGCAATATCGGATTCAGTTTCCCCACTTTCCTCGAGAAAGATTGCCTCGGAGAAGGCCGCTTCTGTAGAATCGATATCTTCCGAGTCGGATTCTGCAAGCGCTACCTCGGCTTCGATTTCGACGTCGGCGGATACTACATCCGACATCGTATCGGTGAGAGCGCTGCGGGTCAGGAAATTTGTTGGATCGAAGTAATCTTGCGGGTTATTGCCGACGAAGACAGAATCCTCCGCTACGTCATCGGACAGGTCATGGTCCTCATCGATTAAGTGTTGCATGGCTTCGAAGACCGTGAGGCAGGCGCCGCAGCGGACTCTGCCAGCCGCCGATTCCAGCAAGCGCGCACTGGTGTTGAAGGTTGAGTCACAGCCTGGACATTGAGTAACGTGAAATGCCATTCAAACCTGATTTGAAATTAGGGTTTTTGATGCCGGGGCGTCTCCGATCGAGGGGCCCATATTCCGGGCGTTCAGAGTTGCCGGTCTTCTGCCTCGGCTTCTCTGCACGATTGTAGGTGAAGTGGTCAGAAAAACAACTTTAGCCGAATCGCGTACCGCTTAACCTCACCCACTCCATCTCAACTGTCGGCGTGTCCATCACGAACCAGCGTTCATAAGTATTCAGTACTGTATCGGCTTGTTCATGTAAAAGCCCTGACAGGACTATTTTGCCACCAGGCTTCAGCAGTGCCGAGAATTTCTCGGCTAGCTGCAGCAGCGGCTCCGCAAGTATATTGGCGAGCAGTAAATCTGCTTGTATTTGGGGCAGGGCCTCGGGCAGACAGGCAGTCAGCACGGCATCGTCAATATTGTTGCGATGACTATTATCCAGGGTGGCCGTTATAGCCTGTGGGTCATTGTCGACCCCGTAAACCCTGTCGGCGCCGAGCAATGCCGCCGCAATTGCCAGCACACCTGAACCGCAGCCATAGTCGATTACTTCGGACCCCTGTAGCTGCGCCTGTGCCAGCCATTGTAAACACATAGACGTGGTCGCGTGACTGCCGCTACCGAAGGCCAGGCCAGGATCCAGCATGATATTGATAGCGTTGCCATCGGGAGGCGATTGCCAGCTTGGACAGATCCAGAGCTTGTCGCCAAACTGCATGGCCTTAAAGTCCTGCATCCAGCTACGCTCCCAATCCTGATCTTCCAATACTTCCACCTGCAACATGCGCTTATTGATTACGGAGGGATGCTGTTTCAGCCATTTAAGCAGGGCTTCTAAATCCGCAGTCTTGTCGAATAGGCAAAGCAGATAGCTGTTATCCCATAAAGAAGTGCTACCTGGCTCTAATTGAAATATGGCCTGATTTTCAGCATCGAGATAACTAATCGAGATGGCGCCGTTGGCCAGCAAGCGCGGCTCCAGGGCGTCGATCTGATCCGATTGAAGCTGGATTTTAAGTTGTTGCCAGGGCATGAATGACTTTAGCAATAAGAGAAAAGGAATCAGCCGAAAGCTCCACGTTGCACGAAGAACAGGATGGAGAAAGTCAGGAACTTAGTTTTTCTTCAAGGTAGTGAATGTTAACGCCACCCTTATGAAATTCGGAGTCGCGTACCAGTTCGCGCTGCAGTGGAATATTGCTCTTGATTCCATCGATCAGCAGCTCATCCAGCGCGATTTGCATCCGCATCAAGGCCTGCTCTCGATCATCGCCGTAGCAGATCAGCTTGGCAATAAGAGAATCATAGTGAGGGGGAACGGTGTATCCGCTGTACAGGTGAGAATCGACCCGCACACCGATGCCACCTGGCGCGTGGAACAAGTTTACCTTGCCAGGAGATGGCAGGAAACTAACCGGGTCTTCGGCGTTTATCCTGCACTCGAAGGCATGGCCGGTGATAGTAATGTCTTCCTGCTTCAGGGACAGAGCCGCACCGCCAGCGATTAACAATTGTTCCCGTACGATATCTATACCTGTCACCATCTCGGTAACCGGGTGTTCTACCTGCACCCGGGTATTCATCTCGATGAAATAGAAAGCCTCATCCTCATAGAGAAATTCCAGGGTGCCGGCGCCACGGTAATTCAAGTTCTTGCAAGCCTGGACACAGGTTTCTGCAACCTCGGCCCGTATCGCAGTGGGGATATCTGGGGCGGGCGCTTCTTCGAGCACCTTTTGATGGCGACGTTGCATGGAACAGTCTCTGTCCCCCAGGTGAATCGCATTGCCCTGACCGTCGCCTAATACCTGTATTTCCACATGACGTGGATTTTCGAGGAATTTTTCGAGGTAGACGACGCCACTGCCGAAGAACGATTTGGCTTCCGTCTGGGTAACATAAACGCCTTTTAGCAGGGCGGCCTCGTTGTGCACGACGCGCATGCCACGGCCACCGCCGCCGGCGGCTGCCTTGATGATGACCGGATAACCGATTTCTTTCGCCAGTGCCAGGGTGCGATCATTGTTGTCATCCAGCGGGCCATTGGAGCCGGGCACCGTCGGCACACCGGCTTTGCGCATTAACTCGATGGCGGAGACTTTGTCTCCCATCATGCGAATCGTTTCGGCCTGTGGTCCGATAAAAACAAAGCCGCTGTTCTCAACCTGCTCTGCGAAATCTGCATTTTCCGACAGAAAGCCATAGCCTGGATGGACGGCGTCGGCATCGGTCACTTCCATGGCGCTGATAATAGAAGGAATATTCAAATAACTATCGGTGGAACTCGGGGGGCCGATGCAGACAGATTCATCGGAGAGGCGGACATGCATCAGATCTTTGTCCGCGCTGGAGTGAACGGCAACCGTCCTGATTCCCAGCGCCTTGCAGGCGCGCAGCACGCGAAGCGCTATTTCTCCACGGTTGGCTATAACAACTTTTTCAAGCATGAACGCTTCCTGGAAAAGATGGGTTTTGGATTTTAAACCGTTGTTGGGTACTTATTGGTTGATAATATGGGCGGATGATGGCTATTGGGAGTCGGCTGTCAGACGATTCTGATCAGGGCTTGATCGAATTCTACGGGCTCACCGTCCTCGATCAGAAATGCCGCAACTACACCCGCATAATCTGCTTCTATCTGGTTCATCATCTTCATGGCCTCTACGATGCAGACCACATCACCGACCTTAACGTGTTGTCCCACTTCGACGTAGGGCGGCGAAGATGGTGCCGGCGCCCGATAGAACGTGCCAACCATGGGTGACTGGATGATATTGCCCTCGCTGGCGGTAGCGGCAGCCGGTGCTTCGGCTTCCGCCACGACAGGCGCGGCTGGCGGTGCTGCAATTGCCGCCACCGGGTGGGCGACTAGGGTTGAGCTTAATGCTCGGCTGATGCGAATGGATTCTTCACCTTCCTTAATCTCGATCTCCGCAATGTCAGAGGCTTCCAGAAGTTCTATCAATTTTTTTACTTTTCTAATATCCATAACAGGGTTCCGCCGAGCTTTTCTAGTCTGCCAGTGTCTTGCATGCTGCTGTCAGCGCAAATTCATAACCTTGCGCGCCCAGACCTATGACGCAACCCACGGCGATGTCTGAAAAATAGGATTTTTGTCGATACTCTTCCCGTTTAAACAAGTTCGACAGATGCACTTCGATGAAAGGTATTTCGCTAGCCAGGATCGCATCCCGCAGGGCAATGCTGGTGTGGGTGAAGCCGCCGAAATTGACGATCATGAAGGCCGTCCCATCTTCGCGCGCGGTGTGCAGGCGCTCGATAAGCTCAGCCTCTGCATTGCTCTGCATGGCATGGAATTCATGGCCCGCTGCTGCACACTGCGTGGCTAGACGGCTATTAATGTCATCCAGGGTGTCATGACCGTAAATATGCGGTTCACGGCTACCGAGGAGATTCAGATTGGGCCCGTGCAGGGCCAGAATAGACGCCATGATTGTGTTTTCCCCATTGCGGCAGGCAGCTTGCAGATTTTGTAAGTTTTGCTGGTTTTCTGCCTGATTGTCAATTTTAGCCGCATTTTCTCAGAAAATACCGCGTATTTCACTCATTATGACAAGAAAAACCGGAAACGCTCAGGGCTTAAGCCTGTGTTCTGCACGCTGAGGAGGGTAGCAGAAGCCCCAGTCGGCACAGCCCTGATACTCGATAATCAGGATGCTGTCGGGGCCGGGCACGGTGGTGAGGCTAATATCGACGCTGACATTGTCGTAGTAGGCTACGATCTCACCGAAAAATTGATCGGTCCTCTCCATTCCTTCCGGTAGCACAAAATCCACAGAGATCGTCCCAGCTTGTCCAGCGCCCGTGGCCGCAGCGGTCATGCTGAATTTAAATGCATGTCGATACAGATAGTGCTTACTGGCGAGGAACCAGTCGACACGCAGCCGGCCGGGACTCACTTCACTGACATAGAACGGGAATGCCTCTTCCAGACTCAAGGGCACGGGCACAGTTTCGGATTGGGTGGTAAGACCGCTGCTGGACCGTGGCAGCAATTGTGCCATAAGGAAGTTGCTGCCCAGGCCAAACAGTAGCGTGGTCGTGGTCAGGATTGTAGCTAGACGCTTCAAGATCATAGTAATTCGACCCGCGCATATGGATTTTGTTTCATAAAAGCCCCGTTAAAACCACTAAACCGGATAGCGATCGAATACTAGGCTGGCGTTGGTGCCACCGAACCCGAAACTGTTCGACATGATTCGATTGAGCTGCACATCGTCCTGACGCGCCAGCGCAATCGGCAGACCGGCCGCGGCCGGATCGAGATTATCGATATTGGCCGAAGCGGCGATGAAATTATTTTCCATCATTAACAAGCTATAAATGGCTTCCTGGGCGCCGGCAGCGCCCAGCGAATGGCCGCTCAAGGATTTTGTTGAATTGATGGTGGGCACTTTATCGCCGAAAACGTCCCGAATTGCTTTCAGTTCGGAGATGTCTCCGGCCGGGGTGCTGGTGCCATGGGTGTTGATATAGTCCACTTGGCCCTGCAGATTTTGCATCGCCATACGCATGGCACGTGCGCCGCCCTCTCCCGACGGTGCCACCATGTCATGACCGTCCGATGTGGCACCGTAGCCCGTGAGTTCTGCGTAGATTTTTGCATCCCTGGCGAGGGCGTGATCCAGCGCCTCGATAACCAGTACCGCACCACCGCCGGCAATCACGAAGCCGTCCCTATCGATATCGAAGGCGCGAGAGGCTTTGTCCGGCGTGTCGTTGAAGCCCCTCGATAGGGCGCCCATGGCATCAAACATATGGGACATGGTCCAGTGCTCTGACTCACCGCCGCCGGCGAAAACGATATCCTGTTTCTCGAGCTGGATAAGCTCCATCCCGTGACCGATGCAATGGGCGCTGGTGGCACAGGCGGAGGAAATCGTGTAGTTGACTCCCTTGATCTTGAACGGTGTTGCCAGGCAGGCTGAAACCGTACTGCTCATGGTGCGGGGGGCGCGATAGGGCCCTACCCGACGCAGGCCTTTCTCGCGCATGATATCGGTGGCTTCCAGCTGATCTTGCGGGGAGCCGCCACCTGAACCAACGACGATGCCGGTGCGTTCATTGGAGACCTGTTGTGGTGTCAGGCGGGAATCGGCAATCGCCTGCTCCATGGCAATGTAACTGTAAGCGGAGGCATCACCCATGAAACGTAGAATCTTACGGTCGATCATGGCCACGGTATCGATGTCCACAGATCCACTGATATGGCTGCGCATGCCAATTTCTTCATAGGATGAATTGTGTTTTATGCCACTTCGCCCTTCTCTAAGCGAATCGAGAACGGTGTCTCTATCGTTGCCCAAACAGGACACGATACCGATACCAGTAACAACCACACGTCGCATAATTACCTCTGCTGCCTAGCTAGTTTCTATTCCTAAAGACTAAAAGGCTTTTTCTGGAGTGAAAAGGCCAACTTTTAGACTCTTGGTTGTATAAATAGTTTTACCATCGACAATCACGCTACCATCGGCTACGCCAAGCACCAGAGAGCGATTGATGACGCGTTTTACGGACAGGTCATAGGTCACTTTTTTGGCGTCGGGCAAGATTTCTCCAGCGAATTTTACTTCACCGGAGCCCAATGCGCGCCCCCTGCCAGGGAAGCCGCTCCAGCCGAGGAAGAATCCGACCAGCTGCCAGAGGGCATCGAGACCCAGACATCCGGGCATGACGGGATCACCGTTGAAATGACAGGCGAAGAACCACAGCTCAGGCTTGATATCCAGCTCGGCAATAATCTGGCCGCGACCATATTCACCCCCATCGCTGGTAATTTCCGTGATTCGATCCATCATCAACATATTGCCAATGGGCAGTTTTGCGTTTCCCGGTCCGAAAAGCCGACCATGGCCGCATTCTACCAAGTCGTCCATATCATAGGCGCCCTTGGGGACAAAGTGGTCATTCATTGGTCTAGTAGATGAATTCATAGATTATTGCCAGCCCCCCTCAAGGCACATCAGAAAGCATGCGATGTTATCCTGCCGTAGCCAAATAATCGATAATAAATTGTCCTGAGC
This sequence comes from uncultured Gammaproteobacteria bacterium, assembly GCA_913054495.1. Taxonomy (GTDB): domain Bacteria; phylum Pseudomonadota; class Gammaproteobacteria; order Pseudomonadales; family Pseudohongiellaceae; genus UBA9145. Next base: position 4,899 of record CAJXIY010000069.1, on the reverse strand, counting down.
CATGACAGCGGGGCGCTTTCGCCGCGAATATTTATTATGGTGGCAGTTATTTGCTACCATTGCCGCTCGATTTTCAGGTGTTTCAGCTATGATCGTACCCGTAGTGTTGGCCGGTGGAGTAGGTTCGCGGCTGTGGCCACTTTCGAGAGCGCTGCTGCCAAAACAATTTGTTCGCTTTCCCCGGCAACAGGGCTCTCTGTTTCAGGACACCTTGAGCCGCCTCGAAGGGCTCGATAATTTAAGCAAGCCACTGGTAGTATGCAACGCGGACCATCGATTCCTGGTGGCGGAACAACTGAGGCTACTGGGGCAGGACCGCAGCACGATATTGTTGGAACCCGTGGGCAGGAATACCGCAGCGGCCGTGGCGATGGCGGCGTTGGTGGCACGGCAGCGGTACGACGACCCGGTAATTTTGATCCTTCCTGCTGACCATGTCATCGAAAATATTTCGGCGTTTCACGCGGCCATCGCTGCAGCCGAGAACCTCGCTCGTCAGCAGTTGCTGGTAACGTTTGGCATCGTACCGGACCTGCCGGAAACCGCTTATGGTTATATTGAGCAAGGTCCAGCACTCGAGGGCAAGACGGCGTTTAAGGTTCTTCGTTTTGTAGAAAAACCTGACCTCGACACGGCACAGTCCTATCTGGCGAGCGGGAATTATTTCTGGAACAGCGGCATGTTCATGTTCACTGCGTCGCGGTATCTGAAAGAGTTGAAACAATATGCGCCGGACATTTATGCCAGCTGCGCTGCGGCCTTCGCTGCAATCGAAGCCGGCGATGACTTCGAGCAAATTCCTGCCGAACTCTTTGCCAGTTGTCGCAGCGAATCCATCGACTACGCGGTAATGGAAAAGACCGACAGCGCTGCCGTCGTTCCCCTGGATGCAGGCTGGAACGATCTCGGTGCCTGGGATGCCATCTGGAAGGTGCAGGATAAAGACGGCGATGGCAACGTCATCAGCGGTGATGTTCTCAGCGTCGAAGTGGTGAATAGCTATATTCAGTCACAATCGCGGCTGGTGGCGGCAGTGGGGATGGAAGATGTCGTCATTGTCGAGACTGCCGATGCGGTGCTGGTGGCGAACAAGGCGAAAGTACAGGCGGTGAAACAAATAGTGGAGCAGCTTGAGGCGGCAAAGCGAAGTGAAAGCATTAATCATACCCTGGTCAATCGTCCCTGGGGTTCCTATGAATCACTGGCCCTCGGTGACGGCTATCAGGTAAAACACATCGTGGTTAATCCCGGGGCATCGCTGTCGTTACAGCTGCATCACCATCGGGCTGAGCACTGGACTGTGATTAAGGGTGCAGGGTTGATTCGCTGTGATGATAAGGAATTCACGCTGAACGCGAACGAGTCGACCTTCATTCCCTTGGGCAGCAAACATCGATTAAGCAATCCCGGCGCGGAAACGGTTGAGCTTATCGAAGTTCAGATAGGTGATTATTTGGGCGAGGACGATATCGTCCGTTTCGAAGATATCTACGGGCGAGCTGAGTAGATCCAAAGGACTCACTAGAAAAAATTCAGGAATTCTATGTCATTAATCAAGAAGTGCCTATTCCCAGTAGCCGGTTACGGTACGCGTTTCCTGCCCGCGACCAAGGCCATGCCCAAGGAGATGTTGCCCATCGTCACCAAGCCACTGATTCAATATGCGGTGGAAGAGGCCATGGCAGCTGGCATAACAGGGATGGCGTTTGTTACCGGACGAGGTAAACGCGCCTTAGAAGACCATTTTGACATTAGCTATGAGTTGAAGCACCAGATCGCCGGCTCCGATAAAGAAAAGCTGTTGGCGGAGACTCGTAATATTATTGAGAATTGTACCTTCTCCTATACTCGGCAAGTTGAAATGAAGGGCCTGGGCCACGCCATCGAAGTCGGTGGCAATCTAATTGGTGATGAGCCATTCGCCGTTATACTGGCGGACGATTACTGCGTTGCCGAAGACGATTCTGTGTTGAGCCAGATGGTCAAGCTATTTGATAAGTATCAATGCAGCATCGTTGCCATCGAAGCAGTGCCGCAGGATGAAACCGATCGCTACGGCATCATCGAAGGTGAAGAAGAGGCGGAAGGAGTATTCCGTATCAGCAACATGGTAGAAAAACCGGCTGCAGAGGACGCGCCGAGCAACCTGGCGATTGTCGGCCGCTACATTCTTACTCCCGATATCTTCGAAATTCTTCACAACACGCCTCCAGGCAAAAATGGGGAATTGCAGATTACGGACACCTTGTTAACTCAAGCGCAACAAGGCCAGGTCATCGGCTACAAGTTTCATGGGCGACGCTTTGACTGCGGCAGCGTGGATGGTTATATCGAAGCCATCAATTATACTTATGCCCAACAACGCGACTAACACGCATTCTCTGGTAAAATTCGGTATCGATTAACTGTTAGCTTGACTACTAATTTAACTACTTATCTAATGATCTGCCGACAATGACCTCCGAAATCACTTGCTTCAAGGCCTACGACATTCGTGGCAGGATTCCTGATCAGCTCAATGAAGATATTGCTTACCGGGTAGGCAGGGCCTACGTAGAATTCCTCGCACCGCAGCAAGTTGTGGTGGGCTACGATATCCGGCTCAGCAGCGAGCATCTCTGTGCTGCACTAACCGAGGGGCTCACGGATGGCGGTGCCGATGTGATTAATATCGGTCGCTGTGGCACCGAAGAAATTTACTTCGCTACTTCGCATTTGCGGGTCGGCGGCGGCATCGTAGTGACAGCCAGTCACAATCCGAAAGATTACAACGGCATGAAGCTGGTGCGGCAGGACTCAAGACCGATCAGCGGTGATACCGGACTGCAAGAGATTCGACGAATTGCCGAGCAGAATGAGTTTGCCGCAGTGCTTAACAAGGGCTCGGTAAGCAAACAAGATACACAAACCGCGTATCTGGAGCATTTACTGACCTATGTACAAAAGGATTCGCTAAAACCGCTGAAAATTGTTTGCAACGCGGGCAATGGTGGTGCCGGCGCCGTCATCGACTTGCTGGAATCACATCTGCCCTTCGAATTCATCAAGGTTCACCACGAGGCCGATGGCAATTTCCCCAATGGTGTGCCAAATCCCCTGCTGAAGGAAAATCGCCAACCCACGATCGATGCGATCAGGCAGCACCATGCCGATTTGGGTATCGCCTGGGACGGCGATTTCGATCGTTGTTTCTTCTTCGATGAAAACGGACGCTTCATCGAGGGCTATTACATCGTCGGCCTGCTCGCCCAAAAATTTCTGCAAGAGCAGACCGGCGCCAGCATCATTCATGACCCACGACTGACCTGGAACACGATCGAGATTGCCGAAACCCTCGGTGGCAATGCGATTCAATGCAAAACCGGCCACGCCTTTATCAAGGAGCGTATGCGCGCGGAAGATGCAGTCTATGGCGGCGAGATGAGTGCCCACCATTATTTTCGCGACTTCTTCTACTGTGACAGTGGTATGGTGCCCTGGTTGCTGGTGGTGGGACTCATGTCCAGTCAGGGCAAGCGCTTGTCAGAATTGGTCAATGAGAGGATGGCCGCCTATCCGGCGAGCGGTGAGATCAATCGCAGCGTCGAAGACCCAGGGGCGCTGATCGAGGCGATAGAACAACGATACAGTGCCGATGCCGAAAGCGTCGATCACACCGATGGACTCAGCATCTGTTTCGAGAAATGGCGTTTCAACCTGCGCATGTCCAATACCGAGCCAGTGCTGAGGTTAAATGTAGAATCCAGGGGCGATGAGGCATTGATGCGCGCAAAAACCGACGAGATAATAGCGATCATCGAGGGATGACGTGGCTCCGTGCTGCGGATACCGATCGACGAGGCCGGTGCCCTGGTAGAAGTTAGCAAGCAAGGCAAATCTCAACGGAGCACCGAATCTGTATACAGGTCTATTTTCGACAAAAACTATGAAGAATCCAGTTACCTTATGGAAAAAGCATTGCGAATTCCCGAGTTATCCCCAGAGTGGACGGAAAAACTGGGAGGCAGGCTGGGAACATGAATAGTCGAGAAGCGACCCTGGAAGATTTTGATGAAATATGGCCGATATTCCATGAGATTGTGTCCGCTGGGGCAAGCTACGCCTACGCGGTAGATACAACAAAGGCCGAGGCCATAAAAATATGGCTGGAGAGTCCTCGCAAGACTTATGTCTTTGAAGAAGACGGTCATATATTGGGTACTTATTTCCTCCAGGCTAATCAGGCGGGGGCCGGCAATCACGTTTGCAATTGCGGGTATATGGTTGCGACAAAGGCAAGAGGCAAAGGCCTGGCGACGGCGATGTGTCTGCACTCTCAGGAAGTAGCCATCGAATTAGGTTATAAGGCCATGCAATTCAATTTCGTTGCGGCCAGCAATGTCGACGCTGTCAGACTTTGGCATAAACTTGGCTTTGAAACTGTGGGCCGCTTGCCAAAGGCATTCGATGATCCCGAAAAAGGATATGTCGATGCACTGGTGATGTATAAGTGGTTGCGGGCAGAGCTGCCTTAATACAATAGAGCTGCTAATCGCTTCACCGTGCGCAGCGACTTCTAAAACAGAGCTGGATAAAAATGTGCCAGGATGTAAACCGGGCAGGAGTGAATAAGTGAAAGCTGCAAAAATTATCGCGATCGCGCTAGTCATCTATGTGGGGATTGTTATAGCGTTCGAATCTTTGCTTGGCTACTTTCAACCCGCCAACCAGAGCACTCTCGTCATTACTACGACAGACGAAGATGGTGCAAGTCACGACCGGGTTGTGGCTCGGCTGCGTAGCAACGGCCAACTCTACGTAGCTGCGAATCACTGGCCGCGCGCCTGGTTTAGACAGACATCGACAAATCCTGCTGTTGAAATTGAGATGGATGGCATTCGATCGAGTTATACGGCGGTG
>CAJXIY010000068.1 GCA_913054495.1 uncultured Gammaproteobacteria bacterium | reverse complement strand
CAGGCATCCGAGTCGTAGCAGCATCCTGGATTAGCGGGGCTGGGGCCAAAGAAGCACATAGTCAGGCATCCGAGTCGTAGCAGCATCGTGGAAAATCGTCGAAAGTGACGTGAGTCTGGAGAAGAAATTACTTGTCGGAAATCGTATTTGAACTATTGTGCTATTATCTTGCCATCGGTCAAAGTGGAGGTGAAAAATGGACAATAAGTTGGCTAATTTCATGTTGCTCTCAGTCAAGTTAGTGCTTGCAACCGCCTTCACAATTACTCTCGTTACAACTGTCAGCGCACAGTCCGACTGGACCCCAAATATACTTTCCGATGGTCAGCCCGATATCACCGGGATGTGGAACAATGTCGGAGCGACGGCTACCCCGCTCGAGCTGTCCGATCAGTTTCAGGGGCGGGTGCCAAGCCAGGAAGAAGTCACCGAATTCATCCACGCTCGAGACATTGCCAGAAAGGGCGCAGTCTGGACCGGGTTTGAGAATAGCAGGGGTGTGGGTGCCTATGAGAACTACTGGTTCGACTGGTTTTGGAAAGACACCGTGGTTGATGCCCCGGCGCTCATCGTCGATCCTCCGAACGGTCGCAGGCCGGCATTGACCGAGGAGGCCAAGCTGGCTCGAGCCTACAATGTCGCCCACGAGCACGATTCTGCCGCCACCGTGGAATCGGGTGATCGCTGCCTGTCGCGGGGTGTGTTTGGCATGATGATGCCGACCGCGTATAACAACGGCAAGCTGATTGTGCAGTCACCAGGCTACGTGATGATTCACAGCGAGATGATCCATAATGCACGCATCATTCCTATAGACGCGGGTCCACACCTGGATGAGAGAATCACGCAATGGGAAGGTGATCCAAGGGGGCGTTGGGAGGGCAATACCCTGATTATCGAATCCACAAATTTCAAGTATGTTCCCAACATGCGTGCGCCAGGAACCGGTGGTCCGGGCAACGCACCCCAGCACACGGGCAGAAAGATGGTAGAAACATTCACTTTTGTCGACGAGAACACCCTGCGTTACACCCTCACCGTCGATGACCCTGCCACCTACACTGCGCCATGGACTGTGGCATTCCCTTACAAGCTGGACAACGAATACAGGCAGTACGAGTATGCGTGCCACGAGGGAAATTACGCCATGGACAGCCGTCTCAGCGGCGCGCGGGTGCAGGAACGCGGTCTGCAGGAAAGATAGAATCAGGGGCAAACCTGGTTTTAGGAGAGCTCAAATAACTGGTTTGTCCCTGCTTAGTCCGGGAGCGCCAGTGTGATGACCGTATTCGTTGCCACCACAGTTACGTACTGCTTGCCATTTACCTCGTAGGTCAGAGGGCTGGCACGGATAGTGCGCGGCGCTTCGAATCGAAACCGGGTCTCGCCAGTACGCGCGTCCAGGGCATAGAAGCCCCCGTCTTCGACACCCTGAAACACCAGGTCTCCTGCAGTCACCATATTACCGCTAGCGCCAATCGAAGACCTTGCTGGCAGCTCACGCTGCCATACCTGCTCTCCGCTCGCCGGACTGTACGCCGATATCGTAAGACGTGGCGTGTAGTCGTCAGTGATGCGATCGAGCTCAGAAAAACTTTCTTCATGCCCGCGGCTGTCTGGCCCGGGTCTCAGTGTATTTCCCACCGGCTTAACATTCAGGGAGATGGCGCCATTTTTACCCGTTACATATATCAGCTCGGTGCGGGGGCTGAACGCCGCCGAGCCGAAGCTGGCGCCGCCATGGGGAACGATGGTTGGTTCCGTTAAAGAGTAGGGCGTGTAGAGTTGTCGAGACCTCGCCGCTAACTCTGGATCCGAGAATTCGATGAAGGTTGCACACAGGGGATCCATTGGGATACCACGTGCGTTATACGGGATTGGTTGCGTTGGATACACTACTTCACCCGGCACGTCGGTGGCCGTAGGCACCACCGTCTCCACCATGGCGTGAATTGGCTTGCCGTTCTCCCGGTTCCACATGTAAAAGAGGCAATTTTTACCTGCTGCAGCCACCCCTTTTAGGACATGCCCATCGTTGGCTGTGACATCAAATAGTATTGGTCCGGTGACATGATCCCAATCCCAGATGTCATGGTGCACGGCCTGATAATGCCAGCGCAAAGCGCCAGTCTCCAAATCCAGGGCGATTGTGCTATTCGTGAATAAATTCTTGCCCACTCGCGCCGAACCATCGTAGTCCGGTGAGGGGTTGCCGGCGTTGACATAGAGCATTCCCAGTTCGGTATCGATGGCAGGCTGTGTCCAGATGCCGCCGCCGGCACGGGCGCCGGTTCCCCAGGTCTCGGCAGCAATCTCCCAGCCGTCGTCACGGGGGGTTTGGGGTATTGTGTTGAAGACCCACTTGATCACTCCTGTGTTCGCATCGATGGCAATAAGTAAGCCGCCGGGAATGTGCCCCTCAGAAAGTGCTGCTGCAACGTAAATTACGCCCGCGTTGAAGGTAGGAGGTGTAGTCAATCGGTAGCCGATGGTGATCGGATCCATGTCGGCGGGATAGGTGTCTGGGTACTGGTGATGAAGCGCCTCAGCAACCACCTTTAGCACGCCCACATCGCCGAACGCTGCCACTGGCGCACCGTTGCCGGCATCAAACGCGTAGAGGTCGGCGCCGCGGTAAGCATAGACACGTCCCTCGGCATAGGTTGAACCGCGAACGGGACCATTTGCCGGTCCAGAATCGAGAATCTGTCGCCATAACTCGGCGCCGGTGGTGGCGTCCAGGGCAAACATAGTCGCACGAGAATGCAGGTACATAACGCCATCGACAACCAACGGTGTCACTTGGCTAATATCGTCCCGGGGGCCAGGCTGGAATGACCAGCGCAGGGTCAGGCTATCGACATTACTGGTCTCGATCTGATCGAGTGGAGAATAACGGCTGTTATACAGGTCGAGATTCTGGCTGCTCCAATCGCCTGGGCCGGTCTCGGCGCCGAACGCCGCAGTGCCAGCGAAGATTAGGGAGAATACAAGTCCTGTCCGCAGCGCGTTGCCTGCAATTACACGGAATTCATGCTGGGATCTATCACAATGTTGGCTCATCGAACCCTCCTCAAAGAGTAAAAATCCGCCTTCCAGGGAGCCGATCTTGTTTTCGTGTAATGCTCGCAAGGCTCAACTATTGCAGCCTAGGATTATTACGAACTTGCCACAAGTTGATCAACGTACTGCTTTATCGCCTTTAGCCCCTTGGTACCGATGGTGGTAAATTCCAAACTGCTTCGAAACTTGTCCTTGAATTCTTCGGATCTGATAATCCGGGCGTAAACGTCGGTAGTATCGTTACTGAATAGTTCAAATGCCAGGGACATTTTGATCTCGGAGGATTTGGCCAATTGCCTTGCAGTCTCAATCAGTAAGCCGTTGTAGCTTATGTCTAAAACCTCACCCTGGTGTTTTTCATCGAGTACAATTTTTCCGCTCAAGATTTGGAAGTTAACGGGCATGCGTACACTAATACGGGGGCTATTGCGGCCTTCCCGGCGAGGCACTTCCATGGGTCTGGGTCTGTTGGTGGCATGGAGTTCATATAGGCGTACAGCCTTCCGTACTCCCTTGACCTCAATAGTATTGGGCTCGCCTACTTCTGTAAATTCCTTAACTTCCTTGTAGGTGCTTTCGCTGATCAAAATTTGTCCCCGAAGACAGTGTGATTCAATCCGCGAAGTCAAATTTACCTCCTCACCAATCACCGTATATTCTTTGTAATGTATAGAACCGAGTTCACCGGCAACCACGGTACCGGAATTCAAGGCGATACCCATATACAGGTCTGGCATGCCCAGGGCCTGGTTACTCTTATTCAGCGCATTCATCGCCAGCTGCATTTCAACTGCGCAGGCGACCGCGTTCTAAATGTCATCCGCTTTTGCATTGGGAATACCGAAGACAACCAATATGGAATCGCCCATAAGTTTGTCAATGGTACCGCCGTATTGGGTGATTATATTCCCCATGCAATCGAAGTAACGGTTGAGCAAGGCAACAACGTCTCTGGCAGTATGAGCCTCGGCTATTTGCGAGAAGCCACGAATATCGGATAATAGGATCGTGATGTTTTTTGTGAGAACGTCTTTCTCCGGAAAGCCGGCGCTTACCATCAACCTGGACAGCGTGTTGACCACGGCGCCGTCCTTATCACTACCTGCTTTTAATAAACCGCTACCCTCAAGCGTCTTGAGAATTTCCTCGGCCAGTTCTTCTGCGTGGAGCGTGTACTTTGACATTATTGTTCGTGTGATAAGAGTAATGGGCGCCCGGGATTATCCCATAGACCCTGGTCAAAATCCTGTTTTCAGTTCACACACCGGATTCCTTGGTCAGCAGCTAGCATGAGTTGAGAAACCGAAAATTGTTGGTTTATATTGCCAGCGGGCCTGGGAGGATTTGAAATATCACGATTTTTGATTCGGAGCCCTTGCCGCATTCCCTATGCCAATTGGCGATGGAATCAAAATCGGCATAGCCTGTCGAGTCTCATCGATTGGTTTTGTTCAGAGAAAATACCGCGCCTTACAGACGGCTCAGCCGGGGATCAGATGCCCAGGGATTCCCGTATCTGGCTCGCGGTCATGCCTTTAACGTAGACGTTTGTGCCCCGATCAAAATCCCGTGCGCGCTCCAGGCCACCGACGAAAACAGGATCGAAGCCGGAGTCCACGATCAGGCGGCTAGCAACTGCTATGGCCTCCGCATCATCACCGGCGATGGGGATACCCATTAGTTCGCCATCACGATGCGCTTCTCTGTTTACGGCAATGAAGCTTACGGCGTTAAAAGCTCGAACCAGCCTTACCCCGGGTAAAAATTCGGCCGAGGTGACGCCGGTACCCCTGGCAATGGCATCGTTAGCCATGGGGCCATCCCGTTCGGGAACGGGATTTCCGCATTCGATAACAATTTTGCCTCTCATGAGCGGGGAAAAATCCCGACCGACCTGTGGCAGGGCAGCGTAGGGGACGGCAATGAAGACAATATCACCGAAGGTGGCAGCGTCTGCGGGATATCCCGCGCTGGCGTTGGCTCCCGCCTGGCGCACCAAATCCGTCAATCCATCTGGATTTCGTGATGAAAACAAGATCTGGTGTCCCGCCTCAGCCCAACGCAGGCCGACGGCGCCGCCGATACGGCCCGATCCAATAATACCTATCTTCAGCGGCTCGATTGTTTGCGCATTAATTATTGAGCCGAAGAAACCCGGGCCAAAGCCTAAGCTGAATCCGGCCACTAACAGGTTTTTGCTAAATTTTCGACGCGAACTTCGATGGTTGGTTTTTAGCTGCATGATGATGTCTCCGGCCTATCCTCAGGTTCGTGTAATTCAAGGATGGGCGTTTACGGCCAATCTGTGATTGGCCTTGCTCATCATAAACTTTTAAGGCACTAGGGCAAGCATCGGTAGGGGTTGCAGGTCAAGCTGAACGCCTGCATTAGGGACTACGTCAGCCATATGTATAGAACCGAAAAGAACATCAACAATTGAACGATTGGTGCACCCCATATGTATTTTTTGTCTCTTGATTCATCATAAATGTCAGAAAATTCATCAAAAGTTTTAGTCATCAGTATTTTGGGGTTTCTATACAGATAGTACATTGCAGATGCTGAAGATATTCCCACTACGGCGGCTACTATGTCCTGATCGACAAACGTATGCCGAATTCCCAACGCGATGCAGCACATGCCCAACACGATTACAAACCACATGGCGAATCTGGGACCCGGATAATGAGTCTTGTTACTAAATTTCAAGAAAGACTCTGAACAATCCAGCGGGACGTGTAGTAGCCAGCGGCAAGAACGGCACCTCCCAATGCTCCATAGGCGCCAGCGGCCATTGCACCGCGTATAGTATTGGTGAGAAGACCGCCGACTATTGTCCCCACAGCGCCACCGTTGGCCGCAAAATCGCCGGTCGAGCCGCCGCTTACTTGACCAATTTCAGTTTCGGTAAGTTCCCTCATTTCAGTCTCCTTGTTGTGAGTTAGTCAGGTACCAATCCTTTTTTGAAAACCAGGACTAGACTTAGCTTAGGACACGAATTTCGCAATTGCGAATTAACTCAAGAATTAGTCAGAATTAGGGTAAATCGGCACGGGAATTAGAACCTCTTCACCAGTATCGACCCTGATCTGCTGCCTCGAGAACGTTCTTCAACAGCCTGTGGGGTGGCCCCAGAGGTGATAGTCTTATAATCAATTCTGCGAGTTTAGGGTAGATGACATTCGGATTACTGCGAGGGGTAATATGGCGTTGCCGGCGGAATTAAGTTGTCCACCCCCATCTTTTTTCTGCCTGACAGTGGGGATGGACCTAGCCTGCAAACCAGACCCTGAGTCGGTGAACCCAAAAACGGATCGGTCCAGTCATTATGTGTGTGCAGAGTAGACAGTGTCGGAGCCTAAAACTTTGTAGCCAATTTTTGCGGTAATTGCCTGCTGGCGTAAGAGACAGTTTCAGCTCTTGAAGAAAGGCATTCCACGAGCAAATTTGGTTTCAAGAATCACCGATGAGTTGGTCCTCTCGATGCCTTCCAGGTTTGCGATATCATCCAGCAGTCTGCTCAGCTCCTCCGTAGACTCTGCCGTGACTATTGCAATCAGATCGTACTCACCACTTATCGCGTAAAGGGCTGTTATCTCAGGCATCTTCTCGAGTATGACATAAGCCTTGCCGGTCAATTTTTGCGATACCTGCATCAATACATGGGCCCGAATTAATTTGCCTTCAAATTCACTACCGTATTGCACCGTGTAAGCCGAGATCACCTTCCGGTTTTCCAGGCGTCTCAGCCGGCTCTGCACCGTAGACCGCGAGATGCCGAGTTGGCGTGCCAGTTCAGACGTAGACTGGCGCGCATTGGTCCGGAGTAAAGCGAGCAAGTTTTTATCCATTTTATCCATATTGATGATAATAGTCGTTAAATTGGACAATTTGTACATAATTGCGTGGAAAATGCCTATTTATTTCGACAGCAAATCCAGCGATGCTTGAATAATTAGATTTTAGGGGGACATCATGACTCAGATAGCTTTGGTTGGTGGTGGCAAGATCGGAGAAATGATTTGCAACTTGCTGATTGCCTGCGGTGATTACGAACTTACCCTGATTGATGCATCGCAAAAACAGTTGGATCAAATTCCGGATCGACCCGGGCTGAGCAAGTATTGCCTGGATGTGAGCGATGTTGAGGCCCTGTCCGTACAGCTGAGCGGGCATTTCGCGGTGCTCAGCGCCTGCCCCTACTACCTCACCTTCAATATTGCCCGCGCCGCCAGCCGGGCCAAAGTCCATTACCTGGACCTCACCGAAGATATAGCCAGCACCTGTAGCGTAAAAGAATTGGCAGAAATTGCCGAAACCGCGTTTATTCCCCAGTGCGGTCTGGCGCCGGGCTTCATTTCAATAGTCGCCAACGATATCGCGCAACATTTCGACTCCCTCGATACCGTGAGTATGCGCGTGGGCGCACTGCCTGAGTATCCCACCAACTCCCTGACCTACAATCTAACCTGGAGTACGGACGGTGTTATCAACGAGTATTGCGAACCTTGTATCGCCATAGTCAACGGTGAAGTAACGGAAGTCCCGCCGCTGGAGCAGCGCGAAGAATTCTCTCTGGATGGTATAACTTACGAATCTTTTAACACCTCCGGCGGCCTGGGAACGCTCAGTGACACCCTGCAGGGCAAGGTCCGGAACCTCAGTTATCAGACCATTCGTTATCCGGGTCACAGGGATATCATGAAGACCCTGCTGATTGATTTACGGTTAGCGGATCGCAGGGACGTGCTCAAGGATATATTGGAGCATGCACTGCCGGTAACCTTTCAGGATGTGGTATTGGTATTCGTCTCTGTCAGCGGTAATAAAAATGGGCGTTTATTACAGGAGACCTATGCCAATAAGATCTATAGCAGGGCAATAAACGGCCAGCTGTGTAGCGCAATCCAGATAACTACCGCCGCCGGTATTTGTACGATGCTGGATCTCCTGTGTGAGGGCAAGATTCCGCAATCGGGATTTATAAAACAGGAACAGATTGCGCTGGAAGATTTCCTTGCCAACAGATTTGGCTGTTACTACCAACAGGAAGCTAAACAACATAGCGCCGTCTCAGGATCAGCACGACGATGAACACAGTTACCAGTTTTGCTAACGATGCAGATCGTTCACAACTTGCCACCGACCTGCTTATGCAGATGGGTCTGGATGAAAATCTTGTCCAGGCTGGGGATTTGACGGTACGCAGTCCCGTTGACGGTCTGCCACTGGGGAAGGTCAAGACTTCTTCGGCAGCGGCGGTCGACTCGGCAATTGCGCAGTCGGTACAGGCTTACGAACGATGGAAAACCGTACCCGCTCCTCGGCGCGGTGAGTTAGTTCGTGTGTTCGGCAACAAGCTCAGGGAACATAAGGAGACCCTCGGCGCTCTGGTGACTGTGGAATGCGGCAAGATTTACCAGGAGGGTCTGGGTGAAGTTCAGGAAATGATCGATATCTGCGACTTTGCCGTGGGCCTGTCCCGCCAGCTCTATGGTTTGACCATTGCCTCCGAGCGACCGGGTCACCGCATGGCCGAGACCTGGCACCCTATCGGTCCGGTGGGGGTGATATCCGCCTTCAACTTTCCGGTTGCGGTATGGTGCTGGAATACGGCGCTGGCAATCGTCTGTGGCAACAGCGTGATCTGGAAACCCTCCCATAAGACCCCGATAACGGCGATCGCCTGCCAACATCTGTTTGAAGCAGCGATGGCGGAGTTGGGTGATGTTCCTGTCGGCTTATCCCAGCTCATCATTGGCGCTGTTGAAACCGGTGCGCAGTTGGTAGCAGACGAGCGCATGGCACTGATCAGCGCCACCGGCAGCACCGCCATGGGCCGCAAGGTTGGTCCCGTGGTGGCCGCGCGCTTTGGTCGTTCGTTGCTGGAACTGGGAGGTAACAACGCCATTATCGTCTGTCCATCGGCCGATCTGGATATGGCGGTCAGGGCGATTTTATTTGGCGCCGTGGGTACTGCGGGTCAACGTTGTACTTCGACCCGAAGACTGTTTGTACACGAAGATATATACGACGCCCTGGTGGGCGCACTGAAGCAGGCCTATGCCAAGATCCGCGTTGGTAATCCAATGGATGCTCAGACTCTGGTGGGTCCCCTGATCGATGCCCATGCCTATGAATCCATGCAGCAAACCCTGTCAGCTGTCGGGGGTAAGGTTATCGGGGGTGAACGGGTTCTTGAGGACGCGTATTCGCAAGCCTTCTATGTCAATCCTGCGCTGGTGGAAATGCCAGCCGCGCAGCACACGGTACAAAAAGAAACCTTCGCACCCATACTCTATGTATATGCCTTCAAGAGTCTTGAGGAAGCCATCAGGCAGCATAATGATGTGCCCCAAGGGCTGTCTTCGGCCATCTTTAGCAATGATATCAGGGAAGCGGAGTTGTTTCTCTCTGCCGCGGGTAGCGACTGTGGTATTGCGAATGTGAATATCGGCACCAGCGGGGCCGAAATTGGTGGTGCCTTCGGTGGAGAAAAGGAAACCGGCGGCGGCCGCGAATCAGGCTCCGATGCGTGGAAGGCGTACATGCGCAGAGCCACCTCGACCATTAACTATTCGAAACAACTGCCATTGGCCCAGGGAATTGAATTTAACTTATAGAGGGTCCTTTACTTTCGCTTTGACAGCCGAGTTGGACTATATTCGTCAGGGTCTGACTCATCTACCTTTGGCGCCAACATGACGGATCCAAGTTTTCAGCTGAAAATCGCAGTCAAACCCTATTGTATTTTTCTCCTGTTGGTTTCGCTTGTGCTGGTGGCAGTACACACGGCTCTATATTCCTACAACGAGTACATCGGGGAAGTCCCCTGGCTGATACTGCAATTATTCGATCTCGATGAAGAGAATAATTTGCCGACCTGGTGGTCTGGATTTCTACTGCTCAATGTTGCCTTCTTTGTCTTTATAGTGGCGAGCGCCAACCGTGATAAAACCCGGCCGTACTGGTTTGCCATCGCGGCGGGGTTCCTGATCCTGGCCATCGATGAGGTGGCTGGTTTGCATGAATCTCTCAACAGCGCCATCGTGCCGAGCTGGGCGTTGTTTGGCGGGGTTCTGGTGGCCGTAGTCGCGCTCGCTTTCATTCCCTTCCTGCTGTCACTGCAGAGACGGCTGGCGCTGATGTTTGTCGTCGCCGGCGTTATCTATGTGGCCGGGGCAATTATCGTGGAATTGCTCGGTGAAGAGTTGGATGCAGACTCATTCGCATACGTGCTTGCAGTGGCGCTGGAAGAGGGTTTGCGGATGCTGGGCGCGTTGTTGTTTCTCTACCTGAATCTCGAGCGTATGCAGCGACAGCAATTACTGCGTGTCGATGTGAATATCGACTAGCCAGGGGCCGCAGTCGGGCTCAACCCAGGCCAAAAAACGGCCGGATTCGAGTCCCCAGGGTGCTGCCCAAAAATGCCGCGGCGAACCACAGCCAGCCATGCAAGCTGGTGGAGGCGATGCCGCCGAAATAGGCCCCGATGTTACAACCAAAGGCTATTCTAGCACCGTAACCAAGCAACAGGCCGCCTAGTACGGCTGCTACCAGAGAACGCATGGGCAGCTTCAGTGAGGGTGCAAATTTTCGTGCCAGGCCGGCCGCAAGTAGCGCACCTATCATGATGCCAATATTCATGACTGAGGTGATGTTGGCAAAGATGCTCTGTTCCAGGTCATTGGCCGGGCCAATTCTTTGCCAATAGGCCCATTGAGTAACGTCGACACCCAGTGGAGTGACTAGTTTCGCACCCCATAGCGCGAATGCCGAAGTAACGCCCCAGGGCCGTCCGGCCAACACTAATGTGGCGGTATTTACAGCCGCCAGTGCAAGCGCCCCGGCTATTAGCGGCCAGGGCCCGCGTAACCAGGAATACGGCGAGTCAGTTTTTCGATCATGCTCCACAGTTCCATGTTTGTGTTTTTCATAAGCCACGCTGGCGGCCCAGACCAAGGCAAACAAAATCAGGCTAAGGCCAATGCCGCCTATGGCACCAAAATTCGCCGACAGCGAAAACGGCGCCAGCCCCGGTACATCCTGCCACGATGACCATTGCCAGGTACCCAGTACAGAACCCGCGATAAAAGCTGCCAGTGTCACCAGCATGCGGACACTGCCGCCGCCGACGGTAAAAAGCGTCCCCGAAGCACAGCCGCCGCCCAGTTGCATACCCAGGCCGAACAAAAAAGCGCCACATGCCACGGCCAGGTTCAGAGGTGCCACGTTGCCACGGAGACTGGTGCCCCACAGTTCCCCCTGGGCGATCAATGGCGTGAAGATCAATACAGTCACTGCAAGCATCAGCATTTGAGCTCGAAGACCCGAACCACGGCCGCTTTTGGCCACTTCGCGCCATGCCGCGGTAAAACCGAACGCCGCGTGATAAAGAATTACACCTGCACCGAGACCCACAAGAAACAGGGCGCTCTGGCGCCATCCATAAACGCTGCTAAGGTAGATATAAAAGATAGCGCTCAGTGCCATACCCAAACCGGTGGTGCGGCGGTTGCGTGCGAGGGCTTCGAAGCTCAGGGTGGTACTCATGGTTTCTGTGTTCAATTGATTTTCCTTTGTCTTCGTGCAAAGTACATTCAGCAGGGATTTAGCGCTTGGGAACCTCCCGACATTATGGAGCTAATTGGTCGAATAGGAAATAGTGATCAAACTTCTCGTCTTCGAATCCCAGAATCTAGTTAAACATCTCCGTACGCAGCTTCGCATGCTTGATCGCCCATTCACCGCTGAAACGGCGTCGATAGTGGCGCGACAAGTAGGTAATTGCTAGGCCGCCAATGACACCCGGGGTTATCCATAAAACTAGACTTATATCGCTAAAGGAATCACCAAAAATACTCTCAAACAGATGCCTGCCGCCGAATATGAGAAATGCGGTATAGGCGCCGATACCGGAGCCGATAAAACCACCCAGATGCTGTATCCACCATTCCTTGGGTCCTAATTCCTGCTTGAAGTTGTAGCGCAGACAATTTACCCCACTCACTACCTGAAGAATCGCGAAGATGATGAATAGCGCGCTACCGCTGGCCAATCCGTTGATGAAGAGGGCAATGCCGACGACGATCAGGCTAGTACAGAGGGCGGTGTGCACAGGTGCGCGCAGAGCGCTACGATCTGCCTTATGCTTAATCGTCAGCCAGCCCTGTCGGGTGCTGTTGAGTACGAGGATGCTCAGGGATAATAGAAACAGGGCAAAGCCCCGAATCTCGGTGACTGCGCGGGCGGCTTGTTCTGCACTGAGGCTTGCACCAGCGGCGTGTGTCGCGAGTGGAAATAACAGGTCCAGGCTTGCCATGGTGATTCCGGATAGAGAAACGGCATACATGGCGTAGGCAAAATAGCGCCCGAAGCGCTTGTGATCCAAATTACCCTTGTGTGTAAACACGGGAATCCAGAAGGCTATTAACGCGCAGCTGCCGATGGCGATGTGCAGATAGAGCGCGTACTGGTGAATAAAAAGCATGGTATTTCTCCTTGGCAGGCTGAATGAATCTGGGGTGGCCTGTCGGGGCCAAAACTATTGCCAGCATTGGAGTCGATGGTAGACCTCGTAGCCTCGAGCCAGTAGTGCCGGAAATCATCACTTCGCCTGTGACTTTTGGCCTATAGAGTAGGGTCGGGACCCTGTGCAATAATTCGGAGCTGTAGCGAACAGGAAAGCCTGTTGGAAAACTGATTATGCGAGTCACAGAATAATTCAATAGTGAAAATGCACTGATCCTCAGCGGCGTCCTGGCGATGGCTGCGGTGGGTGCCCTCACTGCGTTTATCATGCAAAATAGCAGTCTGTTGCCAGTGGTCTTATCCCTGTCGATCACACAGTTGCTGTGTTTTGTGGCATTCGTTTTTGGATCTAATTATTCCCGCAGGGTTCTGGTCAACCTGTTCTGGGTCGAAGCAGTTTGTATCGTGACCCTCTATTTCCTGGTTAATAGTTCATTACTGGCCATTTTGAGCATCGTCTGGATAGTGCAGGCGGCAGAACTTTACGGATCCAGGTCCGCCTCATGGTTGCTACTAGGCAGCGTAAGCTTTCTCACCGCCAGTGCGCTCTATCACGCGGGCGGGGCTGCGACCCTTAATGTCATAGTGAATGCTGCACTGTCTGGTTTATTTCAACTTTTGGCACTAAGCGCCACCCTCCGCACGATATCGGAGAGGCAATTGCGCGAAGAGACGGGGGCGCTCAATCGTGAACTGATCGCCACCCGTGAATTACTTTCCCAATCCACGGCGCAGAGTGAAAGAGTGCGTATCGCCAGAGACCTGCATGACATTTTGGGTCACCATATGACAGCGCTAATACTGAATCTGGAAGTGGCCAAACACAACGCTGAGGGGTTGGTTCGGGAGAAGGTGGAACAATCACTGGCGCTGGCCAAGCTGTTACTGGGTGATTTACGGACGACAGTCAGCGAACTGCGAGACGACGAAGCGATCGATTTACAGCACTCCATCAATACGCTGGTTGCCGGTATTCCACGCCTGGAGATTGATGTGGATTTTAGCGCCGCACCGTCGATCAAGGACGTCGATCTCGCAGAAACACTGCTGCGCTGTACCCAGGAAGCGATTACCAATGTGCTGCGTCACAGCGCGGCGATGCAGTGCCGAATCGCAGTGGTCGGGGTCGGCGATAAATGCATTCTTACGGTGTCAGACAACGGCGACAGTAAGCCGGAAATCGTGCCTGGTAATGGGCTCAAGGGCATGACTGAGCGCGTCGCCGACAATGGAGGGGAACTATCCTGGCAGCAGACTGACAGTGGCTTTAGTTTGCGAGTCGAACTGTTAATGGGAAGTGCCTGATGAAGATTAAGGTCATGCTGGCAGAAGATCAGAACCTGGTACGACAGGGCATATGCAACCTATTAGAGCTGAGTGACAATATTGAAGTCGTGGGCCAGGTGGTGGACGGTTCAGAGGTAGTCGATGGCATCGAGCGCTATCGACCAGATGTACTGCTATTGGACATACGCATGCCGAAAATGACGGGCATCGAAGCACTGCATGCGATGAATGAAAACGCAGTTATGGTTCCCAGCATCATACTCACTACTTTCGATGATCATCAGTTAGTACTGGAGGGCTTGGAGGCTGGTGCCAGGGGTTTTTTACTCAAGGATGTCTCCCTGGAAAGTCTGGTCAATGCTATCGAGAAGGTTCACCAGGGAGAAACCCTGGTACAACCGGTAATCACCGAGCGGATTCTCAAAGGACTTTCCAGTCTGGTTACGGGGCAGGATGAACCGGAACAGGTGGAGGCGTTATCCGTCAAGGAAATTGAAGTGTTACGCTTAATGGCTGGAGGTTATAGCAATCGTGAAATCGCCCGCGCCATCCACAAGTCAGAAGGCACGGTTAAAAATCAGGTGTCTTCGATTCTGGACAAGCTGGTGGTGAGAGATCGGACCCAGGCGGTGCTCCGTGCTATAAATCTGGGTCTGCTTTGAGTCTGCTGTTGGCGGATCACTTCGCTAGTCAGCCCGAGCCTATCATTCACACCAGGTTATATTTCAGGGTCTGTGCACCGTCAAAATTCCGTTCCCTTTAAATAAATAGTACTCTGGTAGCCGTTTTCTAGCGACGAATTGAAACTCGGACCTCAAAATCAAAAAGAAGGAGTTGTTATGGCTTCCCATCAGACAGTGATCTCGCGGTGCGTGCTGCTTGCAGGCGCTGTGGTATTTTTCGGAGTTGTAGGGCGGCAAATTGCGGCACAGAGCGAGGGTGACTGGCCCATGTATCGTGGCAATCATGCCGGTACCGGTTATTCGTCCCTGAGCCAGATCAGCGCCCACAACGTCTCCGATCTGGTCGAGTCATGGCGCTACTCCCTAGCCAGCGATGGAGGCAGCGGCCAACCAAATTCACAGGCAACGGCCATCGTCATCGGTGGCGTCATGTATCTGCCGGCGGCGGACCGGGTAGTCGCGCTCAACCCGGTCAGCGGTGAAGAAATTTGGCGCTATACCGTCGAGGACGGCGCGCCTTCGAGGCGGGGTGTTGCCTATTGGGCCGGCGGGGAAGGCAACCCACCGAGAATCATCTTTACGGCGGGACGACGCCTGCTGGCGCTAGACGCCGAGACGGGATTGCCGGCGACAGAATTCGGTCAGTCTGGCGAGATCGATATGGTGATTCCCTATAATTCGGTGCCCATGGTGTATGAGAATATCGTCATAGTGGGTGCGAACACGCCGCGGGGAGCCAGTGGCGGTATCGGTAATGCGCGGGCCTTCGATGCCCGCAGTGGCGACAAGATATGGGAGTTTAGCTCCGTACCCCAACCCGGCAGCCTCGGCCATGACAGCTGGGCAGGTGATAGTTGGATGGGTCGTCTCGGCGCTAATGCCTGGCCCTTTTATTTCACGGTGGATGCGCAGCGCGGTCTGTTATATCTGCCCCTGGCCTCACCCATACCCTTCGCTTATGGCGGTGATCGTGGCGGCGCCAATCTGTTCGCGAATGCCTTGGTAGCGGTAGATATCCGCAGCGGCGAATATAAATGGCATTTTCAAACCATTCATCATGATCTATGGGATCACGACCCGCCGGCTCCGCCTGCCCTGTTCAATATAGTCAGCGACGGCAGCACGGTTCCCGCACTGGGGGTAACCACCAAGTCAGGCTATCTGTATATCCTAAACCGGGTAACGGGGGAGCCGATATTCGGAGTGGAAGAGCGGGCGATGCCAGCCAGCGATGTTCCCGGCGAGCAAACCTTTCCTACCCAGCCGATCCCGCTGCGGCCACCAGCCCTGGCCCGGGTCAGTTACGACCCGGCCGACCTGGTAGCGGCGGCGGACACCTCAGCCGAACACGCGGCAGCGTGTGCGGAACTGCTTGCAGACATCGGTGAAATTTATAACGCCGGTGCCTTCACTCCGTGGGCCTACCGTCCCGATGGCAGTGCGGGGAAAGCCACACTGTTATTCCCAGGTCTGACTGGCGGGCCGAACTGGGGTGGCGCAGCATTCGATCCTAATTCGGGATACATTTTCGTATTCTCTCAGGACCTTGGCACCTTTGGCTGGATGGAAGACGCAGAGGACGGTGCGGTATTTCCCTATGTCAGAAGGGCTCCACGCCCGGCAAACTTCGATGTCCGCATTGGGGAGTTGCGCCTGCCCTGTCAAAAACCGCCCTGGGGAAAGCTGACAGCCGTCGACTCTGTGACCGGCGATGTCGTTTGGCAGCAGACGGTCGGTGTGAGTGAAAACCTGCCACCAGGGCGACAGCATACCGGCCGACCCGGTCGAGCCGCTGCGCTGGTGACGGCGGGTGAGCTGTTGTTCATTGCCGCCACCGATGATAATCGTCTGCGCGCGCTCGCTACTGCTACTGGAGAGGAACTGTGGGTGGTCAAACTCCCCGGCCGGGGTAACGCCAACCCCATGACCTACATGGGAGCCGACGGTAAGCAGTATTTACTCGTTAGCGCCACAGATTCGATGGTGGCTTACCACTTGCACTGAGACGGCTCGGCAACTTTGGTGGATGACCTGAACTCAATGCCGGCTCTCCAATGACAAGCAGGCCCCCGGTTGCACATCATCGGATAGGGAAGCATGGAGGACATTCAAACATGAAATCAAGTTACACAAGTAGCGAGGAAAACCTCAATGGCTGATACCAGAACTGTAAAGAGTAATCTCACATACAAGGGCACACCGCGCCACCTGCTGGTGTTCATGGATGGTACCTGGAACGATGAAAATGGGCGGGATAACGACGGTGTCACCACCAATATTTACAAACTGTTTCGGGCGCTGAAGGGGCGGCTGACGCAGAAATCTATACCACATATTATCGAACATGAAGAACACCTGGCCTTGTATTTTCGGGGCATCGGCAACGATGACGACAACAGCATGCTGGGATCATTTTACTACGGTGTCTTCGGTGGCAGTGAGAAACGAATCCGGGACCATGCCTACGTGAGTATCGTTGAGCATTATCGAAAAGGGACAGGATCAGTATATTTGGTTTTAGTCGGGGAGCGGCCACGGCGCGTCTACTGGCCAGTGATCTGAAAAAAGAAGGCATCGCAAAATCTATTACGATTCACTCCAAGCGAGAAAAGAATAAGTCCACCGGAGTGCGAAAACAGGTGTACAAAAAATATTCAAAAATTAGCACCACCAGGGAAGCAGCTGTTACGGTGAGGTTTCTGGGTATTTTTGATACCGTCGGCGCCTTTGGTGTACCAGTCGATATAGGGTTTGGTTTTCAGAAAATCAACTTGTTTAAAGACTTAACCGTATCCACGAATGTGAAAAGAGTGGTCCATTGTGTCAGCATAGATGAGAATAGAAAACCGTTCATCCCAACACTATGTAACAAGGCAGGAAACGTAAGCGAGGTCTGGTTCGCGGGCGTCCATGCTGACATCGGCGGTGGCTATGGGCATCCGTAGTTGGGGCGTATTCCTCTTAGCTACATGCTGGCTCGGCTGGATAAAACATTTTCCAATATCCCTGTTGCCTTCGATGACGTCAAGCGGTCCCAACTGACCGATTACAATTTGGAGGCGGACGAATTTCACCTGCATTATCATGGTGATGGTTTTGTGAAAAAAAGACGGGAAATCATGGTGTTGGAGGATGGCGAGAGTTCCAGGGACAAACCCTCTATTCATAGTTCGGTTTTTACTGACGTGGTCCAGCTTTTCTTTACAACCCAGTTAAGCAACTTTCTTTAATCCAG
>CAJXIY010000067.1 GCA_913054495.1 uncultured Gammaproteobacteria bacterium | reverse complement strand
TTCAGTTGCAGCTGCTTGTTGGTTTCCGGGATAGTAATGGGCTGGGGTTGACGCTTGGGATTAATCTTCCACAGCTTGAGTTGCTGTTGCAGCACCTCGGGTAAGCTGTATTCATATTTCTCGCCAGCGTCGGCCAGGGCCAATAGGGGTGCCAGGTTTGATTTGGCGGCGCTGTTCATACTGATAATTTCCCTCGCCGGGTTCACCACGACTATGCTAGTACGCATTCTTTGAATGATCTCGCTGTTTAGCTTTTCGAGATCTACAATGTCCATGGCCTGCTGGTCTGTCAGCAAGGCAGCTTTGTATATTCGGTCGGTCAGGGTTTGAATGTACAGGGCGGAGGCAAACAGAATAACCCCCAGTATTCCGGTTTGAATAAACTGATTGGGGGGATCTTCCAGAATAAGCGCAAGATACAATTCGCTATAAATAATGGACAGTGCCGCGACCGCTGCGAGAAAAATACTGATACGACCGCGAATCAGTATGCTGCCAGCGGCAATGGTGACAATCAACAATAATCCCAGGCCACTGTTGATGCCGCCGCAACTATAAATAATCAGGGATACCAGTAGAATATCGATAATCAGCGTGCCGCTTAGCCAGTGTTCGTTCTGCAGGAGTTTGCGACCGGTGGTTGCCAGGAAAGTGACGACTACACCAAAAATAGCCCAGGCGGCGCATACCTGCACAAACAGGGTGGGATCGAGCGCGCCTAACAGGGTCGTGTTGGGACTACTGATGAAGGTGATCAGCAGGATCAGGGGCAACAGGATGCGGTAGATATTGTAGACTACCGCTACATTATAGATCTGACTTGTATATCGCGCGGTTGTTTCAGCCATGGTTCTCGATAGAATATTTTAAATCACATATTGTGTTTGAGAGGCCGGCCTGAGCCAGGTCCGCTTCGTAGTGGCAATGTTGCCACCACCCGACCAGAGGCCTCTCAGTACAATATATCGTACAATACCCGGCGGGATACAGGATTGGGATTTTTCGGGCGGAATTACCCATCAGGGGGCCCGTGTTCGAGCTTGGGCTTCACCACTCCTGATTCAGGGCCAAGAATAGCAGCAAAGAGGAGAATATGGCGCGGCAATTAAGAGTAGTCATGGCGCAGCTTAACTTGATGGTTGGAGACATCGAGGGCAATACTTCGCTGGTACTGAAGAACGCAGAGCGCGCTATTTCTGAGTTTGCTGCGGACCTGATCGTTTTTCCGGAATTGACACTCACCGCATACCCTCCCGAAGATCTGCTGTTGCGTCCCAGTCTGAAACTCCGCATCGATCGCGCTATCGACGCCATCCTGCAGGCAGATCTCCCTATTCACATTGTGCTTGGGTTTCCCGAATCGATCGATGGGAAGTTATTCAATGCCTTGACCGTACTCGAAGGGGGTAGCCGACTGGCTACCTATCACAAGCAATGCTTGCCGAATTACCAGGTTTTTGATGAGCGTCGTTATTTTCACGCCGGTGATAAACCATGCGTATTACAAATTGCCGGCATCAGGCTGGGTTTTACTATCTGTGAAGATATGTGGGAACAGGACCCATTTAAACAGGCGGGTGATGCGGGTGCAGATCTAATGATCAATATCAATGCATCCCCTTACCACATTCACAAGCTCGAACAGCGCCAGGCATTATTAAAACAGAGAAGTATCGAAGGAGGATTCCCGATTATCTATGTCAACCTCGTAGGGGGGCAGGACGAACTTGTATTCGATGGTGCTTCGATGGCGATGAGTGCGAGTGGGGAATGCCATTACCTGGCGCCGAATTTCGAAGCAGACCTCCATCTTGTAAACGTCGATATATTAAATTCGGATTCGCAGGAATTTGCAGCTAAACGCTGTGAAATTCCTCGGCAAAGCCTGGCCGCCGAACAATCGTCGATAGCGAGTGTTTATCACGCCCTGGTGTTGGGTGTTAGGGACTATGTAAACAAAAACAAATTTGTCGGTACGGTACTGGGTTTATCCGGGGGCATCGATTCCGCCCTGACTTTGGCGATTGCCGTAGATGCTTTGGGCAAGGACCGGGTACAGGCGGTCATGATGCCCTTCGAGTACACCTCCAAATTGAGTCTCGATTCGGCGGCAGAGCAAGCGCAAAGCCTAGCTGTCGAATATCAAGTTATACCCATCCGCCACATCTATGCAGCATTCATCGAGGCGCTTGAGTATGAGTTTGTAGGAATGCCGGTCGGCGTCAGTGAACAGAATATTCAGGCGAGATGCCGGGGTGTGATCCTGATGGCTATCTCAAATAAAAAGCAGCTCATGGTGCTCACAACCGGTAATAAGAGTGAGTGTGCCGTGGGTTATTCCACATTATATGGGGATATGGCGGGAGGTTTCGACGTTCTAAAAGATGTTTCCAAGACCCTGGTATATCAATTGGCGGCCTACCGAAATACAGAATATGGCAGCCAGGGCGAAGCAGTGATCCCCCAGCAGGTCATCGATCGCCCACCATCCGCCGAATTGGCGCCGAATCAGCTGGATCAGGATAGTTTGCCGCCCTATGACGATTTGGACCGCATCCTGGAGCTCTATATTGAGAACGACTACAGTGCCGATGCCATCGTCGCAGAAGGGTACGCAGAAGAAGTCGTCAAGAAGGTTTTGCGCCTGGTTGACCTGAATGAATACAAGCGGCGCCAGAGTCCTGTCGGCGTCAGGTTAACGCCCCGCGGCTTCGGTCGTGATCGGCGCTACCCAATCACCAATGCCTGGCCACTGGGCGAGTAAATCTCGCAGGAATATTTAGGCAGAGGCGCCTTAGTTGTTGCGCCGAATGGTACGCCGCGACGGCGAGGGTGGGGCCGGCCGCACCAGGGGATTACTGTCGCGCCTCTGGCCGGCAGAGCGCCGCTCAAATTGTTCGCGAAGTCGCCGGCGTTGATCTGCAGGCAGGCTTCGATAACGACGCTGCGTCGACCGTAATTGACGCTGCTGATCCTGGCTCAGATTGTTAAAGCGTTGAAAGCGACGGGATACTGTTTGCCGTTGTTGCGGCGACAGATTTTGAAATCTTCTCTGCTGATCCTGAGCCTGGCTTCTCTGTTGTGGGTTCATCTGTTGCCATCGCGTCGCCTCTCGACGCAGTCGTTGCTGTCGCTCGAGCGAGATGGAATCCCACTGTGATTCCAGCTGCTGTAAAAATTGTCTTTCTTCATAAGACAAATCGGTCCAGGAAAGTTTGTCCTGCCCATATGCGAGGGTGCCGAACAAGAGCAGTAAAAACATCAAATTACTTGTAATAATTCGCCTAGTCATCGATTGTTTCGCTGTTGTAGATTGGCACTATCATTGCGATTTCCATTCGAATTCTCATCTTGTTCCGCCCGTATAGCGGCTTCGAGTAATATTTCAAATTCTTCTGCCATCAAGATGCCTGGGGCGACCCATTCACCATTATCGGTTTCAAACTGGCCGAGAAATTCAAGAAATTCAAGATCGGGCAAGTTTGCTTCCGTCGAGGTGTTGGTCTCATTATCCGCACCCTGTACTGTTGAAATTAATCCCAGCAGGCATATTGTAGCCAGCTTTTCTGCCACCTTGTAGCGAACGATCCTGGTACCAGCTTGAGCGGCGGCCACGTTAATTGGGCAATTCAGTTTCAGCCAGCCACAAATAAAACTCCAGATTCTCATACAACTCTATATCGTCAGCTGATGCGATCAAACTAATCTCTTCTTCAAATGAAAGTGAGCCAGGCGGTTTCAATGCAACATAAAACAGGGACACCGCCGTCACCATAACGCAAGCTGTCGCCATCAATCTGGCAGGCATTGGCATTTTGAAGGAATCAAGGAGAACGCGAAATTGTTGCCGCAGGGCTGCCACCGGTGAATGTAGTGATTTTTCACGGGACAGTTCGAGTTTCGCTATCGCCCGTCGTCGTATGTCATCGAGACGAGCCTCAATTTCTGCAGGCACACTCGCGCTATGCTCGAGGTTTGTCCGAATCGTTTGAACCAGTTTGTCAGTGGCGCGCAGTTCACCGAGATCCACGACCACTTTTTCCGAGGGATTTAGCGCCTGCTCACGCATTGAGTCCAGCCGCAGCCCGATATCTGCATCGAGCCGGGCAATACTCTTATCCAGATGCAGGCGGATGGCACTCAAAAACTCATTTTCAGTCATTCTGTTCATGGCCAGTGTTCGCCCAGTTGCTCTCGCAATGAATGAATTGCACGAGAGTAGTGTGTCTTGACGCTGCCTTCGGCGCATTCCATGGCAGCCGCTGTTTGTCTAACGTCCAGGCCTTCCCAGGCCCTCAGTAAGAATACCTGTTGTTGCCGTGGAGGCAAGATATTCAATGCTTCCTGCAACTTGTCCATGCTCTCGCCGATTTCGGTTTCCGACTCGGGAGTCTGGTTCCTCGGGTCTGGGGCAGTCTGTATTCGATCTTCGAACTCATCATCGAGTGGCGATAACCAGCTCCGGTAGCGATTCCTGACCTTGTTGCGACGATGCACGTCATTGATGCGACTATTCAAAATTCGATAGAACAGGGGCGTCCATTCGTTTTCCGGGCGATCTGCATACTTTTCTACCAGTTTGAACATGGCATCCTGCACCAGATCCAGCGCATCTGCCGTATTTCCCATCGCTATCTGCGCGATGCGGAAAGCACGGGACTGCACAGCCCGGAGAAATTTGTCCATGGGTGCCGAGTCGTTCACAGTAGAGTCCCCGATAGCACCGCCACCTTCGAGAAAATGACCGTGATCAGTTGGTTTTTTTAGCGCTTGCAACATATATCGGCTACCGGGACCGCGAAATTACTCCTCCACTGGATGTTTAAACGCACAAGCGGGATTATGGTTGACAGCCTGCCAGACGTGAGGAAGTACGGCGAGTCCACCGGCGCCACAGCGGATTTAGTCGGACATCTATTCTAGTCGAAAATACCCAGGGTCAGTATGCTGAGCCAGGATCGCCCTTGCGGGGCCTGGACTTGGGCGTCGATTATTTGCTGGCTGCCTGAGGAGGCCGGTCGGGTAGTGGGGGCCAGTGGAGGATCGAACCTATTGTCGCCTATGAGGCCAAAGGTCACGGTATAGAGCAGTGAAGGGTCGGTTATCTCGGTTTGAATAATGAAATTGCCGCTATCATCCAGGGCTTCGTGTTGCGGGTAATTCTCTCGCAGCAGCGCCAGAGATGTGTCGGCCAGATCGTCCAGACCCAATCGCAAATACCCTTCAATCATAATGGCGACTCCGTCGGCAACCGCTGGTGTGCCCTGGAAATTTTCTACCACATACTGCCCTCGTCGTAGGGCCGCGATATAGGCACTGCGCTCCAGGTAATAATTCGCTACATGGATCTCATAGGCAGCAAGATTGTTCCGCAGGAATATCATTCTTGCCCTGGCATCGGCGGCGTAGGGGCTGTCGGGATAGAGCGCGAGTAATTGGGAAAAATCACTGAAAGACTCTCGAGAACGCCCCGGATCGCGTTTGGTGGGATCGATTGGGAGAAAGCGATTGAGCAACCCCCTGTTATCTGAAAACGAGGAAAGGCCTTTCATATAATAGGCGTAGTCAACATTCTCATTTTCGGGATGTAGGCGGATAAAGCGATCGGCGGCAGCCCTTGCAGCCTCGAGATCGTTGTTTCGGTAGTAGGCGTAAACAATTTCGATTTGCGCCTGGGCGGCAAAGCGACCAAATGGAAAGCGGGATTCCAGCGCCTGGTAGGTACTTATTGCGGCATTGAAGCTCTGGCCATTCAATTGATCCAGGGCGCGGCGATAGAACTGCTCCTCGGTACTCAATCCGGAGAACTCGTCTGCGTCCTCGTCATCACCAAACCAGCCGCACGCGCTTATAAGCAGGCTTGCGACCAGGACCAGGGATAATTTTAGTGGCCTATTTGTCAATGTATGTCCCGTCTATGTATCTGTTGTAGGCGCAGTGATTGGCTGCAAAAAATCGCTATTTAACCACAGCCGGAGACCTAATCTCAAACTCTTGCCTCAAGCCCTTGAGCTCCAGGCCTCATCCGCAAACTAAGGCGAATGATCATGAGTGCTGCCGGCCGGGTTAATCAAGTATCATTGTGGCATGTCCAGCAAAATCTCATTAACAGCAGAAGTTCCCCAGGATCTGTCCGGTTATCGATTAGACCAGATTGCTGCCAAATTGTTTCCCGACTATTCACGCGCCCGCCTGCAGATTTGGATTAAGGACGGTTCTCTGCTGGTAAACGCCCGTCGATTGCGACCCAGGGATCGATTGCATGCGGGTGACAAGCTCGAAGTCAATGCGGAATTGCCTGTTCAGGAGAACTGGTTAGCCGAGCCCATGGCATTGGATATCGTATTTGAAGATGACTGTTTAATCATAGTCAACAAGCCAGCCAATATGGTGGTGCATCCCGCCTCGGGTCATGGTGATGGCACCCTGCTTAATGGTTTGTTACATCACCACAATGCGCTGCAGCAATTACCCAGGGCCGGCATAGTTCATCGCCTGGATAAAGACACGACGGGTTTGATGGTGGTGGCGAAGACACTAGCGTCTCATGCTGCCCTGGTTAATCAGATGCAGGCACGGGACATAGCCCGGGAGTACGAAGCGGTTGTGCAAGGCGTATTAACCGGAGGCGGGACCGTCGATGCGGCGCTGGGTAGACACCCGGTGAATCGCAAGAAGCGAGCAGTGCTTGAGATAGGTCAGCGCGCGGTAACCCATTATCGAGTCATCAAGCGCTATCGCTCCCACACTCACCTCGAGGTGAAACTCGACACCGGCAGAA
Organism: uncultured Gammaproteobacteria bacterium; assembly: GCA_913054495.1. Taxonomy (GTDB): domain Bacteria; phylum Pseudomonadota; class Gammaproteobacteria; order Pseudomonadales; family Pseudohongiellaceae; genus UBA9145. The sequence goes on along the minus strand of CAJXIY010000067.1, from coordinate 11,311 downwards.
CCCATCAAATCAGGGTACACATGGCGCACCTGAATCATCCCATCGTCGGCGATCCTATGTATGGGGGCAGACAAAGAATTCCGGCAGCCTGCTCCGAGGAGCTCATTCATGGCCTAAAAGCTTTTAAGCGCCAGGCCTTGCATGCTCGTCGTCTTGCGCTTCACCATCCAGGCAATGGCAAGTTAATGAGCTGGGAAAGCGCGACGCCTCCGGACATGGTGTCGTTGATCTACGAATTGTCGAAAGATGTGCAGATCGGTGCACATGCCTGAGTCTCAAACTACCGGTTTTAAATCGCCGAATGAGTGAAATTGAGATCATTATCCCCGACTGGGATGTGCCTGCAGAAATCATAGCGGGTGTCAGTACCAGGGCGGGTGGTGCAAGCCGGCATCCCTATGACAGCCTTAATCTAGCCCATCATGTGGGTGACTCCGCTGCCAGGGTCAATAAAAATCTGCGGCTGCTCAGCAATCGATATCCGCAACATCTGCGATGGCAGTGGCTGCGACAGACTCATGGTAGCAATGTGCACAGAGCCGACGCCTGCTGTGGCCCCGTCACTGCCGATGGTATCTGTACCTCGGTGCCAGAGCTCGCGTGTTGTGTATTAACGGCAGACTGTATGCCGGTATTGTTTGCCGCCAGAGACGGTGGCGAAATTGCTCTGGCCCACGCCGGTTGGCGTGGTCTGGTGGCGGGTATACTGGAGTGTACAATCGCCAAGTGCAGCACGTCTGCCCAGGAGTTGGTGGCATGGCTGGGGCCTGCGATCGGCCCCTGCCATTTCAAAGTAGGCGCGGAGGTGAAGGCTGCATTCCTGGCAATCGCAGGGGATCTTGAAGAGCGAGAAGCACTGCAGAAATATTTTAAGGCAACGGCGGAACCGGGCAAATATCTGTGTGATCTCTATGGCATTGCCAGATTCAAATTAACGCAGTCGGGAATCGCTAGAATCTATGGCGGACAATACTGCACATTCTGCGAGCCCGAATTGTTCTATTCATATCGTCGAGACGATGTCACCGGCCGCATGGCGAGCTTTATTTATATTAGGAAGCCTCATCAAAAATAGACTTTCCGCGTATTGAAAAATGGCCTAACAGACCCAATTTACTTATCAGTGTGAAAATTTACTGAGCTCATGACTCCTAGAGGGAAGAATGAGCTGCCATTTTTTGTGAGCGCCTATATGCGAATAGACAAATTGACCAGCAGACTACAATCGGCACTGGCGGATGCCCAGTCGCTCGCCCTGGGAAAAGAGAATAATTTCATCGAGCCGGCACATCTGTTGCTGTCACTAATTGATCAAAAAGGTGGGTCGGTCAAACCATTGCTGGCGCAGGTCGGTTTTAAGCTCAATGATTTAAGACTACAGGTTCAGGAACTCGTTGATCAGTTGCCCCAGGTGCCGGACAACGGCGGTGAGATTGCCGTATCCCAGGATCTGTCCAGGCTGTTAAATCAAGCGGATAAGTTAGCGCAGCAAAAAGGCGATAGCTTTATTTCCAGCGAGACAGTTCTACTGGTCACCATGAAAGACAGGGGTGCAGTTGGAAAATTGCTGAACTCATCCGGTGTTTCGCCACAGGCTCTGGAAAATGCCATCGCTAATTTACGGGGCGGCGAATCCGTGGATGATGCCGGTGCTGAAGATGCCTGGCAGGCCCTCTCGAAATACTGTGTCGATGTCACCGAGCGTGCAGAAAACGGCGAGCTCGATCCTGTCATCGGTCGTGATGCGGAAATAAGACGCACCATCCAGGTATTGCAACGCCGTACCAAGAATAATCCCGTTCTCATCGGTGAGTCCGGTGTCGGTAAAACCGCCATCGTAGAAGGCCTCGCCCAGAGAATCGTCAATGGAGAAGTGCCTGAGGGCCTGAAGGGAAAGAAGATTCTGTCATTGGATATGGGTTCCCTGATCGCCGGTGCAAAATTCAGGGGTGAGTTTGAAGAGCGCCTGAAAGGGGTACTCAATGAACTCTCGAAGCAGGAAGGCTCGATTATTCTATTCATCGATGAGCTGCATACTATGGTTGGAGCCGGTAAAGCCGAAGGCGCCATGGATGCGGGCAATATGTTGAAGCCGGCGCTGGCGCGGGGGGATCTTCACTGTGTGGGTGCAACCACACTTGACGAGTATCGACAGTTCATTGAGAAAGACGCGGCGCTGGAACGTCGCTTCCAGAAGGTGCTGGTGGAAGAGCCAAACGAAGAGGATACGATTGCTATACTGCGCGGTCTCAAGGAACGTTATGAGGTGCATCACGGAGTGGATATTTCCGATTCCGCCATCATCGCGGCCGCTAAATTGTCTCAACGCTACATCACAGACCGTCAACTACCGGACAAGGCCATCGATTTGATCGACGAAGCTGCGAGTATGATTCGCATGGAAATTGATTCCAAGCCAGAGGAAATGGATATGCTGGAGCGTCGATTGATCCAGCTTAAAATTGAACAGGAGGCACTCAAGAAAGATGAGGATCCCCCCGCACTAAAGCGCAAAGCCAAACTAGCAGAAGACATTCAAGAACTGGAAAAAGAGTACGCCGATCTGGAAGAAATCTGGAAGGCGGAAAAAGCGTCGTTACAAGGGACCCAGATCATCAGAAGCAGTCTCGAAAAGGCCCGTAGCGATATGGAGCTTGCTCGCCGTGCTGGAGATTTGGCTCGCATGTCCGAGATTCAATACGGAATCATTCCCGGTCTCGAAGAAAAGTTGACTACGGCCGCCGCAGCAGAAGCGGCGGAGAAACAATTACTCCGTAATCGAGTCACCGAGGAAGAAATCGCCGATGTAGTCTCCCGGGCTACAGGCATTCCGGTGAGTAAGATGCTGGAGGAAGACAAACTCAAGCTGCTCGATATGGAAGCGGCTCTGCACCGGCGGGTTATCGGTCAGCACGAAGCGGTTGTGGCGGTGGCGAACGCCGTGCGTCGGTCCCGTTCTGGCCTGTCTGACCCGAATCGGCCCAATGGCTCCTTCATGTTTCTGGGGCCGACTGGTGTAGGTAAGACTGAATTATGCAAAGCCCTGGCGGAGTTTCTCTTCGACACCGAAGATGCCATGGTCCGAATCGATATGTCTGAGTTTATGGAGCGACACTCGGTGGCGCGATTGATCGGTGCGCCCCCCGGCTATGTCGGCTACGAAGAGGGTGGTTACCTCACCGAAGCGGTCAGGCGACGACCCTACTCGGTATTGCTGTTGGACGAAGTGGAAAAGGCCCACCCGGACGTTTTCAATATCTTGCTACAAGTGCTGGATGACGGCAGGCTGACGGATGGTCACGGGCGCACTGTAGACTTTCGAAACACCGTTATCGTGATGACTTCTAATCTCGGTTCCGATCGAATTCAGGAGCTAATGGAGACTGGAGCTGACGACGAGGAGTCATATGAGGCTGTGAAAAAAATTGTTCTGGATGTGGTGGCTAAACATTTCTCGCCTGAGTTTGTCAACAGAATTGATGAAACTGTGGTGTTCCACCCCTTAGGGAAGGAGCAGATACGTGCTATTGCCGAGATCCAATTGGAGTTGCTGAATCAACGCCTGGTCAACAACGAACTCGCTCTCAAGGTCTCCGATGCGGTTCTGGATCATATCGCCAGCACTGGCTACGATCCTGTTTATGGCGCCCGTCCGCTGAAACGGGCTATTCAGAACCTGGTTGAGAACCCGCTGGCACAGGAGGTATTGAAGGGAAGCTATGTGGCTGGCGATACGATTTTCGTCGACATGGATTTCAAGGGTGAGTATCGCTTCAGCAAAACTGTTAAAGCGCTGGATTCCGCGGTTGCCTAGCGGGTTGTTGAAAAACTCTCAGCCGGCACAATACTGCGTTAAGATATGGCTCAGAATGCGCATTTACACCGTGTAAACTCCGCTTTTTCGCCAGATTTTGCCTTGTCTTGTACTCGACTGAGAGCTTTTCAACAGCCTGCGACGCGATTGATTTATTCCGCATAACTGCTTGACTTTCCTTGCATAAATGGCAGAATCGCTGTGCTTGAGCAGAGCGTTTGAAAAACCCTCATTCAATCTGCAGTAGTGTGTAATCGCCGCAACCGGCAACCGAACCCACTACCGTCTAGGTGCCAGACAACATCCACCTAAGGCCTCTATCACGTTATCGCGTACGAGGCCGACATTGAAGCAAGCCGTGCATGGTTTTAATGCGGCTTGTGGAATGTCAAAAATTAATTAAAAACTATCGATTATTCGGCAAGCTGTTACAGCCAGTCGATGGGTTTGGCTATCTGCATGCAGAGGCAATAGTAGCAAGGCTTAGAGGCATATAAAGTGGAACAACTATCTGGTGGTGAAATGCTGATTCGTGCGCTGCACGATGAGGGTGTTGAAATCATATTCGGCTATCCCGGCGGTGCCGTATTGCATATTTATGATGCCATATTCAACCAGGACAAAGTAGAGCATATCCTCGTGCGTCATGAGCAGGCTGCGACCCATGCCGCCGATGGCTATGCCCGTTCCTCCGGTAAACCCGGCGTAGTGCTGGTGACCTCGGGTCCAGGTGCGACCAATGCCATTACCGGCATCGCCACAGCTTACATGGATTCAATTCCCCTGGTGGTGATATCTGGCCAGGTAGAAAAGAGAATGATTGGTACCGATGGGTTTCAGGAGACCGACATGGTCGGTATTTCGCGCCCCATTGTGAAACACAGTTTTATGGTGCGGGATCCATCTGAAATTCCGATGATCGTCAAGAAGGCTTTTCATATTGCTACTACTGGGCGACCTGGCCCGGTTGTCATAGATATTCCTAAAGATGTAACCGATCCGAAGGTAAAATTGCCCTATGAATACCCGGCAGATATTAAGCTGAGGTCTTACACCGTCCCGGCCAAGGGCCATTCGGGGCAGATAAAGAAGGCGGTGGACGCGCTGCTGTCTGCCAAGCGTCCGATGATCTATAGCGGTGGCGGAGTCGTACAGGGAAACGGTTCAGAATTCCTCGTTAAGCTGACACGCAAACTTGGTTATCCAATCACCAATACTCTCATGGGTTTGGGGGCTTTCCCCGCTTCAGACCAGCAATTTCTTGGCATGCTGGGCATGCATGGCACCTATGAAGCGAATATGGCCATGCATTACTGCGACGTGTTGCTTGGAATTGGGGTGCGTTTCGATGATCGGGTAACGAATTCCGATATCAGCAAATTTTGCCCCGACGCCACGGTTTTGCATGTCGATATCGATCCCGCATCAATTTCTAAAACTGTTAATGCGGATGTACCTATCGTTGGTTCGGTGACATCGGTTCTAGAAGAGATGTTGGCGGAGATCGGGAATTCCAAATCCGGCGTGGACAAGCAGGTGTTGGAAGTCTGGTGGAAGCAGATTGATCAATGGCGGCAGAAGGATAGCCTGGCCATTAGCTCGGCTGAAGACGGGTCTATTAAGCCCCAACAAGTGGTGCAGGCGGTTTACGAAATCACCAAAGGCGATGCTTTCGTTAGTTCCGATGTTGGTCAGCACCAGATGTTTGCTGCCCAGTATTACAGATTCGATAAACCACGTCGTTGGATAAACTCCGGTGGTCTTGGCACCATGGGGTTTGGGTTTCCGGCGGCAATGGGTGTGCAGTTTGCACACCCCGATGCAGTCTCGGTCTGTATTACGGGAGAAGGGAGTTTCCAGATGAACCTGCAGGAATTCGCCACCTGCATGCAGTATCAACTGCCTATCAAAATAATCTGTCTGAATAATCAGGCGCTGGGAATGGTAAAGCAGTGGCAGGATATGCAATACGGCGGCCGCCATTCTCACAGCACCTATGCGGAGTCTCTGCCAGATTTTACGAAATTGGCGGAAGCCTACGGCCATGTTGGCATCAAGATTGAAAAATTATCTGAACTTAACTCTAAACTCGAAGAGGCGTTCGCTCTTAAGGACAAGTTGGTGTTCGTGGATGTAATGGTCGATCCAAATGAACATGTTTACCCGATGGCGATCAAGGGTGGCGCTATGAAAGACATGATATTGAGCAAATCGGAGCGAACTTGATATGCGACATATAATTTCGGTACTACTGGAGAACGAGCCGGGCGCACTGTCCCGGGTGGTCGGTTTATTTTCCCAGCGAAACTATAATATTGACTCTCTGACGGTAGCGCCCACAGAGGATAAATCCTTGTCCCGTCTCACCCTGACAACAAGCGGTGACGAAGCGCGTATCGAACAAATCACCAAGCATCTGAACAAGATTGTGGATGTGGTGAAGCTGGTTGATCTTACCGAGGGTGCTCACATAGAGCGTGAATTGATGTTAATCAAGGTAAAGGCGGTTGGTGCCCAGAGAGTCGAAGTGAATAGAACTGTGGATATATTCCGCGGCCAGATCGTGGATCTGACCGGTAGCGTGTTTAGCATTCAACTCACCGGCAACAGCGGCAAGCTGGATGCTTTTATTGCGGCATTAGGAGATAGCATCGTGATGGAAGTCGCCAGGACCGGCGTGTCGGGAATATCTCGTGGAGAGAAGGTCCTCAGCTTATGAATTACTAGTTGATGTTTCGTGATGAGACTTTCCACAAGAGTAAATTGATAGATCAGAGAAGATCCTCAGTCTTGACATATTATATTGAAGTTTCGTACCAACGGGACGCGTATGGTGCCAGTGGATAGATAAAAGAAGGTCCTCAGTATTTGAACTTCTATTTATGAAGAATCCGGATCGGGTTAAACTTTCCGGTGCCGACCATCTAGCCCTTCTTACTTGCCACTGCACGCGCTTCTATAAGCGAAGCCCAAAGAATAACTTAAAGTACTTTCTTCATAGCGGTCATATATTTTCTCAGACGTTTACCCACTACTTCAATCGGGTGGGAGCGAATGCTCTCGTTCACAATGATCAGGTCTGCATTATCGACGCCCAGGTCGTTAAGTTGCAGACCCTTACCGATAACATCGGTATCGATCATGGTCATGAAATCGGCCAGCAGTGGTTCGCACTCGTGGGAAAACAGATAGCAGCCATACTCGGCGGTATCGGAAATCACCTTGTTCATTTCGTAGAGTTTCTTGCGACCAATCAGATTCGCAATCAGCGGCACCTCGTGCAATGACTCATAGTAGGCGGACTCTTCGACAATGCCACTATCGGTCATGGTCTCGAAGGCGAGTTCCACTCCTGCTTTTATCATCGCTACCATCAGGATGCCGTTGTCATAATATTCCTGCTCCGGAATTTCCAACTCACCGGCGGTGGATTTTTCGAAGCTGGTTTCTGCCGTGGCTTCTCGCCACTCCAGCAGTTTCTGATCATCGCGGGCCCAATCTTCCATCATGCCACCGGAAAAATTACCAGTGATGATGTTGTCCATGTGCTTCTGGTATAAGGGGGCCATAATCTGCTTTAGCTCTTCCGTCAGCTCGTTGGCAATAAGCTTGGCGGGATTGGATAATCTATCCATCATGTTGGAGATGCCACCGTGCTTCAGACCTTCGGAGATGACTTCCCATCCGTGTTGTACCAGTTTTGATGCATAAGCTGTGTCTATGTTCTTCTCAATCATTTTGTTGAAGCACAAGATCGAACCGGTCTGCAACATTCCGCACAAAATCGTCTGTTCACCCATCAGGTCTGATTTTACTTCGGCGATGAATGAAGATTCCAGAACGCCGGCTCGATGACCGCCTGTGGCAGCCGCATAAGCCTTGGCAATGTCCATGCCATCACCATTTGGGTCATTTTCCGCGTGCACAGCGATGAGAGTTGGTACGCCAAAGCCGCGCTTATATTCCTCACGGACTTCGGTGCCCGGACATTTTGGCGCCACCATGACCACGGTGATATCGTCCCGTATCTGCATGCCTTCCTCGACAATGTTGAAACCATGAGAGTACGCCAGACTGGCGCCCTGTTTCATTAGCGGCATGATTTGCTCCACAACCGAGCTGTGTTGTTTGTCGGGTGTTAGGTTCAAAACCAGATCCGCGTCGGGGATGAGTTCGTCGTAGGTGCCGACGACGAAGCCATTTTCGGTGGCGTTCTTCCAGGAAGCGCGTTGCTCACTGATGGCAGATTCACGCAGTGCATAGGAAACATCCAGCCCACTGTCACGCATATTAAGGCCCTGGTTCAAGCCCTGTGCGCCAGCCCCAACGATGACTACTTTCTTTGTCTTGAGTTTGTTTACACCATCGCTAAATTCGCTTCTATCCATGAAGCGGCACTTGCCCAGTTGTTCTAACTGCAAGCGCAGTGGCAACGTATTGAAATAATTCATGGATAAGCTCCGAAAACTCTATTCTTTATAGTGATAATTGATGCCCAGACGATATGCGTTTCATGCTTTTTAGTGAGGCGCGATCATATAGCATCTGGAATCTTGGGTAAAATGTTTAGTTACGACAGAAATAGTCCCGCAAGCCCGCGCAAGGGGCTGTATAATCTATTTTCCCGTTAATTATCAGCCATAAGCAGGATATCAATGAGTACCGAAGATCAGGAACTCAATTCTGATAACGTTCTGCCCATCGATGAACACGAGGAAATCGTATCGGAAGGTGGCAAGAAGGTGCGGATTCGCGGCATCTACCTATTGCCTAACTTACTGACGCTGGGTGCCTTATTTTCGGGGTTTTATGCGGTAATTGCGGGCATGTCCGGCGATTTCAATGAAGCGGGATGGGCTATTCTGATCGCCGGCGTGCTCGATTTACTGGATGGTCGCATCGCCAGACTAACGAATACACAGAGCGCTTTTGGCGCACAATTCGATAGTCTCTCCGATATGGTGTCCTTCGGCGTGGCGCCGTCGCTGATCATGTTCAGCTGGGCATTCGGGCCATTGGGGAATGTGGGCTGGGCTGCCAGTTTCATCTATATGTCTTGCGCTGCGCTGCGCCTGGCGCGATTTAATGTGCAATTGGGTACGACTGATAAGCGCTTCTTCCTGGGGCTTCAGAGCCCCATGGCCGCAGGCCTGGTCACGTTCGTGCCCTGGGTGTGTTACAAGTACGGTGTCGAAGTCACGCCGTTGATCGCTTACCTCGCGGCTATGCTGACGGTTTTTACCGGCCTGCTGATGATATCCAATTACAAGTATTTCAGTTTTAAGGAGCTGCACTTTGCGGGCACTGTGCCTTATATGGTGTTTGTCTTTGCGGTAATATTGCTGGTGGTGGTTGCTCAAAATCCCCACGAAATGCTGCTCGGTATGAATATCATCTACGTTGCGTCGGGGCCGTGCGTGTGGCTGTTCAGGAAACGAACTGGGGTAAAAGCATTGGTTGCAGAAGAAAACCAGGCGAAATCCAGCAAGAGGAAGAAGAAGCAGCCAGTAAAGAACGAATAGACTCAGTACTACTGCTTAGCAGACTATTGGGAAGAACGTTTCCAATAAATTGTCTTAAGGAACCTCTGATTAAGTATTATGAATACGGCAAAAACTTAATCCTGAAAGAAAGTCAAACTCTATAGGTGATAGCCCATGTTGATTAAAAAACCAGCAGACATCAAGCCCTCGGAAATTACCCCGGAATCTGTCTATCGAAACCGCCGTGAGTTTATGGCCGCTGGGACCAGGCTAATGCTGGGCGCGGCGGTTGCCGGCGCGCTGCCATCGATTGCGAATGCACAAGATGGAGATCGACTAAAAGCACGAGCACCCACAACTATGTCGAGGTCAGCACCCGCGCCCTGGTGGCAGGAAAAGTTTGCCGATATCAAACCTGCCCCCGATTCCGCCCCATTTTATACGGGGGAGACGCTGACCCCGTATCGGGACGTGACACGTTACAATAATTTTTACGAATTTGGCATGGACAAATCAGATCCTTCTTCGAACTCCGGCGAATTTAAAGCCGATCCATGGTCTGTTGAAATTAGCGGTGAAGTTGCAAAACCGGGGACTTATCACCTGGAAGATATACTCAAGCCCCACGCGCTGGAAGAAAGAATTTATCGGCTGCGTTGTGTCGAAGCCTGGTCCATGGTGATTCCCTGGATAGGATTTCCCCTGGCGGACCTGATCAAGCGATTTGAGCCGACTTCCAAGGCGAAATATGTAGAGTTTGAGACAATAATAGACCGGGATGCTATGCCGGGTATTCGTTCTCGCTTTGCCATCGTCGATTGGCCTTACCGGGAAGGTCTGCGCATGGATGAAGCCATGAACCCACTTACGCTAATGGTGGTGGGGCTCTATGGTAATTACCTGCCACCACAAAACGGTGCACCCATGCGATTGATAGTACCGTGGAAGTACGGTTTCAAGAGCATCAAGTCCATTGTCAGGATTAATTTTAGGGAAACCAAACCCCATACAACCTGGAACGATTTACAGGCGAACGAATATGGATTTTATGCCAATGTAAATCCTGCCGTACACCACCCGCGCTGGCGTCAAGATAAAGAAAGAAGGCTGCCACAGACCTTGTTTAGTCGACAGTATATGGATACCCGATTGTTCAATGGCTATGGCGAGCAGGTAGCATCGATGTATGAAGGCCTGGACCTGATGCGTAACTTCTAGCCTAGATGGGATTGCAGTTAAGGATTCGCTACGATAATTCCAACTCATGGCTAAACTGATTAAACCGCTGGTTTTTGTTACCGCGTTGATTCCCTTTGCTTTCCTGGTCTTGAGAATTCTGCGCAATGATCTCGGACCAGATCCTGCAGAAGAACTCGCCATCGAGACCGGAGAGTGGACGCTGCGCTTCCTCATTTTGACACTGACGCTATCGCCACTCAGACGCATTAGCAATAACATAGAATTTGTACGCATCAGGCGCATGCTTGGCTTGTATACTTTTTTCTATGCAACGCTGCATTTTACGGTGTGGTTGACCTTCCTGCTTGGGTTCCGGTGGTCAGATGTGCTTGTAGAAATCATCGAGCGGCCCTACATTACGGTGGGCTTTAGCGCCTATCTGATTTTGCTGGCATTGGCCCTTACCTCACCGAAACTAATGGTGCGTAAGCTGGGCAAGAACTGGAAACGTCTGCATCGACTGGTCTATGTGGCCAGCATCCTGGGAGTCGTCCACCTGCTATGGATTCTACGACTCGATATCGGTCCGGCGGTGTTTTATGGCACCCTCGTATTCCTGTTGCTGGGATATCGGCTTTTTTACTATATAAAGGCCCGAAAGAGGCTATTTTCCTAGGCCTGGATGTGCCTCAATGACGGTGTTAAAATGAGGTCGATATTAGCGGTTTGGCCCTTGTAAGTTGGGCTCGTACGCGTATAATACGCCGGCTCTGTGTCTTCAGGCACGGGCCTGTTCTTTAAAAATACGGATCAAGTAATAGAGGTGGGTGCTTGC
>CAJXIY010000066.1 GCA_913054495.1 uncultured Gammaproteobacteria bacterium | reverse complement strand
TAATGTGTCTCTTAAACTAGGAGGTGGTTAGTCCAAAATGGTTTGACGACGTACACCAGACCATAAAGGAACGGATAGAAAAATTAAATATCGAATATCTCAAATTCTTGACAGTTTCTCGAGATCTGCCACTTAACTTAAGGGTTAACTTAACAGACTACATACAAAAGGATAGCCCAAATGAAATTAAAAAAATTACCGCTACTTCTTACTGCCATCATTACATTTTCGTCATCTGCAATGATCATTCGTCATGATACTGACAGTAAACAATACCTGGTTAATGAAAAAGATCACCCGGCAATTTTCCCGGTGCAGATCACAGGCAATATGAAAGAATGTGTCGCCACACTGATCTCACCAACCTGGGCGATCACCGCAGCCCATTGCACTATGCTCATTAATTTAGATAATAAATCCAGGCCGCATACAGTACAGATAGCGCAACAGGGCTACCAGATCAAAAACGTTATCATACATCCGGATTTTGGTGAAATGAAAGTAAAAAGAAATGCAGCAGGCCAGATAATTGATGTCAGTATGAAGCTAAAAGATAACTCAATTGACGTCGCACTGCTTGAGTTATCTAAGCCAGTTACCCATGTAAAACCTATCCCCTTGTATCAAACTTCTGATGAAGTTCAGCAAAAAATTCTTATGCTCGGCTGGGGGGATTTCGCCCGAGGAGATAAAGGCACCATGCGGGAACAACCCGTGAACGATGGTCAGTTCCGTCGTGCATATAACCAGGTTGACGGGATTGAAGGTGATTATCTGACTTTTTTATTCGATCACCCAAGCTCAGATAAAGCGCTGGCATTAGAAGGTGTTAACGGACCAGGAGATAGTGGCGGCCCGGCATTGATCAGCAAAAATGGCGAAAATTTTCTGGCAGGGATCAGCTCCCATGGTAGCTATCCAGATGATATGGAAGCACCTGAAGCTGAAGGCCAGTACGGCTGGAGAGAATATTATGTCAGAGTTAGTTCTTTTAAAAACTGGATAAACGACAGTATCTCAGGTGTAAAGAAATAATCTTAGTTTGACAGTATGGGTAAAGCCCCAATAACCTTGCGATTGGGCGCTCAGTCTTTTCGCGTCGCTTCGATTGCCTGGTTATGTTGTCTTGGATAGTGCCTGGCATTGAGCTAATTTAGCCGCACAATCATTTTGTAGTAGGGTAGTCCCGATTTTAAGAATTTTTCCAGCATTGAAATTTATGCATGATATTCGTAAGAACTTGTAAAAGTTATTAATTTATCTATGACCAATGTGAGGTAAGAGATATTTATAATTCTCGCCGGCGATTGATGCCAGTTGAATTTGTGGAGGTAGTTGAGTCGCAGCCTGACCCCTGCACAGAAATCTAGGCGCTATTGGTACTAAACCATTACGCACCCCGTTACAACCGATTCTAGCGGAGGGAAGTGGCCGTTTTGGGCTGTTTCCCTCCCCTAATAATTACAGTTGCCAACCCCATACTTAATAGTGAATTTGAAAAAAATCTGAAAACATGAGACTTAAAATATTATGCGAGTGTTGTTTATCTTCATCAGCCGTTTTATGAAGATACCAAGCGATTAGCAGAAAAAGGTAATGCACGCGCCCAGTCCAATCTGGGAATTATGTACGATACCGGAGAAGGTGTTCCGCAAAACAATGTTAGGGCTTATGTTTGGTGGTCAGTTGCGGCGGCACAAGGAGATGAAGGCGCGAGAGCCGAATTTTCGCCGAGCCGTGTTTAACTTGTCAGTAAGGTGATTAGTTCAAATGGGTTTGACGATGGTCAGCTTCGCTTTCAATATGAAAGCTGTGTCTTGATGGGTCCAGAAAAACCCGCTCTGTTCTTGCTCAATGCCTAGATCAATTCACTGACAGCACGATGAGCCTGTTCTACCGCCGCTTCGAACATCGCGGTTGCAGCCGAATCGGCGTTGGCGATAGTAATGCGGCCAAATGGCTTGCGGGCAATCATATGTGGATAGCGCTCATCATGAGAATCTTCGTAAACCGTATCAAACAATGGGTTATACCAGTACGCATAGCCGTGGGCCCAGCGGTTAACCGTGATGCCCGCTATATCTGTCGCCGGGTCAAATCCAGCCTCACCAAGCATACTCGCCAGTTGAGTACGGACATTACGTTCGATAGTTTCGAAGGGTGTGTAAAGGAGTTCATGGCGGCCACGGCGATGCTGTTCCTTTGCTGTCAAACCTTGATTGTTCACATGCGGGAAGCGTTCCATATGCGCCACGATGGGCTCGTCAGGGTCACTGGAGAATTCATAATCGCCAAGACTAACGGGAAAATCGAGAGCCGTATAAATGTGATAACTACCAGGCGAGACCACAGCACCGATGCCCATCTTCTTCCAAGCTCGCCAGTTGCTCAAGGCAACATTGGTGTAGAGGATTGGGACCTTTACCTGGTTTGCCAGCGCATCACGTTGTGACACCGATAGTTCGGGGCACAGGTAGGGAATGATCGAATTGTTACAGGCCAGCACACAGGCACGCGCTTGTACCTGATATGCCTGACCATCTCGCACGTAGAAAACTCGAACTTGCTTGGCCGACCCAGGGTCGCCCACGTGCTGCACGCGATTAACCGTACTATTGAGACGAATCCGCACAGCTGCACTCATCTGGTCGAGTTTTGAATAATCGAATTTGGCGGTGACAATATCATCCATGGTGTTACCCTGTGCAACGTCAGGAATCATCTTACGTACCAGCAGCCGAGCAACGGATGCAATACCATCAGGAAAGTGGTGGATATAGGATTCAACGTGTTCGTCGTCATCCGATAGCCCCGCGGCATCCCATCCAGGCAGACCTTCATCGTAAAAACCAGATGCTGCCGTGATTGCCTCAATACCAAGACCGTTTTCAATGGCCTGATCTTGCAACAGTTCTAGTACCTCGGGCTCGGTAATCGCCATATGTTTGAGTAAAAAATCACGGTAGCTGATGCTTTCAAGGTACTTCCATTTAGCATCTCCCTGAATCTCAGGTATCTGATCCTCATCGGTCGTCAGCAGACGTAAAAGCTCGCTTTTTGCAGCATCGGAAATTGGCATTTGTGCCACCGCTGCTTCCGCGGACAGGGCGGCAGAATCTGACAGGGGTAAATAACCTTCAAATAAACCCAGTTCAAAGGGCACAACGCGATCAGCACCCCACCTTGCCTTATTGAAATGGATACAGCCTCTGAGGCCATGGCGCCTGTAGAAATCCTGGTCGTAGGCTTTATCAAAACGCTTGATATCAACCCCCAGGTCATCCAATAAACCTTTTGTGACGCGACTATATTCTGATGGCGCTTGAAGGGTTTGGGCACCACCGTAACCGATCAATGTGCGCCCCCCGACCTCGAACTCATTGCGCTTGGCGTGACCGCCAAAATCATCATGGTTGTCGAGAATGAGGATGCGCGCCTGTGGTTTCTGTGTACGATAAAAGTGAGCAGCGGAAAGACCACTGATACCGCCCCCCACGACAACGAGATCGTATACCCCAGTGTCAGGTTCCTGAACCGTACCCCAGTCCCGACGACCCTCACGAGCGAGTTGGTGAGCGACATCAAAAGCACCGTCATGATTACCCCGCAGTCCGGTAAGTGCTGGCGGATAAGTACTTGCCGACAAAGGCAGGCTATTGCCATCCTGCCCGGCGAGTATGGAGCCGGGAAACGTGCTGGCAGCGGAAAGTGCACCTAACCCATGGACAAAATCCCGGCGGGATATGCGATGGTCCATACCAAGATCACGATCTGATTGTTTCATTTTATGAAGCCGCCCATTTATATTCTGACTGCATAACACTTACTCTTCCTTGTACAAGTATGCCATAGGAGGTGATTCGCAACCACAAGGCGACTTAGTCCTGAACGGGATTTCCTTGAAAACAAAAACAGAATCCAGGCCCACTCCTCCCTACCAGAAGAAATATCACCTTCCTTACCTCGGGAACTTTCCCACCTGCTCTCAAACTTCACCAGTCAAACACTGCTGCGGACCCATGGCTACCTGGTTGCTTATCGAGGAGAGGGAAGAGATCGATGGCGTTTAACTATTTGCTTAACCACTACGGATCCGGCGCGCCAGGATCTGCTGCAATCGATGCTTCGTGATCTTCCATAACCTGGTATAAGGGAAAATCTACCCATGTGTCATTGAGATAATTGAGTTCGGGGACTTCTTCTTTTGGGTCTACGAGCAAATTGTAGAAAGAAGGATAAGCCAGTCTATTGATCGCATAACTATTTTCATCAATCTCTTTGATCAGCATTTTCCAATTGCGCCATTTCACACCAAAGAGCTCGTTGCCAATGTAAATGATGACGGACTCTCGAGCAGATTTCTCCGACTTTCCCATAAAGAAATCAGATTGGTCAGCACCATCCAGTATTCGATCGCCCGGGAGATCGACCGCTAAAAAGCCGGCTAATGTGGGAAACAGATCAATCGCATGGACAATGTCGTTTGATATTTGTCCTGCTGGGATTTTCCCAGGCCAGCGGATCAGAAAAGGGACGCGTAGAGAACCTTCATAGGGTGAAAACATGCTTCCTCGCCACGGACCGGTGAAACCAAACGATCTCGGCACGCCTTCGCGCCCATTGTCCGATGTGAAGATAAAGATAGTGTTATCTTTTAACCCTAAATCATCGACGGTATCCAGCAATTCACCCACGTAGGCATCCGTCTGTGCCAAAACATCGGCGAAGCTTCCATTTCCGGTTCTGCCCGCGTAGTCGGGATGGGCCTCGACCGGCTCATGGGTTTGGGTGTATGGAATGTAGGCGAAGAAAGGCTGGTTTTCCCTCGATTTTCGTTGGATGAAATCGATAGCATGATCGGTAATCTCTCGATCGATCGTCGTGCGCTTGGCACGGTCATAAACAGCCACTTCCGTCGGCTCTTGCCCGCGCGTTCCGGTCATGACGTAGTCGAATACAGCATCGGGATGGCTGTCTGGCACGAAACTGTAGCTATTCGGCCAGAAGGCTCGGTCTGATGAATGCTTGATTCCATACCATTCATCGAAGCCCTGATCGGTAGGCAGTCGACCTTCGCTATCGCCCAGGTGCCATTTGCCAAATATACCCGTTGCATAACCATTTCCCGATAGCATTTCAGCCAGCGTAATCTCCCACTGGGTTATGCCATACCATATTCCTCTGGGAGGCCCATCTGGCCGTTGCCGCGTACGAATTCCGTAACGGCCCGTCATTAACGCTGCGCGTGAAGGTGTGCATTCTGCCTCGACATTGTAATTTGTTAGCTGAAATCCTTCGGCGGCGATACCATCAATATTGGGAGTTGCCGCTCCGCGCAAAACACCGCCGCCATAAACGCCAATCTCGCCGTAACCAAAATTGTCCATCAGGACCAGTACAATATTAGGCTTTAGGCCTTGCGCAGGTGCAGCCTGGGCCAATGGGGCCAAGGCAAAAAGGAGTAACAGTGCGAGAATTCTCGATTTCCGCGTGTAGTCGAACATCATGACCTCCATTGATACTGCTGTTGGATCTAAGTGTCGTCCGTGCTCACCAGACATTTTTGCATGAACAATATCCCATGGCTGATTTGTAATCAAAGGCTTTGGCTGCAGTAGCAGTCGCCGACATCCAAAGCACGTCGAGTAGGAGAAGAACAAAAGCTATGTCAATTGGTATCCACACCTTCATTTGGCGAAAATTATCGTCCTGCTAACACTGGAAACCTTCGGAACTCCGGAAATCTCCCTAAAACTCCGCGACATTGACTAATCTAATGGCCTATCCCTGCTCTAACCAGCCATTATGGAACTGTTTGCATTTTCAAGCCGCAACCAGTCCTGCCACCCTCTGCTGCGCGGGGATGCACGAATGCCGCGAGCGCATGGATGCGCGGCAGCGGTCCTGGCAGCACCATTAAGAACCTTCAAATCACTCAATCTGTGGTGGTGCTCATGTTCCTCCAGAATAATTTCTGTACCCGATGTGAGGCTTACATTTTTCCAGGCGAAAGGTATCGCGTAGTGAGTTCTCCGGTGCAAGCGAGGCACTGTTACTGGAAATAGCCTTCTCTTTGAGGTGCCTAAGAATCTTCTCAGTGGCTAGCTGATCTTCCACACAGGAACTGATCTTGACCGGGCCTTTGCACCCCTCACAGATATAGATGTCAGTATTCCAAAAATTGGAATAAGCTGCAATTTGACAAAACCATTCCTTAATTTGAGTAATATCGCTGGAAATATCGATTTGACACTGACAGGAGTGCAAATTCTCCGCCTACAGGCGAGGAAACCAATCGCAATGTAGCTTGCTAGTATCCTACTAGAAATACGATTGGTCAAAATGAGATGCAGCCCGTTGAAAACAATTGAAAGTATGAGGTCCAGGTGAAAAAAATAAAACCCGCGTTAGTTCAATCCCCACGCATGAAGCTGTCTCCACTTGCAGCAGCAATACTTGTGGCTAGTAACCCGGCGGCGAGCTTCGCAGCTGAAGAGAACCCTATCGCTATTGAAGAGGTGATAGTCACCGCCACCAAGCGGGAGACTAATCTGCAGGATGTGCCCCACAGCATAACCGCTCTTACGAATTTTGACATCGAGCGCATGGGCATCACCGATATTGAAGACCTGATCAGGGCGCTGCCCAGCGTCTATATGCAGGCGACGATGGCCGGTAGAAACCAGCTGACCATGCGCGGCATCTCAACTGGCTCAAACGAATATCGCACAGACAGCCAGGTTGCTGTCTATGTCGATGAGCAGCCCATGACCACTAATTCTCAGCAGGTGGGTGTGCGGGCCATCGATATGCTACGCATCGAGTCCCTGCCGGGTCCTCAGGGGACTATTTTTGGTTCCAGTTCCCAGACCGGCACCTTGCGCTACATTACCAATAAACCGGATTTCGCTGGATTATCAGGTGCGATCGATGTTGGTGCAGGAACCACCAAAGGGGGTTCTGAGAGCCATGATCTGTCCGGCCACATCAATATTCCCCTGATTGACGATGTGCTCTCCCTGAGAGCTGTTGCCTACAGCTCACACGAAGGCGGCTATGTTGATAATATCCTTGGATCATCGTTGTCTGGCAATTTTGATAACGCCGCTATCGTTGACAAAGATATTAATGAATTCGATGTGGACGGTGGTCGTTTAGCGCTGCTCTGGAACATGAGCGACAACTGGTCAACCCTGTTTAGCGTTATCGGAGAAAAAAATGACGCTAAGGGCACTTGGGAAAGTGATCCCTACCTCGGGGATTACAAAATTACCCGATTCTTCGATGAATACAGAACCGACGATTGGTTTTCTGCTGCGATCAGCGTACAGGGAGACCTCGGTTTTGCTAATTTGTCCTTAACCGGGACCCATTTTGAGAGAGCTATTGCTTACGAATTTGATAACAATGTCTACAGCCAGAGAAAGGATGCAGTCTACGGTGGACGCTATTTCCAACTCTATAATGCCGGCGATCCTGCCTATGCGAACTATGGAAACTTCCCCTTATATGATTCCGAGTATTCCTCTAGCACCTTGCTCAATGATCAATTCCAGGACAGGGAAACTCTTGAGCTTCGCCTGACTTCACAAGGTGATAGTAGACTGCAATGGATGGTAGGAGGCTACTACGAAAGTGTGCATGACGGCTGGTACTACACCACCGAGCAGCCAAATCTGGTTAATACGCGAGCGTGGGCGACAGCGCAGGCTTATGCCTACTTGTACTTGAACAATTATGGCTATGAGAACGTGCAATATCCCCTGGCAGAAACCGAAACGAGTTATGCCGGCCACATGAATCGCACCGTGGATCAAATTGCCGTCTTCGGTGAATTGGGTTACGACCTCACCGACAAATTATCGGTGACACTTGGCGCCCGTTGGTCAGAATTTGAGCGAGACGAGTTTGATATCTACCACTGGCCCGGAGGCTTGCCCGTCCCCGGCGGTTTCGACTCAGATGGAGGGTATGGGGACTTCGGCAAGAGTAGCGATACCATTTACAAGATCGGTGCCAAGTATCAGTTTGACGAAGACAAGATGGGGTATTTCCTGTTTAGCCAGGGATTTCGATTGGGCGGCCGCAACAGTGCAAGGGCGGCGAATACCGGTTTAATTCCGAGAGATTTCGATCCAGACTTTCTCGATAACTATGAAGTCGGATTTAAGACACAGTGGTTGGACAATCGATTGCAGATTAACGTTTCTGCCTTCTACATGGATTGGAAAGACTATCACGTGAGTACTGGGGGTATAGGCAAATGGTGGGTTCGAGGCACGATAAATGCGCCTGGGGCCGACACCACGGGATTCGAAGCCAACTTTCTGTGGCGAGCCAACGCGAGACTGAGCATTAGTGGCAGTCTGTTTTCAGCGAGCCCAGAATTCTCGGATGATCTTTTGGAGCCTAGTGGCAGCGGTGACTTGAGAATCATAGATGGCATGCCGATGCCGGGATCGCCAGAAAACAAAGCCTGGCTCAGCGTGAATTATGAAGTCCCCAACGTGTTCGGTGGTGATTTGTGGTTCTACTACGATATCGCCTATCAATCGGAGACCTGGAGCCGAATTAGTGACATACGCGATGACTACAAGGGCGGATTGGCAGACTCCTGGACTTTTTCTAGTTTTTCCGCGGGGCTGTATCTGAACAATGGGGTGGATATCACCTTTAAGGTAAGAAATCTCTTCGACGAACAGGGCTGGAACTATGCCTATACCGGTTACGATGACTATGGCGATGAGTTTTTTGGTGGCGATCCTCGTTTTAAGAGTGCGCGCACACTCTTTGCACCGAGAACGATGAGTCTCTCCTTTAGGAAGGCCTTCTAAAAAGCTCACAGCAAAAGCCAGTGAATTAGATCCGAGCCTGGGAAAAAGCGGCCCACCCGTTCCCCAGGCTTGGTTTTCCAGTCTATACTTGGTCCCCTAAACTCCAAGGCATCACCAAACAACTGAGGAATCATGGTAAAGCTTGTCACCAGTTCCGTCGTGCGCGGCAGTCAGCAGGGGGAAAGTCACGGTGGTGTCTACCTGATCGATATTGAGAAACAATCCGTAGAACAAAAAATCGATTGGAACACCGCGGACATCGATTGGCAGGGACGAGGCTGGGACCGGGGACTGCGGGGCATCGCCTTCGATGGGCATCGAGTCTATATCGCCGCCAGTGATGAGTTGTTTGCCTATACTCCAGACTTTAAGCTGATTGAATCCTGGCGTAATCCCTTCCTCAAGCACTGTCATGAAATTGCCGTGTACGAGCGTAAACTTTTCATGACTTCTACCGGGTTTGACACCGTGCTGGCGTTCAATCTCGACCAGTATGAGTTCGACTGGGCTATGCACATTGGCTCCAGCGATTATAGATTTCAACCCAGGCTGTTCGATCCCAGATCGGAGGAAGGCCCGTTGATGCTCAACAAATTACATATCAATAACATCCATTGTTCCAAAGCGGGTATGTATATCTCGGGATTGAGAAGTGGCGGCATGCTGCACTACAACGGCAAGGCGATTAACATGGCAGTGGAGTTGCCTGCTGGCACGCACAATGCCCAACCCTTTCGCGATGGCGTCATTTTTAATGATAGTCAGGCCGATGTATTGCGATATACGGGACGTGGAGAAGGCGAAGAAGACAGGGCAATGGCGGTGCCAAAGGTTGACACCAGCAAGCTCAAACATAAAGAAGCCGATGACGGTGAAACTGCACGACCCGGTTTCGCCCGTGGATTGTGCGTGTTGTCAGATCGAATTGTGGCCGGTGGTGCTTCGCCCTCTTCCATCACCGTTTATGATCTTGCCGCCAACCAACAGTTAGTTTCGGTCAACCTGACCATGGATGTGCGCAATGCCATTCATGGGCTTGAAGTCTGGCCATTTTAGCACAACCCTATAATCCCGCGTTTTTTGATACTTCTGGAAGCTCGTCGATAATATAGCCTAATTGATCCTGCCACAGGCCCAGGTGTTTTTCATAGCGTCGCCAAGTGCCAAGTGCCCCAGTATAAATGGGTTGTCGAACCTGCTCCGAACTGGCTGTTTTTACTGCACGCTCCGTCTCGTGAAACCGCACGCAACTTTCCTCGAAAGGAAGCCCGCAATGGTCAAGGATACGGCGCACCTGAGATTCCAAATCGGTCACCGTCACTTCATAGTGTACGTCCAGCACCTTGCCCGGTAAAACGTCATGCCAGTATTTCATCATGGCATCATATTGTTTGTAGTAATGGGCCAAATCTAACATATCATAGGTGAAATTCTGGCCCTGGCCGAAAAGTTGTTTATAGCTGCCAAGGCAACTATCGAATGGGTGGCGACGCGCGTTAATCACTTTGGTATTGGGTAAAATCAGATGCATAAGCCCGACGAAGGGAAAATTATTCGGTAACTTATCTGTAAAAATAGGCTTGTCGGTTACCCGATAACGCCGACTCTCCTCAATGTATTGTTGACCATAAGCACGCCAGTCCTTTTTTCGCAGTTGGCTTACTGCCTCGGGGTACGCTACGCCATCGGTACGGTATCGACCAATCGATTGTGACAGCTTGCCCAATACAGGCAATTCTGCAGTTCCCTCAACTTGGCTGTGGCTGGCGAGAATTTGTTCAACAAGGGTGGAACCAGAACGTGGCAGGCCAACGATCAGGATCGCATCCGCTGCATCGAAGCCCTGGTTAGCACGCTCGGCAATAAAATCGCGATTAAAGACAGCCTTGACCGCCGCGTGCCTGTTTTCCATTTCGATAGGTTCATGGGCCACAGTCATGCGTTGGCGCTGATTACCCGTGTGATAGTGATGCCAGGCTTTGTCGTATTCTTTTTCATCTTCGAATGCCTTGCCCAAGGCGAAGCGAAAATGAATATCGGCGGATTCTGACAGGTCCTCACGCTGCAATTGCTGCTGCATATCCTCGAGCTCCTGCGGCTCGAACTTGAAGATTTTAAGATTGGCCATACTCCAATAGACTTCACCAAAATCGGGTTTGGCTGCGATAGCGGCTCTGTAGGCTATCAATGCATCAGCCTGTCTACCCACCGTCTTCAGTGCGTGGGCATAGCCCATCTGTACTCCCGCTACCTTGGGGTTTAGCTCGATCGATTTAGCATAGGCTTCTACAGATTTGTCAGGGTACATGGCAACCGAGAAGGCACTGCCAAGCCCCGCCCAGGATTCGGGATTCTTAGGATTCAGTTTCGTCGCCTGTTGGTAAGCAGCAATTGCTTCTACATTCTTGTTTCTTTCCAAGAGTAAGGCTCCAAGGATTAACCACGCGCCAAGATAGTCCTTTGCCAGCTGCGTCGCACGGCGCAGCAATGCCTCGGCATCATCCAATTTTGTCTTTCCCTGCCAATAACAAACAGCGAGATAGCGCATAGCGTTAACACTGTCAGGACTGCGTTTTAAAACACTCTGGAACACCGCCACAGCATCATCCAATTGCTTTGTACGTAACAGCTCCACACCCTTCATTATCGTAGCTCGATCCTCATCGCTATCGATGTAGACTTGAAAAGCCTCATCGGCATCCTTGCCTCGGCCAGCTGCGACGAGGGCCTGACCCAGTTTTTTGTGGGCCAGCGGCAGCGCCGGTTGTAATTCTATAGCGCGCTCGAACTCAGGAATCGCTTCGTTAAACTTTGATTGCAGTGCTAGTACGCTACCCAGATCTTCATGCAGTTGTGGAAATTCCGCGTCCAAGGACAAGGCGAAACGCAGCCGTTCTTCGGCTTCAGGCAATCGATTCTGCTTCATCAAGGCATTGCTGAGTAAGCGCAAGTGATCGGTACATCCCGGGTTCTGTAGCAGGTAATCTCGACAGATTTCTTCGGTTCGAAGCGGGCGATTTTTTTTCATGAACTCAATCGCCTGGGTAATGCTGCGATCTTTTTCCGGTATTCCCTGCGTCATGATTTTTCCTTACCCTGGGCGTCAGCAGGCACATAGTCAAAAATAAAACTAATGCGATCTTCATCGCTCATGTTCATCACACTATGCTTCTTCTGATTATTTAACTCGTAAGCCTTACCTACTTCGAAGGTGTAAGGTTTGCCCTCGATAGAAAATCTAACGCCGGGATTGGTAGTAATAGGCACATGAATGCGATGTCCCATGTGGAATGACTTCAAACGGTCCCGATGGGGCAGTATCCGACCCTGGGGTTTTAATTTAGCCGCCATCGCCCGCAGTAGTGTGCCACCGGGTGCGTAATAGGTATTGATGATATGATCGATTAGTGGATTGGCTACTTCTGCCAATCTATCCCAACCCGAGTCTCGGTAAATTTCACCCTCGGGCCAACTTTCTTCGCAGAAAAGCATGACAATGGATTCGGTGTCTTTGTGAACTTCGTAGGTTTGTTGTCTTATAGACTGTTCTTGCCAGGCTGCCGCGTCTTGATTGAGAATTATTTCCCTTAGTGCAGCAACGTCGACATCCCCCAAACATCGTTGAGCAACTTCGATATCCATTTATCAACCTTTTTGACTGGAAATTAGCGGGTGAAAGTTCTCTTAAATCTGTCTTATAGAGCTCTCTAGAGCAGATGAATATTGTACCAGCTATTTCCCCATTTCAGGGCTGTTTTTAGGGATTTTCAGGAAGAGCCCCTCCGCCTGCTTTTGGTTGCGATTTCAACCGGTCAGTGCAACACTCTGCTTTTTAATTAAATATAGCAGTGTGTTGCACTGACCGGTTGAAATCGCAGTCGAAAGCGGACGTCCGGTCCGCCATTTTTTTTGTATTACAAGGCTCCCAGCCTTATATTCCTTTATACATACCCAAATACATACCCATAAATTTTGGCTGGCGCTCAACAGTAGTCTGATTTTGCTAGATAGCTCAACGTGGGTCTTCTCTGTCCAACCGGCTTGAGTCTTAAGCAGAACTGATAGCCCTTATATCGCCACTTAGAGCCTCTTGAATCAACCCAGTAACCGCCTAGCTCATACCCACCCCCTGTTCCCTAGTAACCGCCCAGCCAGCACCCCACCCCCGGGGTACACCCCGATAAGTCAGAATGGTTCCATCTCACTCCTATACATACTATCCTGGACGAACGGTTGGTGATGGTTCAGTCATTCCATCTTCCTTGGCTCGCATGATTTGAATCCTCCATGTGCGGTCATCATCAGGCTGATATAACTCTACAGATGCCTCATCATGAAAAAAATCAGAATATTATTGGCTGCGCTATTTCTGCTGCCATGTGTGCAAATCAATGCCGCTGAAGATTCTCTTCCGATAACTTCCGTAGAAGACCTTGATGCTCGCATCCTCGCGATACTGGAAGAAACCGGTGCGCCCGGAATGATCGGTGCTATCGTCTATGGCGATGAGATGATCTGGCAAGGCGCCCTTGGTGTCGCCAATAGGGAATTTGAACGGCCGGTCACGCCAGACACGCTTTTTCGAGTCGGATCCATTTCCAAGACAATGGTTTCCCTGTCGATTCTAAAGCTGGTGGAACAAGGGCAGATAGATCTCGACGATCTTGTCAGTGATTTAGCCCCTGAAGCTGGCGTGGAAAATTCTTGGGAAGGCTCCAATCCTGTTAAGTTGGTTCACACGTTAGAGCATACCGCTGGATTTGACGAGATTCATTTCAGGGACTTTGCCTTTAGTGATCCGAATGTAACGACTCTGCAAGGAATCGAGTTCAATAACAATTCTCGCCGAACACGCTGGCGGCCAGGAACTCGCATGGCCTATTCCAATATAGGGCCGGCTATCGCAGCTCTGGCGCTGGAAAACGTAACGGGTATGAGTTTCGAAAATTTCGTCAACCAGGAAATATTCAGGCCGCTAGGAATGAATACCGCTACTTTCTTCTTTGCGGAGGGCGTCGCAGCCAGTTATAGCGCGGACGATACCGAGTCTCCCTATATCCATATACCTGTGAGACCTTCCGGTTCGATGAACGCAACAAGTGCGGACATGGCGCAATTGCTGAAGATGTTTATCGGCCGCGGATCACTCGACGGCGTTCCGTTGATTCAACCCCAGTCCCTAGTTCGAATGGAAACGCCTACAACTACAGTTGCCTCGGAAAATGGATTACAGGTGGGCTATGGCCTTAGTAATTACACTACGCTTAGAAATGGTTTCATCTTTCATGGACACAATGGCGGCATAGACGGATTTTCGTCCAGCTATGCCTACCTACCAGAGGCCGAACGAGGATTCTTCTACTCAGTTAATCAGCCTAATTCGTTGGCGATTCGCAGAATCAATGCACTGATTGCTGATTTTATAACTAGGGACATTACACCGCCTGACTCAACCCCGATCGTCGAGAAATCAGAATCTGAGCTTGCTGCATTCGCAGGGACCTATGAAGCGAACGCGCCCCGAATTGAATTGATAGCGGGTGTAGAACGGCTCATATTCAGCACAGTGCGAGCAGAAGAAGGGAAGCTAGTACTCAAGCCATTGCTAGGCGACGAGATTGAGTTACTGCCGGTAGGTGATAGCCAGTTTAGGAGAGCAGATGATGCCATTGCGTCGTTCGCCTTCGTCACTTCGCCAGACAACGAAGACTTGCTGCAAATGGGGCAGAGCACTCTCATGAAAATTAGCCCGATTAAGGCTTATGGGCGTTTGTTGGCTATAGTTTACGCAGGGCTTGTGTTGGTCAGTACCGTAGTTTTTACAGGAATCTGGGTTGTCAGAAAACTGCTACGCAGAAGCTGGGACATACCCTATCTTCGCGTAAGGGGCGTGCCAGCTATGGCGACCGCAATTCTCGCATTGTATGCCTATTTGATAGTCGCAATGCTTGGTGGCTCTGGTGTTGCGGAAGTTTCAATTTTGACAGTTAGCTTCTGGCTAGTTTCATTGCTCTTGCCAATTGTTGTGGGCGTGGCTGGTTATGTGGTTCTGGCTAACTATGAGAGGCGCCAGCAAGTCGGTATCGCCGTTTGGCATCATTCTCTTCATGCTGTGATTGCCTTATCTATTCTGGTCATTTTCCTAATTAGCTATGGTTTTATTGGTTTGCGGACTTGGGCGTATTAGCTGGCTAGAAGACAAGTGTCAGTTGCGGAAAAGCGAATCTAGAAGAAAATTATTGAAGTCGTGGGTGCTGGAATCAAATGGTGCCCAGGGGCGGAATCGAACCATCGACACGAGGATTTTCAGTAGAACGCGTGACCGATTCTATAATTGAATCAATGAGTTAATTACGTGAAACCAAAGTGTGCTATAGAGTGTGCTATGGAAATCGATCAATCTGCACTTAATTACACTCTTAAAATAGATCTATCCCCTTTGTTGTGGAAAAGGGTATATGCGATCATCGGATCTGATTTATCCGGTTCATTTAACTTTGATCTGGATTAGACGAAACTTCGCCTTGCTGAGTTAATTGCAGTCAATGATAAAATTCACTATCAAAGTACGAAACGCGGCTCTGTGTATTTTCTTTTCAGCGACTTCTCTTGCGCAGGATGCTTCTTCGATTGTTGTGTACCCAGCTCGAGAAATAATTACCTTGGATCCGAGTCGGCCGGTAGTGCAGGCTGTCGCAGTTGAAGAGAATAGAATAGTCGCAACAGGATCACTCGAAGAGATACAAAGGTCCCTATCTGGTCAGGCCCTGACAATCGATTCCCGCTTTGAAGATCTGGTGCTCATTCCGGGACTTATCAATCAACACGAACATGCCTGGCTCGCCAGCCTCTTGTTCATGACTGAAATCCTGTCCATTGAAGACTGGGTTTTACCCGAGAAGACAGTCCGACGTGCAATAGATGCGGCTGATTATCGACAGCGTCTTGAAAGTATTGTGAGTAAGCATTCTGATCCATCTGAGGTCCTCTACACTTGGGGTTTTCACCAACTTTTTCATGGTGAGCTGACGCGCGCCGACCTGGACGAAATCAGCGACACTATTCCTATCGTGGTGATGCAGAGGTCTCTGCACGAACAGATTCATAATACCGCTGCGTTGGAATATTTTGACATTGACCAGGCCCTGATCGACGCTGCTCCCGAATCAGTGCGCGCCCAGTCCAATCTCGCCGAGGGGCATTTCTGGGAACGGGGGCAGAGCCTGATCGTGGCTAGGGTGTTTGCAGATATCTTTCGCCCAGCTCGTTACCTGCCGGCCCTGGAGCAGCTGGAAGCCTATTGGCATGCAGCGGGGAGCACGCTGATAGCGGAACCAGGCGGAATCGTTTCACCGGCTCTGATTGGATTGCAGAATCAGGTGTTCGGGGATGCGGAAACACCGTTTCGAATGTATTACATAGCAGATGGAAGGTCGTTTGCTGGTAATTATCCAGAAGATGAGGTGATCGTCGAAATCGAGAAGCTGTATGCATCTGCGCAGGGGATGACTGAATTTATTCCCGGGCAGGTGAAGCTTTTTGCCGATGGCGCGATGTTTAGTCAGTTAATGCAGATGAGTGAAGGCTATCTGGATGGTCATCATGGGGAGTGGCTGATGGAGCCCGAGGCCTTCGCCCGGGCTTTTCGAATCTACTGGGATGCTGAATACCAGATTCATGTTCATCAGAACGGTGATGCGGGTCTCGATATGGTTCTTGATAATCTTGAAGCCAATATGGATCGTAATCCTCGCGAAGATCATCGTACGGTAATTGTCCACTTTGGCTTCTCACGTCCCGACCAAGTTGAGCGTCTGGCAGCGCTTGGTGCAATAGTGAGTGCAAATCCTTTCTACCCGGTAGTGCTGGCCGACCGCTACAGTGAAGAAGGTATCGGGCCCGAGCGTGCACAAGAAATGGTAAGACTGGGAGACTTAGTGCGTGCTGACGTTTCTCTGTCCTTGCATTCAGATACACCAATGGCCTCTGGCCAACCATTGAGGCTCATGTCCAATGCAGTGAATCGAATTACTGTCGCCGGGAACCTAGCTGGCCCAGCACAGCGCATTAGTGCCGAGCGCGCCCTGCGCGCAGTAACTCTTGATGCAGCTTACTCACTAAGAATGGAAGACGAGGTCGGCTCCATCATTCCTGGCAAGCTGGCTAATTTCACGGTTCTGGTCGAAAATCCTCTGACAGTGTCGCCGGAAACCATTGGGGAAATAGAGATCTGGGGCACGGTTCACGAGGGGAGGATTCTTCCGTTACCTTAACAAAATGGGGTCAGAGTAAATATACAGTAATTTGAAATTGATGGTGCCCAGGGACGGACCAATTCGCTAGAGCGAATTAGCACAGCCGCAGGCCGGCCAAAGGCCGAGTGCATGGATGCGCGAGTCAATCGAACCACCGACACGAGGATTTTCAGTAAACTGTGCGACCGATTCGTTATATAAATCAATAAGTTAAATTCGTGAAATCAAAGTGTGCTATAAATTTATGGAATAAACGCACCGAAAACTACTGTAATTTAACTCTGACCCTGATTATTTAAGTAGATACTACATTTATCGCAGCATTAATATGATGAAGAAATATTCCCTCACAGTTATAGTGTTTTTGTTAATCGGTTCGAGCGGGGCAAACCTCGCCAATGAAGAATGCGTGGTACTTCTGCATGGGTTTGCCAGAGTGTCAAACTCAATGGGAGAGTTAGAAACAAAACTCGGCAAAGCGGGTTACGACATTGCCAATATCCGCTATTCCTCCCGTAGCCATACCATCGAAGTTCTGGCTCTCGATGCAGTGGGTCGGGGTATAACTCAGTGTGAGGCAACAGATCCTGCTAAGATTCATTTCGTGACCCATTCCCTGGGGGGAATTCTGCTTCGCTACTATGTGCAAGAATCGTCTCTGAGTCGATTAGGGCGAGTAGTGATGCTGGGTCCACCGAATCAGGGAAGCGAAATTGTCGATCGCTTGCTGCCGTTTCCGGGGTTTGGTTTTATTATCGGGCCAACCGGCGTCTTATTGGGGGCGGAAGAGGGTAGCATCCTACACGAATTAGGCCCGGTGGAATTCGATCTAGGTATTATCGCCGGTAAGCAAAGTATTAATCCCTTTAGTGCGTTATTTTTCGGTACGCCCAATGACAGCATCGTCTCGGTGGAAAGCACTAAAGTTGAAGGTATGAATGCGCACCGAGTATTGCCGGTGACTCATACTTTCATGATGCGTAACAATGAGGTGATAGACGAAGCAATCCACTATTTAAAAACCGGCGCATTCATTCCGCTGGAGATTGATCAGTAATGCCTGTCGTCCGGTCTGC
>CAJXIY010000065.1 GCA_913054495.1 uncultured Gammaproteobacteria bacterium | reverse complement strand
GGCAATAGCGACAACGGAAACTCAGGCAATAATGGCAATGGCAACAATAGTTCTCAACTGACGCTGGCGACTGCAGACAGTGCCACTAACGAAGATTTCGGTATCAACTGGGGTAAATGGGATCGATCGATCGATGCAAACTGGGGAATCGTGACCCGGGTGAACGACGCACTGACGATAGTTTCAACTAGCAAATATTTCGCCGAAGTTAATCCAACCCCGGTTGCCAACCTGAAAGGTATCGCAAGCTATGGATCAGGATTGGTCTCATCCTTTATTGGCAACGGCAGCGCCGGCGAGATTAGCAGCTTGCTGGCGGCGATGGATGTCAATTTCGATACCGGAAGTATCACCAATGGCAGCCTGCTGGTTAACGTTGCCGATCAAGCCTGGGCTATCGACTTTGTCGGTTCCGTAAATGGCGGCGTCGTTGGTCTGGGTGCCACCGCAGCGCAACTGAGGGATAGCACCGGTTTAATCAGCACTTCCATTAACGCAAATCTCGGTGGCCTGTTCACGGGTAATGCGGCGGAAACCTTCGTTGGTGGATTCGATCTGCAGGATCTCATCAATCCTCTCAACTCGGTTGAAGGCATCTATACCATCAACCGCTAGGGCACCCGCCTGCCTGCTTCCTCGCTCCAAGCACTTTTCTCGCCTCTCATTTAACGATTCGAACTGGCACTGATCGAGCATCAATATCCTAACTCTGGTAGTGTAGCTCTGATTTTAATTGCCCTTGGATGGCAGCTAATTCAGACTGACTGACTTGAAGAGCCTCTGATTGCTGGATGTGGTTCCAGCTGCTTGATCCAGTCGTCAAACAAATATGCTCACAGGCTTTTAAAAGGATAGTCCATGGCAGATACCGCAATAAAAACGATCAAACTGGTCTTGAAACAGCACTCGGGAACAGAGATGGGAGAACGGGCGAAAGCATTTTCTGATTTGATGCAGGCTCGTCGTACCGTAAGAGACTTTTCCGACAAGCCGGTGTCGAGGCAAGTGATCGAGGATTGTTTAATCACCGCCGGCAGTGCCCCCAGCGGCGCCAATCGCCAGCCATGGCATTTCGCCGTTGTGAGTGACCCGGCCATCAAGCAACAGATACGCGAACGCGCAGAAGAGGAGGAAGAGAAATTCTACAACGACCGTGCTCCTCAGGATTGGCTGGATGTACTCGCTCCACTGGGCACCGATGACAGCAAACCTTTTCTGCAGCGAGCACCGTTTCTAATCGTGATCTTCAGTCAGAAATTTGGCTTCGATGCGGCCGGTGACAAGCAGAAAAACTACTACTTCACCGAATCCGTCGGTATCGCCACAGGGCTGCTGATAGCAGCGTTTCATAATGCGGGCCTTGCCACACTAACCCATACACCGAGTCCAATGAAATTTCTCAACGAAATTCTCGCAAGGCCAAGCTATGAGAAAGCGTACCTGATCCTGGTTGTCGGCTATCCAGAAACGGACGCAAGGGTGCCAGATATATCACGTAAATCCCTGAGTGAAATTGCCAGCTTTCATGAAGGCCAGGCGCAGTGACTAATGCCTGAACAGTATGAGCTCGTCGGCGACTTCAACGATACCGGTAATATCCAGATCACCGTCATTATCCCGGTCATGGAGAATGGCACAGGACGCCGCTCCGATCGCAGTGAGTTGATTGGGGAGCCGCAGGAACGTCCCATCTCCCTGGTTTTCATAAATTAAAAATAGCTGCGTTCTAAAATCCGAGGTAACCGCATCTAGATCACCATCTCCGTCCAGATCACCTAAATCCACCGCCAGCGGGAATCCGACCCCATCCACCGCCAGGGAATAACTGACCGGGGTTGCCAGTTCGCCATTTCCCATTCCCATGCTCACAGTCAGGGAAATCGAATTGGCATTCACTGCGACGATATCGACGCTGCCATCTCTGTCCACATCCCTCGCGGCCAACATCCAGGGATCACCCGCAGCGGGAATTCTGCCAGATTCGGTGAAACTGCCGTCACCGTTAGATAACAAGACTATCAACTCGTTGCTGTTACGGGTGCCGATGGTGATATCCGTTAAGCCATCGGCGTTCATATCTGCGGACGCACACGACCATTCACCATCGCCGGCATCGAAGGTTACCGCATCGGAGAAGTTTCCCGCACCATCATTGGTGAACAGCGCCACCAGATTACCGATATAGGAGGTTGCAATAATATCAGGGTCACCATCATTTTCGAAGTCGGCCAGGCAAACGCCCCTGACCCTTTCCCCGACGAATAGATTCTGTGTTTGGGAAAGCGCGCCACTGCCATCTCCCAGGAACACATGCACATGATGACCCCAGGCACTACCGACCGCGAAATCTATATCTCCGTCACCATCAAAATCTGCGCCTTCGTTGGGACTGGGCTTGACCGCGCCCTCGATGGGGATGATAGAAAAATTTCCGTAACCACCGGCGCCATCGTTCAGGAAAACTCGCAAATCATTAGACAATTCATTAGGCACTATAAAATCGGACCAGCCATCTTGGTTCAAATCCCCGGCGTAAGCGCCATAGGTTTGTATCTGAGTCTGTGAACCTGGCGAGCGCGTAGAGACAACCCCGATCTTTTCGAATGCCATAGGCGCGGTGGCTGATTCCACCCAATAGGACCAGCTGTATCCACCGGGAAACTCACTACCATCGATCGCAGATAGCTCTCCGGCAGCCATTGTGACGAAGACTTGCTCACCGGCAAAGAGATCTCGGTCCGGAAGAAACCGCAGTGAGCGCTTGTCCTCACCGAGGCTGAGTGCACCACTTAGTACACCCGACCATCTGCCGAATACGCTGAGCGTGTTGTCATCCACTGAACTTGCGTCCAGGGCTCGATCGAAGTGAATCTTTATTTCAGCACGACTACTCGGGACCACCGTGTCTTGCTCGGGAAGAACCGAAAGCGGCGTAATCGACGTTGCCGGATTGACGGTAAAATTGATCGGCTGGGCATCTAGCTGAAACTCACCATCCACTACATAGGCAACATAGAGTTTAACCTCCGCAATGGCCTCGCCAATTACCCCACTGAACAAACTCAGTGCGATGGAGTCAGTCAGCGGCACATTAAAGCGATACTGCATAAGATTATTGGAATCGTAGATAATGAGCGCGTTCGAATCGTTCAGAAAATAGATAGTGGGGCCGATTTCGAATGCGACATAAATATCTGCTCTGCGCCCGACGTGAATCTGTATCGGGCACAAATTACCACCAATGAAAACCGAGCCACCGGCGTTGATTTCCGGGACAAATTCGCACCACTGTCGATCGAGGCGCCACCGCTGAATATTTGTCCGTTGGCACAGTTCTCCTGGGCCAGGGATGCAGCGCAAACCGGCAACGCAATAATGCCGAGAAGTGTAGAATCTAACCTTCCTGCCATGCTGTTAATCTTCCTAAGATGCCGCCCAGCACCGAGTGATAACGGGCCTCGCTTGCATCGTTGACACGACGCGCTCTAAAACCAACATCCCTAAGGGTGCAGTCCTTAACACTTATTGTCCAGGGAGCCTCCAGAGTCTTTTCTGGCACATCCACGAAAAAGGCCTGTCTCGATAGAGCCAGGCCTCTTTCACCGGTAGCATCCCGACTAAGACTTATTGTGGAGGATTTCCTCGTGGAGTCCCCTCCTTACGCCATTCGCCATACAAATATTCTTCCGCGAATTCTGCGCACTTGAATTCGAGTAATTGCATGCTGTCTCCGATGTGACGATAGAGCGGAAAGCTTATTGTCCAGGGCGCGGTGAATGTATTGGCATCCGTAATCGTTGCTTCGTAATTAATATGGTTTGGTCCTGCGGGAGACCAGCGCTCTTCGACTACCATCTCATAGCTGTGATGATTGCCGACACGATCAAACCAGGTATCTGGCATCTGCCCACTCACGCGAACAACCAGGGTATCGCCTTCCCAATGGGCGTTGGAGTGACCCATCCAGGCATCTACCTGAGATTCCAGGTCAGGTTGATCCACGTAGAGAATACGATTCGCTTCTGCTACTTCGTAGGCAATCAGGATAACGCCCGTGGACTGCACTATCTGGAATGGGAAAGGCATGTAGTTTGCCCTGGGCACGCCGGGCATATAACACTTGGCCATGGGATCATTTTCGATTGCACTGGCACGATTGGCATCCGCCTGCCTGCGGCCCTGTTCATTATAAGGAATGCGGCCGCCCTCGACGATACCCAGTCCACCCGGCGTGGCTGACAGTGCGCCGAACAGGCGTGGATACGGACCTTCCGATGCGGCGTGGGGTTCCACGTTATAGTGGGCGGAGGTCATGGCCTGCCAAATGCCGCTGAAATCCGGCTTGCCACTTGGTGTGCGTGGGAAGGCACTGGCCTGCGCAAGTACTTGCGTGGATACAAACAAGCCCAAAACCGAGAACAGACAAGTCGCTGATATAAGTTTTTGTAATAGTGTTTTCATGTACAACCCTTCAATCGTTTACCGTTCGTTTACTGATACTCAAAATCAATCGAGTAGCCAAAAATTCATAAGAACAAACCAATCAGGAATCGTTCTTACCCCGCTTTTTAACTTACTGAGCCCCGCTTTCCGCCGCCAACCGCTCTTGCACCCGGGCACCACGCAGAATGTTGAACATACCGTAGTTACCTTCGTGACAGGCATACTCATATAACAAACCACCCACCTTGATCATGGGCACAATAGCCGTGATTTTGTCAGTAAAAGTGGATGGATCATCGATGGTGAATTCATAGTTCACCGTGTCGTAAGCGACCCGGGTAAAACGTTCTGTCAACACCATGTCCCCGTTGGCGCCGGTGCTGTTAAAGGTTTGACGGAGGCCATTGAAGTTTTTAGTTTCCACCACCAGGGTATCACCATCCCAGTAACCCCTGGAATCACCTGACCACAAGCGAATATCGTCGTCCAATTGCGCGTGGTCGCCCAGCGAGACGATGCGTGCATCATGAATCATTTCCGTCATGATCACTGCAGTGTCTCGACTCTGAAAAATTTGCACATTGTTATTGTACAAACTGGGAGTAAACGGCGGTCCGGAGTTAAAACCGACAAGGCAGCGGGTAGAGAGTCCACGGTCCTCCGGGCCATCTTTAGCGATACCGCCCACGGTGTATCTAACCGGTCTGGTACCGGGCACATCTGGGCCCAGGCCGCCAAATTGTCTTGGCGCGCCTTCGACTGCCGCCGGAAAGCGCCCATTATCTGGATACACCACTAGGGAAGTGCGAACCGTGTCGCCTATACCGGCGACTTCGAACCAGAAATCGTTGTAACCACCTGGATTGTTACTGGCTTCAGGTGCATCGGGGTCCACCACCAGGCGCGCTGCCGCGGCGTCGGCCGCCGCCGCCGAGGCCTGCTGCCGTTCTACGGCTTCCTGAATTTGTTCCGGGGTCAGGAATTCCTGATCGCCGTAGCGTGTCGGTCTCTGCATTGGCGTATTGGAGCTGAAATTCCAGACTCCCTGCAGGTCAGGCTGACCATATTCGGTTCGAGGAACCACATATTCGCCGTCTGACTGCGCCACAGAAAATCCGCAAACCGTTGTGAGTATTGAAAAGATAAGCAAGTATTTAGTCTTCATCGGAACCCCGTCTCGTTGCATTATTGTTGGCCACCATTTTCCGCAGCCCTGCTTTCTTCCATTCTTTCACCGCGCAGAATGTTGAACATGCCGTAATTGCCTTCGTGGCAGGCGTATTCATAGATCTGACCAGCCACCTTGGTCATAGGCACGATGGCCGTGATTTTATCGGTAAAAGTGTTGGGATCATCGATGGTGAATTCATAGTTCACCGTATCGTAGGCAACCCGGGTAAATCGTTCTGTGAGTAGCATATCTATATTTGAACCGGTGCTGTCGAAAGTCTGTCGCAGGCCGTTGAAATTTCTGGTCTCAACCACCAGGGTGTCATCTTCGTACCAACCTCGTGAATCCCCGGACCAAAGCCGCACATCCTCATTCAGTTCGGGTATTTCGCCTAGGGGTACGATGCGGGCATCGTGAACCATTTCGGTCAAGATCACCGCGGTGTTCTTGCTCTGAAAAATTTGCATGTTATTATTGTACAGACTCGGCACAAACGGTGGGCCTGCGTTAAATCCAACCAGGCAACGCTCGGAAAGACCACGATCTTCCGGCCCATCCTTGGCAATACCGCCCACGATAAATCGCACCGGGCGGGTACTCGGAATATCCGGGCCGAGGCCGCCAAACTGCCGCGGTGCACCTTCGACCGGTGCCGGTACTCGACCATTCACCGGGTACACGATATGAGAAGTGCGGACCGTATCACCGATGCCTCGATTTTCTATCCAGAAATCATTGTAGCCTCCGGGATCACTGGTAGCGTTTGGAGCCTCAGGATTTATCACCAGTCGCGCAGCCCGGGCATCGGCGGCGGCGGCGTTTTTCTCTTGCCGGGCAATAGCTTCCGTAATTTGTTCCTCGGTCAGAAACTCCTGCTCGCCATAACGCTTTGGCCTCTGCATCGGTGTGTTGGAACTGAAATTCCATACCCCCTGCAGGTCAGGTTGGCCATACTCGGTTCGGGGTGCTTTATAATCACCGCCGGACTGCGCCACCACGGGGCCGCCAATTGCTGTAAGCAGTGGGAGAATCAGAAGAAATTTTACTTGCATGGGATTCCTCTATGGGATCAATGTTCCAGCAGGGTAACTTAGTGGTTTCGCTCTGAGTAATCAATACTAATTCGGCGAAATGACCGTGGGAGCTGCCCATTTCGGTAGTCAGGCCGGGCCGAATTTCCTAGCGCACTAGCCCGACAAGCAGTGTGGCGCTGGCCGCCATAGCAGCAGTGTAACTTTGCCGAATGTAAAATGGCGACCCCAGGGCCACCCTCTTCCAGTCAGGTTTCTGGTCAGCCGTTTGGGCTCGGAAAAAACCGTCAATGAAGTATTAATACCCCAAAATAGCTTACTTCCGTGTGAAGCGAGTCAGCAGGCTGGACGTGTCCCAGCGCCCGCCCCCCATTGCCTGCACTTCGGCGTAAAAATTGTTCACCAGTTCAGCAACCGGCAGTTCGGCGCCGTTGCCTCTGGCTTCCTCGAGGGCGATACCGAGATCCTTGCGCATCCAGTCGACGGCGAAGCCAAATTCAAATTCATCTGCCAGCATGGTCTGGTAGCGATTCTCCATTTGCCAGGAGCCGGCCGCGCCTTGCGAGATGGTTTCGATCAAGGCGCCTCCATCGAGACCTGCCTTGATGGCGAAATTCAGGCCCTCAGCCAGGCCCTGTACAATACCGGCAATGCAAATTTGATTGACCATCTTCGCCAGCTGACCACTACCGCTCGGTCCCAGTAGCTTGTGGAATTTCGAGTAGCTATCAAGCACCACTTTAACTGCGTCATAGACGGCCGGTTCACCGCCGACCATGACGGTTAGTGCGCCATTCTCCGCTCCCGCCTGCCCACCGGAAACCGGGGCATCGAGGAAGTTCTTCTGTTGCTCCGTAGCGATGCTGGCTAGTTCTCGAGCCAATGACGCCGACGCCGTAGTGTGATCCACCAGAGTCGCTCCGGCGTCCATGCCTGCGAGGGCGCCACTGCTGCCCAGTATTACTTGTCTGACGTCATCATCATTGCCCACACAAGTTAGTACCACCTCGCATTGCTGTGCCGCTGCGGCTGGTGACGCTGCCATTTCGCCCCCGTATTGCTGGCACCACTTGCTGGCTTTTTCGCCACTTCGATTGTAGACACATACGTCCATGCCAACATTTTTCAGGTGCCCCGCCATGGGATAACCCATAACCCCCAAACCAATAAACGCGACTTTCATGCTCAACTCCCTTTTCGTAAGCTGTTGTATTCGCTGAATTCCATTACCGACGCCTGCCTGTGGCTAGCATTAGCGCAAGTAAATCGATTTGCCTCTGGAGAAAGTTTCGACGATTGCGATGTTTTCCAATTCCAGCGGATCAACCAGCACTGGATCTTCTGCAAGAATGACAAGATCTGCCCGTTTGCCCACCGTTAGTGAACCTTTTTCATCTTCTTCAAAATACTGGTAGGCGGCACCCTGGGTGACCGCATACAAGGCTTCCATAACCGATACTCGCTGGTCGGGTCCCAGCACGAAGCCGCTACGGGTCAGACGATTAACGGTAATTGCCACCAGGCGCATCATGTCCGGTGGCACGATCGGAGAATCGTTGTGAATGGTGAAGGGAATTTCGCGATCGATGGTGGCACGCAGGGGACTGATAAAACCGGCACGCTCTTCGCCAAAACTCAGACGGTGCCAGTCACCCCAGAAGTAAGGATGGACAGAATAGTAG
Organism: uncultured Gammaproteobacteria bacterium; assembly: GCA_913054495.1. GTDB lineage: Bacteria > Pseudomonadota > Gammaproteobacteria > Pseudomonadales > Pseudohongiellaceae > UBA9145. The sequence continues at coordinate 10,151 of CAJXIY010000065.1, read as the reverse complement.
GATGGGATAATCCCCAGCGCTTTAACCCGGTCTAACTGATCAGGGCGTATCAGTTGGGCGTGAATTATGGTGGCACGGTGATCCGGGATGGGCTTGCCTTCCAAGGCCACAGCGATGCCATCGATCATTAATTCGATGGCGGCATCGCCATTGGCGTGGACGAGCACTGGCACTTCTCTTTCCAGCAATCCCGCTATCCGATCCCGATAGGCCTGGGGATCGTAACTGGGATAGGCCACGTAACCAGAATCGGCGCCGGGGGGTCCCTGGTCATAGGGTTGTGATAGCCAGGCGGTGCGGCCCTGGGGTGAACCATCGAGTGTGAATTTTACCCCGCCGACGCGAAAGCCCCCAGCGTACTCTTCATCGTGGGTGATTGCAGCCAAGGTGACATCGTCCAGCGGGTTGCCCAGGACGTAGGCCACTATATCTATCGCAAACGGATCGGCCGCCGCCTCTGCTCTCAACATCTCAACATAGGACAAACCCACATTGGCATCCTGAATGGTGGTAATTCCGTAGCTTGCATAGAGTGACAGGGCATCTCTGCGTAACTGCCTCAACCTGGCTTCACCGATGCCGGTGCTGGAGCTTGGAAATAATGACAGGGCGGTCTCTTCCATCACCCCATCCGGTTCGCTGCCACCCGGGCGACGGCGAATAATACCTCCGTCGGGGTTTTCCGTGGCGCTGGTCACGCCCGCATTGGTCAGTGCCATTGAATTAGCGACCATCAAATGTCCGGATACGTGTCGGATAACAATGGGGTGGTCTGTTGAGGCCCGATCGAGATCATCTCGAGTCGGGTGTCGCAGCTCAGCCAAGAGGGAATCGTCATAACCAAATCCGTAGACCAATTCTCCAGGGCGAATTTGGCGTTGCTCGATGCGCAGCCGAATCAATTCGACAATATCGTCCACATCGCTTACACCCCCTACCGGGGGCGATGACAAATCCAGAAGATCGGCGTAACGGGACACGCCGGAGAAATGGCCGTGGGCATCTATAAAACCTGGTAACAGGGTACGTTCCCCCAGCTCAATCAGGCGGGTAGATTCACCCTGCAACGCCATTAGCTCGCTCGCATCTCCCGTCGCGGCTATGCGCTCACCAATGACTGCAACGGCGGTTACAGACGAGCCATCCATGGTGATGATGTGATCGCCGACGAAGATAATATCCGCCGATGGCGAGCCTGCCGTCGCTGTTTCCGGTTCCGACTCCGTTTCCGATCCACAAGCTGCGAGCAACAATGCTGATACCAATGCTATCGAATGTAATTGTTTTCTCATAACTCTTCTCTTTTGGTGGCTGGGGCTTTAGCGGCGCGGGGAAGGTCTGTGCGCCAGTTACCCTGTAACAAATGCAATAATTCGGCGATCGAGGCGTAGCGGTCGGCTGGCTGCTTTTGCAGGCAGCGCAACGCGATTTCTTCTAGCGCCTTAGGTACTCGCTGGTTAGTAAGTTGCGCCGGCGGTACTGGAATATCATTTAATGTGCTCTGAATAATATGATGGAGTTTTTCACCCTTGGAAGGCGTTCCACCGCACAAGATTTCGTAAAGCACCACACCCAGACTGTAGATGTCGGTACGATGATCGATTGCAGTATCCTGATTGATCTGTTCAGGCGACATATAGTGTGGCGTGCCCTGCACCTTGCCTTGAGAAGTCAGGCTAAGGTCCATTATTTTTGAGCGATTGCGTTCCTCGTCCGGTGCTGATGAACCATCCGGATGCCAGACCTTGGCCAGTCCCCAATCCATCAATAGCACTTCGCCATAGGGTCCAGCCAATATATTTTCGGGTTTGATGTCACGGTGAGCTACGCCGTGGGTGTGAGCGTATTCGAGGGCATGGCCGATCTGCAGCACCTCTTCAACAAGTTGGGTCAAATCATAGCGCTCACGATAATCCAGAATTTCACGCAGGGTGTAACCATGCAAGAGCTTCATAGTGAAGTAGGGATTACCCCGGGCGTCTCTGCCCAATTCATAGGTGGGCACGGTATTAGGGTGTTGCAGCATGGCGGAGACCCGCGCCTCCCGTATCAGGCGTTGTTGTTCGCGTTCATCAGAGGCAAATTCTGGTTTCAGGGTTTTATAACAAACGAAGCGCGACAGGTGTAAATCTTTACATGACTTTATGAGCGACTTACCACCTTTAGCAATAGTGCTGAAGAGCGCATAGCGCATTCTTGGATCAATTTTCTGGGGAAGGGGCTTGCCGGTCTCCTCGAGGAAGACTGAACTATAACTCTTCGGTTGCTCTGGGAAGTTCAACATGATGGCGTGCTGTGGGCTTAATCGATAACTCGAATATGAATCAGATCAGTCTTGAGTTACTGAAATGTGTCATAGAACAGCTTAGCACTAACAGCTTGAGCCACACCACCGACTAACTTGGGTCTAAACCTTATCGACTTTATCCTGGCTTCGAGTTCAAACTGAGCCTCCGGATCCAAACTCCGGGCGCGCACGGGCCTGAGCTCCTGGGCCGTGCTGATGGACGTTATATATCGACCCCGATGCCATCGGTATACCTTTTCCAAACTAGCCAAAATAAGCGAATACTCGGCCATCTCGCGGAATCCAGCATGTCTTGGAGTCGTTGTATCAAACTCGAACGGCGAGCTGACATGGGAAAAATTAGCCGACCAGGGTATGACGCTCAAATTTACTACGTCCTGGGTATTTACTTCTTCGCCGGCATCAATATTCGAGGATGCGTTCGCCTCTTCCCAGTTACTGTGAAAAGAGATTGCTGGCAATAATTTTGGCGAGTGGAAAAATTGATTGATCGCCTGTAGATCGATGTTGGCGGTTCGAAATCCATTGTAGGCACTCAGATAGGAGCGCTCAGCCCCATCCTGATTGGAGAACAGCACCTGCCAATCTCCAATGTAAACATCCGCAAAAGCGATGGCTTCCGGGTTGAGGGTCTCCTGATTCGAATAAATATTCCTGATCTGACCCAGTCGGGACAGGCCATTAAAATAGTACTCGAGGAGCACGTCACTACGCGGCCTGGCCAGACCCGGACCCGTCGAGGAGAATGCCCGCAAACCGATGCCGATCGAACCCCCCACTTCAACCGCGCGAGCTTGTAAATGGAGCTGCACCACCCGCTTGTATATGATTGCAGGCAGGCGCAAATCATATGGTCCCCAGGCGCTAACTGCCAAATTCAGGGCGCGTTCGGTTAGCCTGGCCGCATATTTGATATGCGTGCTCTGTCTAACAGTTCCGTCCTCGACCACGCCCCGAAGGTGTAGGTCGGCGAGTCGCAATGAGGCCTGTATGAACCCTTCATCGACTATGTTTTCACGACGATTCAACAAGGAAACCACGTATTCCATCAGTCGATTGGCTCTCCTCCAATCGCGAGCATCGACCAGATTGTCGATCTTTGAGAACTGCAAGGGCAGTTGACTTCGAGTGAAGAGGCCTTCGCTGATACGTGTTATCTGTATTGCCTGATCCAGTACTTCATTGGCGTCGTCGTATTCCCCCAGCTCACTGAGCCGATTGCCGAGTTGTTCCAGTGACTCCAGCAGGCGTGGGTCCAGGCGACCATAAGTGCCTTCCAGTTGCTCTAATAATTGTCGAGACTGAAGCAGCTGGGCCTGCGCTGCCTCCGATTGCGCAAGCAGCTGGGTACAGGCCAGCGAAAAAACCACTGCGGCAACGGCTGGCAGACGAGACAGCGTGCGTTCACAACTATTCATAAGCGTATTCATCGGTGGACAGTGTGTACCTGGTGCCCGGGCTAGGTCCTTTATAGTCAATAATCGGCACTTTAGAAAGCTAAAATTCAGCAACCAAGCTTCTGTGTCGGCTCTCGAGGCCACGCTCAGCTAGCCGCCATGGAGCTGGATTGGCTTATCCCTTCAATTAGACCGAAATAGTGAAATAGTGAAATATGCTTGCAAATGATAACCGCAAAATTGCCGTAGCGGAATTCCCGGTATCCTACGCAGAAACCGACGCCATGGGTACGGCGCATCAGGCCATTTATCCAGGGAACCTTTGGCCTATACCGCGCTATTAGGTCTGCTATCAGCCCGCTCATTGTGGTAAATTCATTGCATCTGAACAATAATCTGCCACAGCCTGAGAATTTCTGTGACACTGACACAATTTAGATCGGAGATGCTATACAGCCGAGCAGCGATTAGACTCGCAGTCGGTCTGTTTTCACTGAAAGAATGCAATGAAAAAATTTGTAGATAGAATCAAATACACCGCCGTTAAGTCTCTCACCCGACTAATGCTCACTGCGCTCGAGAATGCAACCTTGCAGATCGAAGCGCAGGCAATGAAATTTACAAAAACTCAGCTACCTCCTATTCGGGAGGAATCTCAGGCAGTTGCCGAACGCTTCATTACCCGGATGAACGGCTACTTCGATGCGTTGGGAGTTGTCAGCGAGAAAGAAGAAATTGATGTCGACTCCGAGGATATGTCCCTGGTAGATCACGATTACCTGGAAGCCATTATCGCCATGAAAGGCATGGTTGAACGAGCACGGGAGAGCGACACCAAACAATATATCAGCTTTTCCACTTGATTGGGCTCGCTGTTCCAGAATGTACGCATCGGTCCGACCAATAACCCGCTGGATCCGAAACAGATCGGTGATTGCTTTAACGAAGCTATTCGTCCGATGGGACTCAAAGCACTCTATTTGCTGACGATCCATCGTGAGTTCAATAAGACGGTATTCAAAAATCTCGAGGAAGTTTTAGAGGAGGCCAACCAGGTTCTAATAAATCTGGGCGTGTTACCTAATCTGGACGTCAAGGCCAGGAACAGGGAACTGATGAAAGCGAAACGGGAAGAGGACAGGTTAGCCGCTGCAGCCCAACAATCTCTACCGGAGAAATCCAACAATGAAATGTTCTCTCTGATGCAGACATTGATCAGCAAACTGCTAGTAAACGAAGGCGCTTCCCCTGGCGCGCCCGTTGCCAAAACTTCGCCCAACGTAGAGGCGCCCAGCGCTCAATCTATTGATTTGGCAGCCGGTCAAGAAGACCTCAGAAATCAGCAAGCGCAACTGATGCAGGTATTGTCGAACATCCAATCCACTCTATCGGTGCCGTCCAGCCCGGAGTCCAGAACTAGCATAGATAGCGTGGCGATTACCGAATCAATAAACAAATCGCTCAGTGAAGAATCTTCATCGGGAAGTCCGTCAGTTATAAATGCGGAGTCTTCCGACGTGATTAATCTGGTCACACGACTTTACCAGGCGATCTGGAAAGATGATTCTTTGCCGGTGGCCATGAAAGAACTCATTGGTCGCACCCAGATTCCTATTATGAAAGTGGCGCTAACCGATACCACATTCTTCGATAACGAACAGCATCCGGGGCGTGTATTTCTTAATGAATTTGCTGTGGCAGGAATTTCCTGGACTGTACAAACACAACTGGGCAGCGACCCCATCTATATAAAAGTGCGGGAATTGGTTGAGCGCCTGCTCGACGAGACAGATATCAATAATGATTTTCTTCAATCTCTTATTAACTCGCTACGAGAAGTTAAAAATCAACAGCGCGGCACAGACGCTTCTCTGGAACACCGAGTTAGAAAAGCCGATACCGATCAAGCGAGCCTGGATGACGTCCATGAGTTTGTTTCTCAGAAAATCAATGAGCGAATACTGAAGAGCAATCTGGATCCCTCGATACGATCTCTTCTGGACACGCATATGCACGCATTCCTGGTAAAACTAGTTTTGAAGGAAGGCCTGGACGGAAATTCCTGGAAGCCTGTCATGAGCACCATCGATGTTCTGTTATGGACAGTGCAACCCGATAAGCAACTGGGCGATAAGGAAAGATTCGATAAAATTAATCCCAGGCTACTCGACAATCTCGGGAAGGCCTTGGAAATTGGCGGCGCCTCGAAAACGAAGATCACCAAAATCATGCGACAGCTAAAACAGGTGCAGGACTATAGTTTTCACCAGGATGCTCTTCGGGCAGGCGGAAGCCCTGTAGGCACGGTGGTTTCGGAACCAGCGGATGCCGCCAAACCGCGTGAAACACGCCGATAGGGAGGTGAAACGCCGCTGCCTAGAAGCGATCCGCATTTGAAGCAGGTAGATAAATTACCCATAGGTAGTTGGATGGAATTTAAAGGTGCCGCTGGATCTCCGGTGCGCTGCACATTGGCGGGAAAGATCGACAGTATCGACAAGCTGTTTTTTGCAAACCCAGAAGGAGCCAAGGTCGTGGAATTGACCCGGTCACGACTCGCGCGAGAACTTAAGGCCGGTTCCGTCAAGATTGTCAGCGAAGGCTCACTGATGAATCGAGCCATGGAATCAGTAATAAGCGAATTGCAGGACTCCGCACAACCAGAAGACGCCGACACCGGCGAGCAGTCAGCTTCCGCTTAGGCAGCCTCTGAATACATCACAGCAAAGCTGCGCAACAATTTATTTCAAGCCCTGCTTCCCGGGCAACTTGCCCCCAGCCAAAAACAGGAGCAGACCGAGGGCTGCCGCCATAGCCGCTACAGTGTAAGGCAGGCTGTATAAATTTTGATTCACTGCATAAACAAATCCGAGAACGGCAGGGCCTGCGGCGGTTCCCCACGACGACACCAAATTCGCCACGGAGAAAATTCTGGCGTACTCCCGCACCCCAAACGCCTCCGCTATCAAGAGCGGTTGTAACATCAATAAGTTTCCAACCGTGACACCAAACAAGCCCAAGCCCAGGCAAAGCGTGACGGCGCTCACGCCCGCCGCCAGCAAGCTCAGTGACAAGATCTGCAGCACCATCATAAAAATTGCAAAGGCTCGTATCGACATCTGATCAACGATCCAACCACCGATGAGACGTCCAACGATGCTGGCGACGGGCAAAATTGCGATGGCCATCGCGGTCTGGCTCTCGGTCAACTGTTCTCGGGCCAATCCAAATTGATGGGCGATGCCGCCCACCTGCGCCATCATCAGGAAGATATAACCGCTTGCAACTCCCCAAAAAAACCGCCCGCTTCTTGCCTGTCTAAATGTGAGACCGTCGAGGGACGCATCAATTTTCTTATGGACACGCGACTCCACATTTTCGGCGGCGTCGGCATTCTGAATCATCGGGCTAGCTCGCTCGCCGTCAATCGAAAGCCCCATGGCTGCAGGATCTGGACGCAACCAGATCAAGGCCACGGGTATTACACCGATGAGATACAGCACACCCATTAGTGGCGCTGCAGTTTTAAAACTAAGCGATTCAACCATCAACACACTAAGTGGCGTCAGTATCACCCCACCGAGGGACAGACCAGTGGAGGCGATGGACAAGGCCATGGCCCGCCGTTTTCGGAACCAACGCGTGACCAGGGTGGTTGCGGGAATCAGCGAAGAAGCAGAAAATCCCATGCCAAAAACCGCATAGACCAGGTAGAGTTGCCAGACTGAATTCACATAGGCAAGCGCTGTTAATGCAAAAAAAGATACGACGGCGCCGGTACAAATACACCACCTTGGATCGTAATCCTGCACCCACCTGGCTACCCCCAGCCCGGTTATGCCGCCACTAAAAAAGAAGATTGAGACGGCCACAGAGACAGATTGAACTGTAAAGATGGGTCGGTCTGCGAGGGCATTCAAATAGATAGCATGGTTGTAGAAACTCAGGCCACTACTAAAAGTCAGCAATACGAGGATGGCAGCAACTATTTTCCAGCCATAATAAATCGGACTGCCATCCGCATCGGCCATTAAGCACTCGTTCCCAGTATTGGGTTGTTAAAAATCAGGACTGTGTTGTGGCCGATCGAAGTCGGCATGACTGAAATACCGAAACGGGTTCTCATTTTAATCATGACATAGTTCCCTGTACAGACGATGGCAGCGGGTAATCCTCGCAGTCCCAGTTTTTCCAGGCCGACGCCCTAATTAGGTGATTTGTAATAGCTAATATAGCCGGTAAACATTTCGTCCCAACTTTCCACGCCGAATCTGACTTCCTTATCGGGATCAGGATTGAAAGGATTGGAAATGGAATTGTCGAAGGCGCCGATGACGTGCACCTTGCTGCCGGCTGGTAACACGACAGGTGTTTGCAACAGGTAGTGTGGCTGCCAGCCATAGTTGTAAGCCGGCACACTGAATATGTCCCGCAGCGAGCCATCGGCCTGCTCTACGGTAAATTTCATTTTCTTGCCACGATAGCTCATGCGTGCCCGCACGCCGATAATTACTACCGCCTCTTCGAACAGATGTTGTGCCTGCATGGCGAATTCGCGCTGATTCGGAGGTAGCACGAAACGGGGGGAAACTACCTGGCTCAAGATTTCGGTGAGTGCAGGATCGTCGCTAAAGTAAAGACCCAGCCGGGTTTTATCGACTGTCGCCTGACCGTTGGTGACATAGTGAAATTGCATGGATAACCCATAGCCCTGTGGAATCTTTACGCCGGTTCCCCGGGGATACACGATCGCTTGTGAATCTCCAGGCGCATACCCTTCCACGAAGCGACGAGTGACTGATTCCAGTTGCCGTTCTGCGCCCCAGAAATCTTCATCTGGCGCGGTAACAAAAGTCATCAGGTGATGCAGGACCGACTGGTCCCCGGCTTGGTATTGAACCGCTGAAATCCATTTGTCTTCGGTAAACGGCAACTCGATATCGTCATAGAGATAGTCCATGACGCCGGTGGCCGCCACTTCGTTGTCAGCAGCGGTGACAATATAATCAGGCTCACCCAGTTGCCATCGCATGGCAGCTTCAAATTCGAGCTGCTCCAACGGATCGAATTCTCCGTCTCCTCTTGGAGCGCGAGCGTCAATCCAATGAATTAGCGTTTGCAATTCCTGCGCCGATAAATACCGGGCATTTTCTGAATGCCCCACATAGGGATCGACCTGGGTCGGTGGCATCCGCTTGTTCAGCAGCACCTCCCTGATCATCGGCGACCAACCCAGCACCATGATATAACTATCCAGAGCGAAAGGGCCCACACCCCCCTGGCGATGACATTCGGCACAGTTTTCCACAATGATCGGGGCAACTTCGGTGGTGTAGTCCGGGGTGGACAACTGGTGAGCAGCTTTTACAGGATAGTTGATTTCACAACCGCTACCAGAGATCTTCTCCGTGTCCTCGATAGCGCCTGTCAAGACCCCGGCAACGATGGCATCCAGCTTGCCCGCCACCGGTCCCCTATAATAAAGAGACAGGCGCACCGGGTTGAGCACCAGCACATCACCGGCTCTTTCAATCCCCAATGTTTCCGAGACCAGCTGGCCATCATCTTCCAATATGGGCAGGTCAGTCTCGAACCCAAGCAGCGACGCCCGACCCAGGTCCAGTGAATCGATGAGAAGAAACTCAATGTCCTGGCCACTGTACTTCGAGCTGATGGATTGGTAATTAGCGAGCAGAGACGCCATGGCATCACAGCCGTGGTCATAAGCCATGAGCACCAGCGCCTTGCGATGTTGGTAACGACTCAGTTGATGGAATTCGCCGCTGGAGTCCAGCAGCGCGAAATCACCAACCCGATCCAATGCTGCCATTACCGGCGCAGTACAAAGACCCAGAAGGGAAAGCAGGACGACTGCATAGATTCTTTTCATGACTGCTTTATCGGACCACGTTCATGACACTACATCTGCAGTTAGGATATGTTTTGTACCGCAGCTGTTGAGCTGGAAATGTATAGTAATTGCGTAAGGATTCCACCGGGATTGAACTAAATCAATCTGCCCGAAACCAGTTGCTATTAACGTGCGCGAATCCTCTCATACAAGTGCTGGTGATGACAATTACGGGACATGTTACATTTTGTTTAAAACAAGCCCTTTAGACTGATGCTATCCGGCTTTCGCAAACTAGACTCGGGGGAAGATGGCGGCTATCCTAGCGACTCTGTTTGAGAAGATTCAATCGCCAATTAATAGTAGCCCGCCAAAAGTTCTGTATTAAGACCGGAGAGAAGGCAGGGATTGGATTTATCGAAACTGATTTTGGAGAGCATATCGATGCGACAGATTCACAAAACAATAGTTGTGGTAGCACTTGGACTACTGGCAACCGTTGCACTTTCCGTGCAAGCGCAATCTACTGACAATGCCCGGTTTCTTAGCCTGGCGCCACCGGATGGTTTGCCCATTATTCCCGTAATGGAAGGTT
>CAJXIY010000064.1 GCA_913054495.1 uncultured Gammaproteobacteria bacterium | reverse complement strand
ACTACTGTATTTTTACTCTGACCCCATTTATTCTTTTTATGACGAGAAATTCAATTACCGTGGAGGTGAAATCATGACAATAAAAACACCATTATTGAGAATTACCCTTGCAGGATGCCTGTTGGCCCTCGCGGCCTGTGGTCAGCCGGAACAAGAAAACTCGACACAAGCTGAGCCAGTTGCCTCCGATGCGCCAAGTATCGGCGTCGATCAGGATGATATCGGGGGTGTCGTCACCAGTAGCAACGGACCTGAAGCCGGCGTATGGGTCATCGCCGAAACGGACGATTTACCCACTCTCTATTCAAAAACCGTAGTAACCGACGAGGACGGGCGCTATCTCATCCCCGACTTACCTAACGCACAATATGACATTTGGGTGCGGGGTTACGGCCTGGTGGATTCGGAGAAGGTCAACGCCGTTCCCGGTCAATCCCTGAATCTGAACGCGGTGATTGCGCCCGATGCCGCAGCGGCCGCTGACTATTACCCTGCCGGAAACTGGTACTCGCTGTTGGAGATCCCGGACAAGAGTGAATTTCCCGGTACCGGTGCGGACGGTAACGGTATTTCTCCCAATATTCACAACCAGGCCGACTTTATGCGGCGAGTGAGTAGCGGTGGCTGCCTGGCCTGTCACCAGTTAGGTAACGCGGCAATCCGTAACATGCCTGCCCTGTTCAGCGGTTACGATACATCAATTGAAGCCTGGAATCGTCGCGTCAGATCGGGCCAGGCCGGAGGCTCCATGTCCAGGGCCCTGGCCGGCATGGGAGACCGAGCGCTGCAGATGTATGCCGACTGGACCGACAGGATTGTGGCCGGTGAGTTGCCGCCGGTACCGGACCGCCCGTCCGGCCTGGAGCGCAACGTGGTCATTACCCAGTGGGACTGGGCGGATCCCACCGCGTACCTGCACGATCTCGTTTCCACCGACAGGCGCGATCCGACCAGGAATGCTTACGGCAAAATCTACGGCGCCCTGGAAAACAGCGCGGATTATCTGCCGGTACTGGATCCTCAAACGAATACAATTTCCCAGGTGGCAGTGTTCCCGGAAGACCCGAATTACAATCCCGAGCCGGCCCCTCCTATGGCGGAATCACCCTATTGGGGTGACGAGCCAATCTGGGATGCCTCGACAACGGTACACAATCCCATGCTGGATCAGGATGGCAGAGTCTGGATCACTGCCCGGGCACGGGCCCCGCAAGATGTACCGGCATTCTGCCAGGAAGGCTCCGATCACCCCTCTGCGCAAGTGTTTCCATTGGGGCGCTCCGGACGACATCTCGGTGTCTATGATCCAGCCACGGATGATTACACGCCAATCAACACCTGTTTCAGCACCCATCACCTCATGTTCGCTGAGGATGAAGACAACACCCTGTGGACCAGCGGCGGCGGCAGGGTGATAGGCTGGCTGAATACCCGCCAGTACCTGGAAACAGGCGATGCGATAGCGGCCCAGGGGTGGACACCCTTCATCCTGGATACTAACGGCAACGGGCGGCGGGATGCCGATTACGTGGAGCCGGACCAACCGGTCGATCCTTCACGGGACAAGCGCATCAACTCCGGTTTTTATGCCGTGGCACCTGCACCGGATGGGTCTGTGTGGGGGTCCAACCTCAGCTATCCCGGTGCGGTCGTGCGACTGATGCCGGGTGATAACCCCAGTGTTACCGCCCTGACGGAATATTATGAACTGCCGCTCGATGCCAACGGCGATCCGATCGAGGGTTTCTCCCCCCGTGGTATGGATATCGATCGCAACGGTGTCGCCTGGGTGGCCCTGGCCAGTGGCCACATGGCGAGCTTCGACCGGTCTCTCTGCCAGGGGCCGTTGAACGGCCCGGAGGCGACAGGGCAGCATTGTCCGGAAGGCTGGACCTTCTATGCCGAGCCACTGCCCCAGTTCAAGAATATCGATACACCGGGCAGCTCCGAAGGCAGCTATTACACCTGGGTGGATCAGTTCGATACCCTCGGGCTGGGTGAAAACACGCCGATCAATACGGGAAATCAATCGGGCGCACTGTTAGCACTTCATGACGGCGAATGGGTTCGCTTGCGGGTGCCTTATCCCTTGGGTTTCTACACCAAGTGGATGGACGGTCGTATCGATGATCCGAACGCGGGCTGGAAAGGCCGCGGTTTGTGGACAACTTTTAGCAGCAGGACGCCTTTTCATATGGAGACCGGTGCGGGGACATCGAGCAAGGTGTATCACTTTCAAATGCGACCTGATCCCCTAGCTAACTAATCGAGTAACCGGGACCTGGTTAAATGGGGTGAGAGTTATGGATAGATGGGGTCAGAGAAATACTACGGTATTTTTACTCTGACCCTGAGATATCCCATTCCTTTTTAAAGTCAGGCAACCCCTGAGTTCCCACCCAGGCGGAGGGGCACCTGGGGGAGGAGGCCCACCACCGGGAGGAGGCCCCCCATCTGGAGGAGCACCGCTACCGGCAATGCCACCACAACTAATGACGGCATTATCTTTTAACTCGCTGTAAAGATTTGGACCAATGGTATAAGGGAAAACAGGGTTTAGGCTACCATCATCTCCCTGGGTGACCGGCATATGATAGTGATATCCCCGGCCATCGTGGTCATGACCTCCATACTGGTCGATATATTCATCACCCAAAGCCAATAAAGAGGCATCATAATAATAATCTTCGAAATACAGGCCGGATACTGCAGCTATGGGGTTACTCGACAAGCTGCTAATCGTGTCGTTCGTATTCGGACCGTTGCTATCTGCGCTAATGGTGCCCAGTGAAATATCGTACTGGTCTACCAGCAAACAACTTCGTTCGTTTGCTGCGCCGCATCCTGTGAGGGAATTCGGATCATTTTAATCTCGGGTCAGCCACGAGCTCTTAACTAACACAGCATCGCTGAACCAGGGACCATGTACAGGATAGCCATCAGCGGAATAACCATAAACCGGGGAATGATCGTCACCAGAATCACTCAACTGATCGCCTAGACAGCTCGAATGCGAATGGTGATGATACTCACCATTGGCTGCATGCCCGAGACAAATATCCAGATCATGCACTTCGGCTGCCATCGCAGTATTTTGCTAAATCCCTTCACTGTTATAGCTTTGCCCATCTTGCCAGTTAAAAATTGAAGTGCCGTTGACGAAATATCCCAACGCCCCTAAACCTGACTCGCACGCCTGCGTATTGGGAGTTGGATCTAATGGGAAATAACCCTCTTTGTCACTACCGGTCGGGCAGCCGGGACCCGGAGGCCAATAGCCAGCTCCACCAGTATCATCACAATTTTCCGAACTACTGTTGTAGCCAATATCATCTTCGAAGAGAACCACATCCCCAACTGCAACGGAACTGGTGCCAGCAATGAAGTCGCTGGATACATTGGGCCGGGCATTAAGAGTATCGAGTTGTTCCTGTGTAAGAGTAACACTGTAGTTGGGAATACCTGACGCAACTACGTGCATGTAACTTTCGTCATCGACCTCAATAATTTCGACACTTTCAATGTTTACCAACACGCCTGTAGTTGAAGCGCTTTCGAAAATATTCGCCGATCGCTCACCGGTAGTATTAAGCATCCAGGCAGAAAGTTTATCTTCGGAGTCAGAACTATCAAGCAAAACAGGAGTTTGCAGTAGGCGAAATACGCCATCCGATTCAATATAGTCCAATTGCACCTGATAAAAAATACTGCCCACCTGGATGCTGGGAATGCTCAGTATATTATTGGCGAACTGTGCCGAATTCTCCGGAGTCTCCGTACCCTGCGCATGTGCAGAATAAGCACCCAGTATGAATTCGGCTGGATCACTGTTGTTTACGTAGATCAGGTTTACATTGTACAAATTAGTACCAACTACAACGTAGGGCATAATTAGCGTGTTGTCTTCATAGCTGGCGGTGGCGCCGACGATCGATGAATACAGGCTGCTGGCCAGAATCAATCCTGCAACTAGAACTCTTAGTTGATGCATAGTATTTCCTTCCTGAACTGGGACTCGACTTTGAAACTCCATTCTTAGGCTATGACGAATAGCCATCACTGCTGCGCTTTCCCCGATTGCAATACATGTTTTTCAATTTGTCTGGTTAAGTATTCCACACTCGTTACCCGCCTTCCAATTCATCAGACGTGCAGAAGCGATCCTTCTCGGTGACACACAATACCAGCGAATTGTTGAAGAAATTGTCAAGAAATGTGCAAATAACATGAATATTTCAAGATAGTCATAAATCAAAGACCTGACCCCATTCCTCTATCAGAACCGTTGCGGGTTATAGGGGGAAACATCCATAATAGGTTTTCTGCCGGCAACAAGATCGGCAACAACGGAACCCGATATAGCGCCCAGCGTCATACCAAGATGCTGATGACCGAATGCGTAGAGCACTCTGTTACTCTTGCTTGAGAAGCCAAGCACCGGTAATGAATCGGGCAGGGAGGGGCGGAAGCCCATCCACACCGATTCTTCCCGGGCATCCAGTCCGGGCAACATGCGTTTTGCCACGGGCAACAGGCTACGCACTCGGGCGTAGTCGGGATCGGCGCAGAGGCCGCCAAATTCAACCTGGCTGGTCAGGCGTAATCCGTCTTCCATGGGAGACAGCACAAAGGAGGACTCGCCGTTCATTACCGGACCGTTCAACAGGGATGGCGTCGAGGCCGGCAACATCAGATGATATCCCCGTTCTGTATCCAGAGGCACATCATCGCCCAGCTGCCGTGCCAGCGAGCGGGACCATGCGCCCGCGGCAACAACCACTTTGTCTGCGTTTAGGATTCCCGTTGGTCCAGTGAGGCTGACTTTTTCACTTTCCAACTGGATACGCTCTACAGCAAATTGGGTAAAGGCGCCGCCGCGGCTGAGCAACAGATCTACCATGCCCTGCACCAGGCGCTTGGGACTGACAATTCTCAGGCAGTCTTTCTGATACAGGCCAAAGTTAAAAATCGGCGCCAGTGCGGGCTCTAGATCGAGGATCTCTGCGGCGCTCAATACCTCGTACTTCGATCCTGTCTCATCCATGAGCTTGCGGGCTTTACTGGTGGCGGCGAAAGTCTTTTCCGACTCGTACACCTTCAGCCAACCGGTTTCTTCCAATAGGCAGGAGAGTGTCGAAGTACCAACTAAGCGCTGCCAGCTTGTCACCGCATGTTCCGACAGGGCATGCAAATGGGTGGCATTACGCTTTACGGCAGCGGTGCGACTCTGCCAGATAAATTGCAGGAGCCAAGGCAGTATCTTGTGGAAATAGGTGGGTCGAATCGAAAGTGGCGGCAGTGTTTGGCCAAGCATCCGCACGACATCAAAAAGTATCCCTGGCATCGCCGTGGGCACGCAGGAACCGTTCACGATTACTCCTGCATTGCCGAAAGAAGCGCCCGCGCAAGGTGCCTTCCGATCGATCAACACCACATCAGAACCATCCGCCTGTAGCGCCAGCGCGGACGCCGCACCGATGACACCGGCACCTATGATGATTATTTTATCGGGCATGGAACGGCCAAATTGGAGCGGGCGACGAGGTTCGAACTCGCGACAACTAGCTTGGGAAGCTAGGACTCTACCAACTGAGCTACACCCGCTTTGTCTACGAAGAGTATTGTAGAATTTATTGTGCGCTAAAGCTCACACATTGTGAAATATTGTTGGCCAGGAGCAACAGACAAAAACTGAAAGGTCGCCATTTTGGTAAATTGGCGAGTTTGTTCCTATAATAACTTGGGACAGCAGGTCAGAGTCGATTCGCTGGATAATGTGTTTGTCGCCGCGACCTTATCCATCAATGTATTTCAAACCGGCTTGTCCGCAGCCACCTACGATGCCGGCGTGTTGACTGTTCCGGTAATTGCCCTCGATGATAGCTACTCTCAATTGGAACTGAATATTTCCAATGAACAGCCAATTGAATTCCAGTTAGCGTCTGCAACAGCAATCTCAAATCCAAACACCGTGAGCATGTCCAGGTTTGATGGGGATACTCTGACAATTCCTCAGTGGGTCGCAGCAAGCTTGAGATACCGCATAGAACTGCTGTTGACCAACTCAGATCCTGTTACCCTACAACTGTCGTTTGCAGAGGAACCGCAGTAAGCCCTTGCAGGGATTTACCGGGGTCAGCGATCAATTCCGCCCATGGAATGAAATTTCGTTGCGTAGAAATCGGCGATGCCTTCCTGGCCTCCCTCCGAACCAATACCCGACTGTTTCCAGCCGCCGAAGGGTGCGACTGCGGTGGAAAATACCCCAGAATTGGAACAGACGATGCCATACTCGAGATTTTCCGACACCCGCATCACACGACCGACATCCCGGGTAAAGAAGTACGCCGCCAAACCGAATTCCGTGTCGTTGGCGCGTGCAACAACTTCTTCTTCGGTTTTGAAGGTTTGCACGGCTGCAATCGGGCCAAATATTTCTTCTTTGGCGAGACGCATGTCCTGGGAGATATTCGTTAACAGGGTTGGCTCATAGAAGCAGTGCCCGAATTCATGGCGCTTGCCACCCATTAAGACCTTCGCGCCTTTCTCCATGGCATCGGCCATCAGTTCATCCATTTTTTCCACGGCCTTGGTGTTAATTAGCGGACCCAGGGTGGCGCCGTCGGCAAAACCGTCTGCCACCTTCAGTGCCGCAATCGCTTCTTGCAGGCCTGTGGTAAATTCCTCCGCTATAGAGGATTGCACGTAGATGCGATTAGTGCAGACGCAGGTCTGGCCACAGTTGCGAAACTTGGTGGCGACACAGTGCGTGATCGCTTCGGCAATGTCGGCGTCATCAAACACGATATAGGGCGCGTTGCCGCCCAGCTCTAATGAGATTTTCTTAACCGTGGTGGCGCACTGTGCCATCAGGACTCTGCCCACGGCGGTGGAACCGGTAAAGGTAAACTTGGCGACGTCCGGGTGCTGAGTTAGTACTTTGCCGATCGCCGAGCTGTCACTGCCGACGATTACATTGAGTACCCCGGCGGGAATGCCGGCGCGGTCGGCCAGTTCGCACAGGGCGAGGGCAGACAGCGGTGTGCTCGGGTCGGGCTTGATTACCACGGTACAACCGGCGGCGATAGCGGGCCCGGCCTTTCGAGCAATCATGGCGCTGGGAAAATTCCAGGGAGTAATACATCCGACCACGCCCACCGCTTGTTTGTAGGTTTGCAGGCGGCGGTCATTGGCGATAGTGGGAATGGTAGCGCCTTTAACCCGCTTGCATTCCTCGGCGTAGTATTCAATAAAAGACGCACCGTATTTGATCTCGCCGATGGCCTCCGCCAGTGGTTTTCCTTGCTCGGCGGTCATTAAGGCGCCGAGGTCATCGGCGTTGGCCATGATCAGATCGAACCAGAGTCGGATTAAGGTAGCGCGCTGCTGCGCTGGTATTCTGCTCCAGGTTTTGAATGCTTTGGCGGCGGCTTCCACGGCGGCGGTGGCATCATGGGCATCACCATCGGTGACCTTGGCGATCACCTCGCCGTTGGCCGGGTTATGCACCAGGACATGACGGACCCCTCCCGAAACCCATTGTCCATCGATGTAGTTCTCGGTTCTGAACAGGGCGGAATCCTGCAAATTTAACATAGGCTGCGCTCTTTATTTGCCGGGTCGGTTGGTAATACCGACACCGGTCAAGATCTGCTAAGGGTTTACATCCAGATACCCTGCCATGGTAACCCCACGCCTGGCCAGGCAGTCAATTCGCAGGGAAAATAATGCACAAAGAAGTGTGGGTAGAGGCAGATCGAGGGAGTAGCAAATTCACCCTGGCCCTACCGATCTATTGCTCAGGCCCTTATAGTGGCCTGGGGACCCGATGAATACTGGGGTTTACGATTAAGCCTAGGTTCTAGTTTACGTTTACGTAAACTAGAACTATACTGGGCCTATGAGTATAAGCAAAACCTACACCATCTCCGAATTGGCCCGGGAATTCAGCATTACTACCCGCACCATCCGTTATTACGAGGACGAGGCATTCCTCTCGCCCAGGCGGGAGGGCCAGCAACGAATTTATGCCGAAAAAGATCGAGTCTTGCTCAAGCTGATCCTCAGGGGCAAGAGACTGGGATTTTCCCTCAATGAATCGAAGGGGATACTGGCGCTCTACGAACCCGGAGGAAGTAATCAGCATCAACTGCAGAGCATGCTGAATCTGCTAAGGGAAAAGCAGGAGAGCCTGCGGCGCCGCCTCGAAGATATAGAAATGATGCAGAGCGATCTACTGGAAGCCGAGGAAAGGATTTTCAGAGCACTTACCGATGGTCAGGCAAACGGGGACCCCGATTCCCATGAGCAGAATTAATCAGAGGCTCTCTGAGGCTGCTCTGAAGCCCAGAGAGTTTGAATATTAAATCAGAGGCGCCGTAGACCGAGCCCGATCAGGAATACATACCTAATGGATACACAGTTCAACAGCCTGAATTTCAACCTTCCCGAGAACATCAATATTCTGCGCGAGCAGGTACGAAACTTCGCCAGTGCTGAAATCGCCCCGCTTGCCGCCCGCATTGACCGGGATAACGAGTTTCCCCAGGACCTGTGGCCCAAGTTGGGCGCCCTGGGATTGCTCGGTGTCACCGTCGAAGAAGCCTACGGTGGTGCCGACATGGGCTACCTGGCACATGTGATCTGCATGGAAGAGATCAGCCGCGCATCTGCCTCTGTCGGTTTGAGTTACGGGGCTCACTCCAATCTCTGTGTCAATCAAATACGCCTCAATGGTTCTGAACCACAGAAACAAAAGTATCTGCCAAAACTGTTAAGTGGTGAACACGTTGGCGCCCTCGCCATGTCCGAACCAGGCGCTGGCTCGGACGTTGTCAGCATGGCCCTGAAGGCGGAGAACCGAGGCGATCACTACCTGTTAAATGGCAACAAGATGTGGATCACCAACGGTTCGGAAGCCAATACGCTGGTGGTTTACGGAAAGACGGATCCTGGGAAAAATGCCCAGGGCATTTCCGCCTTTATTATCGAGGAGGGCATGGCGGGATTTAGCAAGGCGCAGAAACTGGATAAGTTGGGCATGCGGGGCTCCAATACCTGCGAGCTGATATTTGAAAACTGCGAAGTTCCAGTTGCCAATTTACTAGGCCAGGAAGATCACGGCGTCAAGGTGCTGATGAGCGGACTCAATTTTGAACGGGTGATTCTCTGCGGCGGTCCTATCGGTATCATGCAGGCCTGCATGGACAACGTCATCCCCTATGTCCACGAGCGCAAACAATTCGGCCAGGCCATCGGCGAGTTCCAGTTAATCCAGGGCAAGCTGGCGGATATGTATACCACCTTGAGCGCCTGCCGCGCCTATCTGTATGCGATCGCACAATCCTGTGATCGTGGCGAAAGCACCCGCAAGGATTCGGCCGGTGTCATTCTTTACTGTTCGGAGAAAGCCACCCAGATGACGCTGGATGCGATTCAAATCCTGGGCGGCAATGGCTATACCAATGATTTTCCCGTCGCCAGATTACTAAGAGACGCCAAGCTGTATGAGATCGGGGCCGGAACTTCTGAAATTCGCAGGATGTTGATTGGCCGGGAGTTGTTTCGGGAATCTGCCTGAACCCCCAGAGGAAACAAGAGTGACTATTCTGGACTCAAAAATACGCAAGACATCGGATTCCTATCTGGAAAATGCCGAGTCTCTGTCTGACTCGGTAGCGGCTTTGAAGTCCCTGGTTCTGAAGATTCAACAGGGCGGCTCCGAAAAATCGAGAAAGAAACATGCCTCGCAAGGAAAGCTGCCAGTCAGGGAAAGAATAGATTTGTTGCTGGATTCCGGTTCGCCCTTTTTAGAGCTTTCACAATTGGCCGCTCATGGCGTCTATGATGATGAAGTGCCGGCCGCGAGTATCGTCTGCGGTATCGGTGTGATAGAAGGCATCGAATGTATGATCGTGGCCAACGACGCCACGGTAAAAGGTGGCACCTACTATCCTCTGACGGTAAAGAAACATCTGCGTGCCCAGGCAATAGCGGAGAAAAATCTATTGCCATGTATCTACCTGGTAGACTCCGGTGGTGCTAATCTCACTTTTCAGGACGAAGTCTTTCCCGACAAAGAACACTTCGGTCGCATTTTTTATAACCAGGCAAATATGTCCGCCAAGGGCATCGCCCAAATAGCGGTTGTGATGGGGAGTTGCACCGCCGGAGGCGCCTATGTGCCGGCAATGGCCGATGAAGCAATCATTGTTAAGGAACAAGGCACGATCTTTCTGGCTGGGCCACCGTTGCTGAAGGCGGCAACCGGTGAGGAGGTCAGCGCCGAAGAGCTGGGCGGAGCGGAAGTGCACACTCGCATCAGCGGCGTAGCCGATCACTACGCGCAAGAT
Source organism: uncultured Gammaproteobacteria bacterium (assembly GCA_913054495.1). Classification (GTDB taxonomy): domain Bacteria; phylum Pseudomonadota; class Gammaproteobacteria; order Pseudomonadales; family Pseudohongiellaceae; genus UBA9145. The sequence goes on along the minus strand of CAJXIY010000064.1, from coordinate 8,198 downwards.
GACGCCCATGCCCTGCAATTGGCTCGATCGGCGATCAAGCGTCTGAATCGGCCGGACAAACCCGCCGTGCCCAGGGTGGATGCCATGCCACCACGCTACGAAGCCAGCGAACTGTATGGCATCGTACCTTCCGCGCTCAACAAGCAGTATGACGTGCATGAAGTAATCGCCCGCCTGGTAGATGATTCAGACTTCGATGAGTTCAAAACCAATTTTGGCGAAACCCTGGTCTGTGGTTTCGCAAGAATTGACGGCTATGCGATCGGTATTTTGGCGAATAATGGAATCCTGTTTTCGGAGTCCGCTCAGAAGGGCGCGCATTTTATCGAATTGTGTTGCGCAAGGAAAATGCCACTGCTGTTTCTACAGAATATAAGTGGCTTCATGGTGGGCAAGAAATACGAAGCGGAAGGTATCGCCAAACACGGGGCCAAATTGGTCAACGCAGTTTCCTGCGCCAGGGTGCCAAAATTGACCGTGGTAATCGGGGGTAGTTTTGGAGCAGGAAACTACGGCATGTGTGGCAGAGCCTACGATCCAAATTTTTTGTGGATGTGGCCCAATGCCAGAATTTCTGTGATGGGTGGACCTCAGGCCGCCGGTGTCCTGGCCACGGTGAAGAAAACTCAACTGGAAAAACTAGGCAAGGCATGGACCGAAAACGAGGAGGAAGAATTCAAGGCGCCGATATTGGAGAAATACGAACGGCAGGGCCACCCATGGTATGCCAGCGCACGACTCTGGGATGATGGCATTATCGATCCGGTAGATACCCGAAAGGTGCTGTCACTTGCGCTTTCTGTCTGCTTTAACGTGCCAATTGAGGAAACTCGATTCGGTGTCTTCCGCATGTGACTGTTCCTTGAAAGCAACTGGCCCTCGAAAGAAAAAACCCATGAGCCCCGACACCTCAATAAATCCACCATTCAGCAAACTACTGATCGCGAATCGTGGCGAGATAGCATGCCGGGTAATGGGAACGGCAAAACGATTGGGAATAGCAACTGTTGCCATTTACGCCGAGGCGGATGCCCATGCCCTGCATGTGCGACTGGCCGATGAAACCGTGTTTATTGGGGCGTCGAAGGCAGCGGAAAGTTATTTGAATATTGACAAGGTAATAGGGGCGGCTAAATCCACAAACTGTGAGGCGATTCATCCAGGCTACGGCTTCCTCTCGGAGAATCCTGAGTTTGTAAGACAATGTGAGGGCAATAAAATTACCCTGGTGGGACCCTCGGCCGATTCCATCGAAAAGATGGGAATTAAAGATACGGCAAAGGCAATCGCCAGGGATTGCAAGATTCCGGTTCTCAGCGGTTATGAGGGTGACAATCAGGCTGCCGAATATTTATTACAACAGGCCGAGCTGATTGGTTTTCCGGTAATGATCAAGGCCGTGGCCGGCGGCGGTGGTAAGGGTTTGAAGATTGCCGGAGACAGGGATAGTTTCCACCTGCAATTGGAATCGGCGAGGCGGGAAGCTGGTGCTAGTTTCGGCAATGAAAAAATGATGCTGGAAAAGTATCTTGAGAGTCCAAGGCATATTGAAATTCAGGTCTTCGCCGACCGGCACGGCAATGTGGTGTCTCTGTTTGAGAGAGATTGCTCGATTCAACGGCGCCACCAGAAAATCTTGGAAGAAGCCCCGGCAGCCAATTTCTCGACCCAGCTAAGGACAGAGATGGGAGCGGCAGCGGTTAAGCTGGCAAAGGCTATTGGCTATGAAGGCGCGGGAACCGTGGAGTTTCTGGTGGATACCCAGGGTCAGTATTTCTTTCTGGAAATGAACACTCGGCTGCAGGTGGAGCACGGTATCACCGAAGCCATAACCGGGCTGGACCTGGTGGAATGGCAACTGCTGGTGGCGGCAGGGGCCGAACTGCCTCTTAAACAGGACCAGATCGAAATCAAGGGGCATGCCATCGAGGCGCGCATCTGCGCGGAAGATCCGGCTGAAGATTTTCTACCCTCCACTGGAGCCATCGAATACATGACGCTGCCGGAAACAGCGCCCGCAGTGAGATTCGACATGGGATATGTCACGGGTGATAGGGTGTCGTCATACTACGATTCCTTGTTGGGCAAGCTCATCGTCTGGGGTCCAGACCGGCAAGCCGCGGTACGCAAAATTTGCGAGACACTGGGCTCAACGCTAATCGCCGGAATCGATAGTAATGTCAACTATTTACAGCGCCTGATAAGCAGTGCCCGGTATCGACAAGCTGAAATCGACACCGCTTTCATTTCCAACTTTGTAGATGATATGCAGGGATCCTGTCTCGAGACCGTTCATTGGGCCGCCGCCGCCGCGTCTCAAGCCATGCTGGAGCATGGGTACGACCACCGCAATGGCTGGCGCCTCAATGGCGCGAATGGATTACGTATTGGTCTAAAGCATAAAGGATTAACCCAACAGCACTATTTGACTGACTCCGGCAACAAGCTCGATGGCCATAGATGGAATGTTACAGTTGGCGAGGAAACCTGCATCGTAGAGGTGGATGAAGCCGAACCAGACAGGCTTAGAATAGTCGACGCTGACAACCGGATAAGAGAATTTTCTGTGCTTAGATCAAATAGCCAGCAGACAGAAAATAGAGATGATCGAATCATATGTTTCGAAGGCAACAAGCCATTCATTTTTCAGTTGATCAATCAGATCAGCGATTACGCCACTACATTGATCGGCGCGTCGGCCTCCGCCGACCTGGCTGCTCCCTATCTGGCGCCAATGAACGGCACCGTTGCTGCAATCCTGGTCGCTGCGGATGAAGAGCTTGAGGCCGGCACTACCTTAATGGTGGTGGAAGCGATGAAAATGGAATTTCCTATTTTGAGCCAGCACAAAGGCTTTGTGAGGGAATTCTTTTTTGACGTGGGAGACAAGGTGGAGCAGGGGCAAACCCTTCTCGATCTGGAAGATACTTAATCACAGGCCCCTGGGAGTTCGCTTTTTTTTCAGTCGTAGAACGCGGGAGCCAGATTCAGGGATTCGGCGAGTTCCTGGCTGTGTTCGATCCAGAACGTGGCGCCGGTTGATTCGATTAGCGCTTCCACTTTATCCATCGATCTCAAGGTTTCTTCGGCGTCGGTATTGAACACCGGGGTGCGGCGCAGTTCCCTGCTTGCCTCGAAATGATACAGATCCCCAGACAAGATCAGTGGACCAAAATTGCTCAGTTCCAGGTATAGAACCTGGTGTCCGGGCGTATGTCCGGGAGCGGAAATAATTTTCACGCTGCCGTCGCCAAAAACATCGTGATCCCCATTCAGGGTCCGGCGCTTCGCGTCTATAAGGCCGACATATAATTCCGGTCGAAACACCGGGTTGTCTTCCGCATGCTCGAAGGCGGCAACGGCTTCGGCTTCCTGAATCAGCAAGGTGGCTTGGCTGAACGCGTTGGCGGCGCCGACATGGTCGTAGTGCATGTGTGAGAAGGCGACGAAATCTATATCTGCCGGACTAATATCCATGCTGGCAAGCTGATCCAGAAATGATTCCTCGTAGCGAGTATTGCCATCAGTCCTGCCTACATCCGTGAGCGGCAGGCCGGCATCCCAGACCATGAGATGCTCATTGTGCTGAATCAGGTAACAGGGAACGAACAACTCTCGCACCGAGGATTCTTCATTGCTCAGGCCGAAGGCGCTGATATCGTCAAAAGACAGGTGCCCACATTCGAATAGGGTGAGTCTCAGTTCGGCGTGAAGCGTATTCGATGTCAGTAAAAGTAGGAGGGCCAGAAATCTAGACATGGGATTTTCTCTTAGCTATGGGGAGTACCGGATTATACAAGAGGCTGGTAGCAACCATAGCTGTAGTGTCAATAGTTAGTGTGGGAGTATACTCCCACAGCAATTACCGGCAACTGTGATATTGCCAGCCTTCAGTCCATGCCCGAGACTTTTCTAACTTGTCCACCCGTCCGCCCAAGCAAATATCCCGCCCATCAGCCTGGTTAGGCCGGGACATGCGCAAAGATCCCTCGCAGTGGTTTTATCGACTGACGGCAGAAGATGTCGAAGATTTGGAAAACGCCGCGCGACACTACCTGTCCCTGTCGCGTGATATCGGCGAGATCAAGCAGGAAGATTTTCCCCTCAGTCATTTCAAACAACATTTAGGGAATTTAAAAGAAAAACTATTAGCAGGCGTGGGAGTGGAATTGATTCGGGGCTTGCCCGTCGAGTATTACAGTATGAAATTTGTTGCCACCATCTTCTGTGGCGTTGGTGCACATCTGGGCAGCGCTCGATCACAGAATGCTCAGGGCCATATTCTGGGGCACGTCAGAGATGTCGGCCTCGATGCCAGCGACGTCGGTACCCGCATCTATCAAACCTCGGTGCGGCAAACCTTCCATACCGATTCCGCCGACGTAGTTGGCCTGCTCTGCCTGCGGGCGGCCAAGACGGGGGGTGAGTCCCTGTTAGTCAGCGCCGAAACACTCTATAACCAGATGCAGCAGCGGCGCCCCGATCTGGTGCCGCTGTTGTTTGATATCGTCGCTACAGATCGTCGCGGAGAAGTGCCGGCAGGGGAGAAACCTTTTTTTGAGATCCCGGTGCTTAGTTGGTTCGAAGGATTCTTGACCGTTCAATATCAACGCCAGTATGTGGACAGCGCCCAGCGCTTTGCCGACGCCCCGCAGTTAAGTAAAAAGCACATCGAGGTGCTGGATTACTTCGACAAGTTAGCGAACGACCCCGAACTCCATTTCTCCATGCAACTGAAGGCGGGAGACATGCAGTTCGTGTACAACCACTCCCAGCTCCACGATCGCACCGATTTCACAGATTGGCCCGATCCAGATAAGCACCGACATTTGCTGAGGCTGTGGTTATCTATTGAGGGAGACAGACCCTTGCCCGAGTGCTTTCGGCCGAGATATGGTTCCATAGAGGTTGGTCAGCGTGGCGGCATTGTCACCGAGCACACCAGTTTGCATGTGAGTCTGGATTAGAGCGGGTATTGGAGTCTTCACTGAGATATTAATTTACACCTCAATTAGTCCTGCCCGCTTGCGAGACACGAAACTGGCAGTAGCACGACAGACAGAATTTTGCACACGCGCGCTCGAAATTAGCTGGAGTTATCCCGGTAGATATCCACGAATCGCTTCAGGATCAGCTGTGCCTCTGGTGTTTGCTCGTTTTCCAGGGCCTCGATTAAATCCTGCGCGGATTCCGGCGGAAAATAACCGTAGTCCTTGTAGATGTGTATACGCACGATGAATCCCTTGGCATCCCCCTCGGGGTGGAACTGCGTCGCATAGATATTGCGCTTTAATCGAAACATCTGCACCGGACTGGTGCTATTGGTCGCCAGCAGGACGCTGCCCGGTGGCACCGAATCGCAAGCTTCCTTGTGTCCGCAAAGCACCCGGAATGAATCAGGAAATCCTGTCAGCAAGGGATCTTGTTTGCCTGCATCCGTGAGCGCCACATCTACACCCCCTACCGGCTCGCCATATTTGGTAGAGATATTGATACCACAATAGCTACCCAGCAAACCACTACCCGAACAGCATCCCAGGAAGGGGAAATCCCGCTCCACAATGTCGTCAAATAGTTTGTTGAAATCCACTTCGATCGTGTGCTGGATTTCGCTTTTCTCAGGCTTGGGTGTGCTCACATTGAAGGGGCTTCCGCCCACGATAATTGCCCCAATCTCATCCAGGTCGATGTCGGGCAAGCCGTTCTTTTCGGCTCGCAGGCGGGTGACCTCATTGTCGCGTAAACCGCCATAGAATTTGATGCTCTCAAATTCGTTGTCAGCGGTTTCATCTTCTGGGCGCAGTTGAATGATGAGAAATGGTTTCGACATGTGGTAGGAGCTCCAAAATAGTCTGTGCAAGCAAACGCAAGTCCTAAACAGATGGCAAGCCGGCTGGCTGCATGGGTGATCCAAGCCCCACACTTTTTCTGTGTGCTTAATTCAAAAAAACCATCGCAAAGGCAACGGCAGCAACGAGAGCGTAGAGTGCTTTCGATAACCAGAACATGACACTGTCCATATAGAGTTTGAGATTCGGCTCTGCTAAATTTGTCTGATGCGCCAGGCTCTCACCAATTTTACCGCTGGCTTCGGCACTGACCAGCACCTGCGCTAAAGTCTGGTTGGGAAGCAGACCACTAGTGGCCAGGGCTGTGCTCAGGGATTTACCATCTCGCACGGCTGTCATGGCAGCTGCGGTGGCGCTTCTATAGCTCGGTGTCGATATCAGGCCCTGCATCGCTTGCAAGGCTGTGGCGGCGTCCACCCCCGCGGCCAGTTGCCAGCCGAGCAGATCGAGCCAGTGGATGGTGAAGCTCCATTGAAATACTTTTCTGCGTTGCCAACCGAATTTCCAGGCCAGCCCTAGCCACCACCAGCCATTCTGCGAAGTGAGTTTCGCAATCAGCCACAGAAAGTAATAGCTACCTATACAGGTAAGCGTATTCAGAAATAGTATGCCAGTTATCCTGTCGGGCTCGGCGAGCCCTGCGGTGATCGATCCGGCCAACCAACCAACTAGCAGCAACAGGTACAACACGCCCCATCTCGATTTCATTTCTTGTAGACGTTGTGCACGATGCTCGCTCTCGGTGGCCAGTCGCTGCAAGGCGGCCGGCAGGTGGCAGGCGTTGTCGGAGGTGGCGAGGAATATTCCATGCGCCGCAGTAAGCAGTCCATAGTGGCCCATGGCCCGAGCCAGGGATGTGCCTTTCTGCAGTAATGCCAGGATGACGGGGCTGGCGGGATGGAGACTGGCACTGGATTTTTCCCAGGCTTGTACGGTGGCGATACCCGCAGAAATCAATGTACTCAACTCACGAATCTGCTGTGGGGAGAGGGGTGGATATTTGTGGGCTGGTTTCACAGAGTCGCGGCTTGTCGGCTTAACTGGGGCACCTCTGAATAATACAGTAATGTCTCAGCGAGTCCTGAAGCATTTGGTTGCAAGGCACACTTCGCCGGCAAAGCTTCCGCTCCCTGCCTTGAGTGCGGACCCGCTTGAGAGCCTGCGCATCATTGCATTATTCAGAGGTGCCCTTGTTGTTATTGGTGCATCGATTTGCTATAACCCGGAATTGAAGGCGACGGGCCGCAATCCCTCCATCCTGGACTTGACGAGGCCGGATATCACGTTCAAGGAACACGCCTACAACGAGACCCGTTTTAGTAGTGTCGCCCGCTGTGTTCTGTTCAATGACATTGCGCTGGCGAGAAAAAACCTGGCAGGAGAAGCTATGATCAACTTGGCTAAAAAATTATTCCTTGGCAGCATCCTCATCGCTACCATCCTGACTGGCGCTCATGCCCAGGACAGTCTGTCCATTGAGCAGCTTAAAGATGGGCTCTATGCCATCTTCGGTAGTGGTGGCAACGTCGGCGTGCGGCTTACCTCCGAAGGCGTGATTCTGATCGACGACAAATATCCGCGGAATTTTGACGAGATCCAGCGCCTGGTTGGCCAGGTCAGCGATCTGCCAGTCAAGTATGTCATCAACACCCATCACCATGGCGACCACTCGGGCGGTAATGTGGGATACATCGATATCGCAGAAATCCTCATTCACAAGAATGCCAGGGACAATATGATCAGGGGCAATCAGGATGCAGCGCCGAGATTGGTTTTCACCGATGAGACGGCTATTTATCTTGGCGGTGTCGAGGTGCGGGCAATCTATATGGGCCGTGGACACACCAATGGTGACGCCGTCATTTATTTTCCTGACCTGAAAACCGTGCAAGGTGGAGATTTACTGCACGGGATCTCGCCGTTTATTGACTACGGAAATGGTGGTAGCAGTCGTGGCTGGGTTGCTACCATAAACAATATGCTGGAGCTGGATTTTGACACCGCCATACCCGGGCATGGCGGAATAATGGATAGAGACGATGTAGTGGGTTTTCGTAATCAGATGGAAGCGGTGCGCGCCCGCATGGCGGACCTGATCAGGTCAGGCATGCCCAAGAATGAAGCCTCTGTTCGCATCAAGCTTGAAAGCCTGAGCTGGACCATGCGCGAAGAAGGCCTGCTGATGCAAAGAAGCATTCCCGGTCTGTATGACGAAGTTGCTGCCGAATTGCAATAGAGAGCGTAATTTGCACGTGTATGGACACTCAATGAATTGCTAGCCAAAGTAACCCCCCGGCAACGCATGTCTGCCTACTTAACTTCTGTAGGATGATTTGGACACCCACATAT
>CAJXIY010000063.1 GCA_913054495.1 uncultured Gammaproteobacteria bacterium | reverse complement strand
CAACACCTTCCAGACCACCGAGGGGGTGATTGGCCACGATCAGCAGGGGCCCGGTACGAGGAATCGTATCCAGGTTTTCGCCACTGTTCAGCTGCACAGACACACCCAGTGCATCGAGCGTGTACTGATTGAATTCATGGGGACTCAATCCCCGGGGCCTGGCGTCATAGATCGCCCCGAGACGATCCAGACCCAATAATTTCTCCAGCACAGAAGAGACGAACCTGGGTTTAAAGGGAAGCCTGCAGGGATTAGTCATTTTCTGGATACTGTTTCACAAGTTGATTCTCAAAGCGCCAGGCTTTCAACAGGGCCAGCAAGCCCGGTGATTTATGCCCGCGTCTGCGGTTCGCGCGACCCAGTTTAAACAGGGTATTGTACTGCCGCAACAGGGTAAGTATCGCGGCCCAGAACCCTGCATTACGGTCCCATATGCCAATAGATTCGGAACTGGCACCATTTATTTCAATGATGACAAAATCTTTGCCGGCCAGCAGGCTATCCAGGTCTTTGAATTTCACATCCAGGCGGCCATAGTAGAAGCCGGGAATATCGTCGAAGATCCTGTCCAGAGCCTGTGACAGTTCTGTAGTAATTAGACGGTTGGCGTCCCTGAACACGGCACCACGGCTATGACTGGCAGCAAATATCAGGCGATACGGCTCACCGGCGGCAATGACCGATTGCCACTTATCGCCATGGCGGTTGCGATACAGATGTAGCAGTTCACCCGCCCGTGGCTCGGCGGCCACCAGCTCGCCCAGGGTACGGCAACCATCTCCAACCACGTAGGGTATATATTTGAGCGTTAAAGACGTTACCTCGCCCCGGGATGCATCGGGCTCACGCACGTAGAAAACACCGGCTTCGGCATCCCACTCGCTTAGCTGCTGAAATTGAATCCAGCCGCCAGCGGGGAAACTGGCCAGGTACGCCTTTAGCTGATGTTCGAATTGTAATAATTTGACGCCGACGCCGCGACAGCCAATCTCGGGTTTGCCGACGATTGGCAGGCCCAGGCCCGCCGACGCCAGCGCCGCCATGACAGACTGACATTGAACTTCCACCAACTCATCCGTTATCTGGTGCAGAGTCCATGGCAGTATCCAACGCCGGGCATCTGCACCAGCCACATCGAACACAGCCGATTTTGCCACACCCACCATGCCGGAAAGCGGGATCGCCGGGTTCGCGATCAGTGGCAGACTCAAGCTGCGATGCCACACCGATAGCAGCAGCCATTGCACCACCACCGGGAGATACATCAGCCACGTCGGCCAAAATTCAAAAAAGGATGTGGCGCGTCCACTACTATCCAGCGGTGGCATACCCGGGGACACATGCGGTCGGCCGGTGTTGACTGGTTTTTTTGTGGATAAATCGTTCAGCAATGAATTGCCCACTCATGGACTCAATAGTTAGCAATGGTTAACAGACCGGATGTGGCTCGAACTATTTCCGCTTAGACAGTGAGTCGTTACCGGACCCGTTGTCTTGCGGTCGCCATAGTCGGCTGGGACCCGAATTATTGCACTGTGAAGGCCGGGTCTCAATTCTCTGGCTAAGCTGCCAAGCCCACTGCTATCATCGTAGTTGAACCTCGAAACCAGGAACAATTCTACCCATGCTGAGTAAATTCCTTCTCACCCTGGCGGTTATTATCGCCGCGTTCCTGGTCCTCAGACAGCGCAAGCTGTCAACGCCTGCCACCGCTGCCAAACCCCGCAGCGGTGTCGATACCGACAAGGCCTCCAAAGCCAGTAACATCGTGCCCAAAGATGACAGTCTCTCCTCAGACATGCGCACGGCGGCATATATGTTCCTGGTACTCATGGTTGGCCTCGGCGCCAGCCTATATTATTTTCGCTGGCAGGATGATCACCATATACTGACCATAAGCCTGCACCGTGACAATCAGAGCGCGCCGGTAATTTACCAGGTCTATAAATTCCAATTGCAGGATCGCTCTTTTGTGACGATTGACGGTACCGTCGTCAACGTCGCCAGCAGCGAACGAATGGAAGTGTCGGGACTGACCGATTAGGCTCAGGGAGTCTCGGCCCGATCGATATGTTGACGACTTAGCGGCAATCAGGGGCGCGGCTGCAACAGGCGTATCGCTGCCATCGATACCCCCTGCAGCATTTCGCCGTCACTGCTTGCATAGCTGATGATTTTTTCCTTCATCGAGCGCGCCCAAAATCGCTTGATATGATCCGCCACCCTCGCCGCCGCAAGTTCATCATTTTCTGTCAGCGCCATATTGTCCGAGATCTGGTTCATCATCTTGATTAAATGTTGCAGTTCCGTGCCGGCCATTAGGCAGAGTCCCCGCTGGGCAACAGCCTGTGGGCATTAGTATAAACGATGTGACGATTTTCGCGGGAAAACCCTATCAGCGTGATACCGGCCTGTTCAGCGATCTCTATGGCCAGGGAAGTTGGGGCGGATATCGCCACCACGATAGCAATATTTACCATCGCCGATTTTTGCAATATTTCATAGCTGGCACGACTGGATATCAAGAGCCAACCTGCTCGCCCCGCCAGTCCTTTTTGTTCGCCGGATTGCTGCTGCCAGAGCAGGCCAATCAATTTATCCAGGGCATTGTGACGGCCCACATCTTCACAAACCTGCACTAACTTTCCGTCCACATCACACCAAGCGGCTGCATGCAAGGCCCCGGTTAAGGCCTGCAAGGGCTGATGCTCCGCCAGCGCCCGGGTCGCTCTATCGATGGCGACATGGGATATGGAAAAATCGGCCACTACCGGTGGTATCGGCAGATGAACTTGTTGTAGTGATTCTGCGCCGCAAATTCCACAGCCAGTGCGACCCGACAGGTTACGACGCTTATCCTTCAATTTCGTGAAACACTGGCTCGATATGGTAAGCGCCACTTCGATACCCAGTTCGACCTCGTCGATGGCACATTCGTAAATATCCCCGGCACTGTTAACAATGCCTTCGCTGAGGCTAAATCCGAGGGCGAAGGCTTCGAGATCCAGAGGAGTTGCCATCATCACGGCGTGGGAGACACCGTTATAAACCAGTGCGACCGCCGTTTCCCTGGCGACGCAATCGGCAACACTGACATTGGCATTGCCATCGGCAGAGCCACGCCAGACCTCTACAGATCTCGTGACCACGCCGGCAGTCTCGGGCTCGCCCGCTTTGCTGGACTGCGCCGATTTATTGTCCCCCGCCGGCACCATCAGGAATCTGCCTGCTCCATGAATGCAATTTGTCGCGCAGAAAATACTTCCCGGCGCGCCTGCCACTCAGAAACTCCGGTCACCTTGTTCACTTGCACCGCAGTGACCTTGTATTCGGGACAGTTGGTGGCCCAATCGGAATTATCGGTGGTAATGACATTGGTACCGGTCTGGGGATGGTGGAAAGTGGTGTAGACCACGCCCGGCTGTACCCGATCGGTGATATCCGCGCGTAACACCGTGTCACCTGCTCGGCTACAGACCCGCACCAGTTCGCGATCATTGATGCCACGATCCTCCGCATCATGGGGATGGATTTCCAGTACATCTTCACTATGCCAGTTCTGATTTTCTGTGCGGCGGGTTTGGGAGCCCACATTGTACTGGGACAATATCCGCCCGGTAGTCAACAGCAAGGGGAAGCGTTTGTTGACCTTCTCATCGGTGGCTACATATTCGGTGATGGCGAATAAACCCTGGCCGCGCACAAACTCATCGACATGCATGATCGGTGTGCCATCCGGTGCATCCTCCGTGCACGGCCATTGTAACGAGCCGGACTCTGCCAGTTTTTCGTAGCTAACGCCGCTGAATGTCGGGGTCAGGCTGGCGATCTCATCCATGATCTCCGATGGATGCTTATAGTTCATCGTATAGCCCAGGGCGTTAGACAGGGCCATGGTGGCTTCCCAATCGGCCTTGCCACTCAAGGGCTCCATCACCTTGCGCACCGGAGAAATCCTGCGCTCTGCATTGGTGAAGGTGCCATCCTTTTCCAGAAACGACGCGCCGGGTAAGAATACATGAGCAAACTTCGCGGTTTCATTGAGAAATAGATCCTGCACAATCAGACACTCCAAACTGCGCAAAGCCGCTTCCACATGTTGAATGTCGGGATCTGACTGGGCGATATCCTCACCCTGGCAGTACAGACCCTTGAAGCTACCGGAGACGGCAGCATCAAACATATTCGGAATTCTCAAGCCCGGTTCATCATCGATTTTCACCCCCCAGTGTTTCTCGAATAGACCCCGCACAGACGCATCGGAGACATGCCGGTAACCGGGAAGTTCATGGGGAAAGGAACCCATATCACAGGCGCCCTGTACATTATTCTGACCTCGCAATGGGTTCACACCGACACCTTCCCTACCGATGTTACCTGTTAGCATCGCCAGGTTCGCAATACCCATCACCATGGTGGATCCCTGGCTATGTTCGGTTACGCCGAGGCCATAATAGATAGCCCCGTTGTCTGCACTGGCGAAGAGTCTCGCCGCGGCAACCAGTTTCTCGGAGGCAACACCGGTGACCGCTGCCATCGCATCCGGTGAGTTACGTGGCTGAGAAATAAAGCGTTTCCAGCTTTCGAACGCGACCTGTTCACAGCGCCCGGCAATAAATTCCTTGGCCTCGAGCCCTTCAGTCACAATCACGTGGGCGATTGCATTGATCAGGGCTACGTTGGTTCCCGGTAACAATTCCAAATGATAATCGGCGCGGACATGGGGACTTTTAACCAGATCGATGCGCCTGGGATCGGCAACAATCAGTCGTGCCCCCTGGCGCAGGCGCTTCTTCAGGCGCGAAGCGAATACCGGGTGGGCATCGGTGGGGTTGGCACCGATCACCATGATCACGTCGGCTTTGTCCACCGAAGCGAAGGTTTGGGTTCCCGCCGATTCCCCCATGGTGGTTTTTAATCCGTATCCCGTCGGCGAATGGCAGACCCGGGCACAGGTATCGACATTGTTATTGCCGAAAGCCGCCCGCACCAGCTTCTGCACCAGGTAGGTTTCCTCGTTCGTGCAACGGGAAGAGGTGATGCCACCCACACTTTCTCTGCCATATTTACTCTGAATAGCGCGAATGCGCCCGGCGGCAAACGTAACCGCCTCATCCCAGGAGACGACCTGCCAGGGCTCGTCAATACTTGAGCGAATCATTGGCGTCGTCACACGATCCTGATGGGTTGCGTACGTATAAGCGAAGCGGCCCTTGACACAGGAGTGTCCGCTATTGGCTGCGCCATCCTTATAGGGAACCATGCGCACTACTTCGTCACCCCTCAGCTCTGCCTTGAAGGCACAGCCGACACCACAGTAAGCACAGGTTGTCACCACGCTGCGTTGCGGCAGACCGCGATCGATTACGCTATTTTCCAGCAGGGATGTGGTTGGGCAGGCCTGTACACAGGCGCCACATGACACACATTCGGAATCCTCGAAATTTTCGGCCTGGCCGGCGACAACTCTCGATTCAAACCCGCGCCCTTCTATGGTCAGGGCGTAAGTGCCCTGTATTTCCTCACAGGCGCGAACGCAGCGCGAGCAGACGATACATTTACTGGCATCGAAGGTGAAATAGGTATGGGAAGTATCTTTCTCGGCGGCGCAGTGATTTTCACCTTCGAATCCGTATCGGCTTGCACTGACGCCCAGCGCTGCGGCCGTATCCTGGAGCTCACAGTCGCCGTCGGCGGGGCAGGTCGAACAATCCAGGGGATGATCTGAGATGTACAACTCCATCAGGTTTCGACGCAGCCTGATGACTTTTTCGGTTTGGGTGTGAACCACCAGGCCCGCTTCAACCGGCGTAGTACAGGCCGCGGAAACACCCTTGCTGCCTTCAATCTTCACCAGGCAGAGCCGGCAGGATCCAAATGCCTGCAAGGAATCGGTGGCACAGAGTTTCGGGATATCGATATCCAACTGACCAGCAGCCCGCATGATCGATGTGCCTGCCGGCACCTGCACCTGCCGGCCGTCGATACTCAGGCTGACGACATCGGTGGCGGCGACATCGGCGACCGGAGTACCATAATCTTTGTCTGCATCGAAAAATCGTAACATAGTGAGCTCAACTCAAGCTTGGGGCGATGGCCTGGAGGCGGGCCCGGCGTCAACTTCGAAGTCTTCCGCAAAATGTTCCAGGGCGCTGCGTACCGGAATTGGCGTCATCCCCCCCATTGCACACAGCGACGCATTGGCCATTGTATAGCACAGGTCTTCGAGTAAAATCGAATTCTGTGCCGGTGCCTTGCCGGCACAAATTTTGTCGATAAGCTCCACACCCCGCACCGAACCTATACGGCAGGGCGTACATTTTCCGCAGGACTCGATGGCGCAAAACTCCATGGAGAACCGCGCCTGTTCGCTCATATCCACGGTGTCGTCGAAGGCAACGACACCGCCGTGACCGAGTACCGCATCGATTTCGATAAAGGCCTCGTAGTCCAACGCCGTATCCCATTGACTCTCCGGTAAGTAGGCGCCCAGGGGACCGCCCACCTGCACCGCCCGCATCGGCCTACCACTGCGCGTGCCGCCGCCAAAGTCTTCTAACAAGTCTCTCAGGCTGTAACCGAAGGCCAATTCTACCAGCCCGGCATATTTGATATTGCCAGCTAATTGAAATGGCAGGGTGCCGCGACAGCGACCGGCGCCGTAACGTTGATAATGCTCGGCGCCCTGCGCCAGGATAATCGGCACCGTAGCCAGGGAAATCACATTATTGACCACGGTCGGCTGCCCGAACAGGCCACTTATCGCAGGCAGTGGCGGCTTCGACCTCACCTCCCCGCGTTTGCCTTCGAGACTCTCAAGCATGGACGTCTCTTCACCGCAAATATAGGCACCGGCTCCCAGCCGCAGCTCCAGATCGAAGCTGAAATTAGAACCGGCGATAGCTTTGCCCAGATAGCCGTTTGCGTAGGCCACGTCTATCGCCCGGTTCAGGACTTCTTCAGCCAGAGGGTATTCTTCACGCAGATAGATGTAACCCCGATCTGCTCCCACCGCCAACGCGGCGATGATCAAGCCTTCGAGCAATGAAAACGGATCACTCTCCATAATCATACGATCAGAATAGGTACCGGAATCTCCCTCATCTGCATTACAGACGATATATTTTTGCGGCGAGGCCGTGTCCAGCACCGTCTGCCATTTGATGCCGGTGGGAAACGCTGCTCCGCCGCGGCCGCGCAAACCCGAATCGGTCACGCAGCTTACGATGGCCTGCGGTTTCATGGCCAGGGCGGTCCGCAGCCCCGCGAAACCACCGTGTTGACAATAATCCTCCAGGGAGGTGGGAGCGATTACGCCAACACGGGCAAATGTCAGCCGTTGCTGTCTTTTCAGGTAGTCGATATCTTCGGTCAGACCCAGATACAGTGGATGCTGATCGCTTCTCAGCCAACACGCCGCCGCCATGAACTCATCTACCTTGTCCGGCGTTATTGGACCGTAGGCAACACGACCCTGCTCGGTTTCCAACTCAAGCATGGGTTCCAGCCAATACAGGCCACGAGAACCATTGCGTACAATTTCCAGCGGCAACTGGTTTTTTTCTATGTGCTGTTGAATCACTACGGCGACTCTGTCGGCGCCCAGGGAACAAGCCGTGGTATCTCGAGGAACGTATATTTTTGTGAGGGCAGCGGTCATTTTACTTGCACTTCGGACGTGGACAATGCCGCCACCAGAGAATCGAATTTCGCCGCGTCTACGTGACCGTAAACTTCATCTCCCACCCGTACCGCCGGAGAGCAGGCACAGTTACCCAGGCAATATACTGCTAACAGAGTGAACTCGCCGTCGGCCGAGGTTTGATTGAATTTACATCGTAGCGCCCGTTGCGCATGGACTTCTAATGCCCGGCTACCCATGGCCTGGCAGGATTCCGCCCGGCAAATCTGGATAGTATTTCGACCGGGAGGGCTGGAGCGAAAATAGTGATAAAAACTGACCACGCCGTGAACCTCGGCGCGGGATAGATTCAAGCCCGTAGCGATGACCGGCAGCAGCGCTGGCGGGATGAAGCCGAGTTCGTCCTGCAGTCGGTGTAAAATCGGTAACAGCGCCCCAGGAAGGTCCTGCAGCTCTTTAATAATACGCTCTACCAGATTCTCATGTTCGAGGGGGGAGTTGGATGCTAAACCCATGTTTGGCCTGTCTGCGTCAATCTGTATTTTGCTCTGGAGGCTCGGGAATGTTGAATCCTGTATTTCCCGAACCTAGGGCATTAGAACTACAAACTAGCGTTTAACGCTGCAGAATTCCAGCATTGAGGTGTGATCACTTGAGATTGAAGCCTCCCAGATGTGGCAGGCCGGCCAGCTAACCAGATTTCAGAACGCCGGTATGGCCCCTGGCTGGCGCCATCGCGTACTCCAGCAACTCACTCAGATCACCATCTACGTGAATCAGTACCAGTTCACTGGCATTCAGTACGACGACTGCGATAGCTGCCAGAGAATTGCGATCCAGGTCGATGCCTGCCAACACCCAAACCCGTTCATCTGGCTTCCGCACCCTGACCACGGTATCCCAATGCAAATTGGGATCTTTGGCCAGCAGTGTCTGCTCGAGATCCAATTTGGAAAAATCGAAACCACGGCCGGTTGAGCTGACTTCATAGATAGCCACATGGACCGTATCCAGTTCTGACAGGTCGGCTTCGTTGAGCGTAATTATATCGAGAAAATTGAATACTCCGGAGCCTATGGATATGGCGAATTCTTTTTCCAGGTGAATTTCCGGCAACTGCGCCGTGATGGCGTCTCGAATTGGTCGCAGAGAGCGATCGGAGAAAGACATACAACTTGTGAGCGTGATGAATGCGAGTAAACCAAGCAGATTTTTCATTTTATTGTCCCTGTCACCGGATTGAATACCTTAATCCTGGTCCGCATCCTGATCCGGATGCAGGTCGATATCGACCAGTTCATCGATATCGAAACGGCGTCCCAGCGCGCTGATGTCATCCACACTGATTTCACCGGCGATATTGACTAAAACTGTGTCACCGGGCTCCGCCACCATGATAGTGATGCCGTAGATAATCTCGGCATCATCGGACAGCCTGAAGTGAACATCCACATGATCCTCACCGTCGCGAACACGGATTACCCGCTCCCAGCCATCGGCGTCCAACTCGGCAGCGATAACGGCCATGGATTCCGCTATCTCACTCACATCGATAGTATCGGTCTCGTATACATTGACAGTGACCCGGCGCAGTTTGGAAATAAATTCCGCCGCATCGTCATCTGTGTTGCGCATGAGATTGGTTATCAAATTCAATAAGGGAGCCTTTAGACTGACTTCCACCGTCGGCTCCGTGTCAGCGATTGCCGTCAAGGATGTAAAATCCACATATCCCAGGTGATCACGGATATCATCCTCAGCGGCCAGCACGGCAGGCATGACCGTGATAAATATTAGTGGCAGGAACCATTGCTTTAACGTCTTCATATAATTACCTCGCATGTAGTCTTACTAACAAATTCAAATTGGGTCGTTCAAAGTGCGTTCTTGGTTTCTGATTGCCGCTCTTTCGAAGGAAGCATTCAGCGTATCCTGTAATGGCCTGATCAAAAATCGATCGCTAATCAGGGCATCGGTGCGTCTACCTATTTGATTCAAATATTCGATGGCTAGATTTAGATCCTCCACCGCCTGGCGAATTTCCGCAGGATCGTATTGCTGTAGTTGTGCCAGCTCCTGTGCCGGGGCAACGACTGCTTGTTGTGCAATCGCCGGCCTGTCCCCAGCGGGGGTCAACACCGAAATGCTCAGCAGCACCATCACCGTCGCCAGCACCGCAACCGCTGCGACGGGAAGGCTATAGCGGAGAAGTAAGGGCCCGCTATTAAACCGTCGGACCATGGCAGCCCAACTGCTTCCAACAACACCCTGGGTAGTTTGATGCCCCCCGTTTGCGAGGCGATAAATCGGTTCCATTACCTGCTCATCGCAGTCGAGCTGCTGGAAATCCATGACCGTGTCGAGCAGGGTCTGGGCGAAACGAAATTCCCGGGTACAGGCTTCACATTGCTTGAGGTGGGACATGAACTCTTGCTGTTGCGCCGAAGCCAGGTCACCATCGAGATAGCTATCGATCTGTAGTTGCACAAAGTAGCATTGGGATTCACTGGTTTTAGCCATGGTGGTTACCTTTGTCATTGGCAGAGCGCTGGTCGCTGCCGGAATGCGATTGATTTGCTCGCGATTTCTGAGCAAGGTTTTCATCAAACAGTTGGCGAAGTCGCGTATTGGCTCTCAGTTTTCGTCGTCCTCTATGCAGGTAAACCTTCACCTGGCTTTCACTTATACTCAGGCTGGCTTGGATATCTGCGTAATTCAGTCCCTGCACATCCCGCATCACGACAATGCTGCGAAATGGATCGTCAAGGGACTTGATAGCCAGCTGCAGTTGATCCTTGAATATCTGCCGATCAATCTCACTGGCCTCGTCCGACCTACCGGCCTGATCATCAACATCTGCGTAATGGTCGAGATTAGCCTGTGCCGGTCGCTGCTTGCGCACGTGGTCGATCACTGCGTTACGGGCCACCCGCATCAGCCAGGCACCTAACTTGCCATGATCTACTTTTTGCCAGTGCTGCCACAGCTTGATGAAGACTTCCTGGGTTACATCTTCCGCGTCTTCCTTGGCGCGCAGGCTATAGTAGGCAAAGGAGTAGACTCGCTGCCGGTGCTGTTCTGTAGCCTGCCTGTATTCAGCCAACATTTGTAGATAAAGACGGGTATGGGGAGAAAAGGTTACAGCAGTTTAATCGCCGGCAGCCTGTGTGGCACGTTTTCCAGAAAATCAACGGCTTAAAGTGCTATTTTATCGCATGACGCTAAATAGCCATGGCTTTCGTTGCTATACTGCGGGGCAAATCGAGACTTTATCCAAATGCCGTAGCGAACATGAAAATACTACAAAACCTGGGCATTTTCTGGGCCATTGCGCTGGCATCTGCTGGTTTGTGGTCGGCTGAGGAGTTCCTGGTGCTGGCAGACGGCACCGAAGTGAAAGTGCTCTTCTTTGAACCCCAGGAGCCGCTACAGACTCCACCGCTGGCACTGCTGATATCCGGGGGTTCATCCAATGAGTTCATGGCCAGGGCGCAGTTCTGGCTGGGCAAGGAGCTGCTCAATCGTGGCTGGGCCATCGCCGTGCCGATCTCGCCCGACGGCAATCGCTTTTCGGCGGATAATTCCGCTCTCTTCCCCGAACTGATTAAACTGCTGCACGCATCCCACGGGCTAAAAGCGGGCAAGCCGCTGCTGCTGGGGATTTCCAGTGGTGGTAGCGCCGCGCTAGCTATCGCGGCACGAAACCCCGCCGCTTATCTGGGCGTGGTGGCTACGCCGGGGCGAATCGACTTGGATAGTTCTCTGGGGTCGCTAAACGGCTTGCCGATCTACTTGCGCATCGGCGAACAGGATAGTTTTCGTTGGAATCGCAGAATGGATGCGATGGTGGAGTTACTGCAACTTGCCGGAGCCCGCGTCGAAGCCGCCATCGTGCCGGGCGCCAGGCACATCTTCAAACTGGATTGGGATAATCTTGAAACCTGGCTGACAAAGCTACAATAGCCTAACCGCTATGCAGCCAGGCCATTGCGTCAATGTCTTTAGAACCGGGGCTTTTAGAATCGAGCTTCTTCGATCCAGTAGTTGCTTACCACACCGTCGGTGAACTCGATGGACAGGGTTTCGGTTCTTTCTTCTTCCAAATCTACCGAGAACACCAGAAACAAGCCGACCTCAATGTCTTTTTCCCAGCGATTCCGATATTTCCAGATTTCGGAGCCATCGGCATAGCTCAGTTTAGTGACTGGATGTCCAAACGTAGTTTCCACCCAATCCAGATCACTTTCGCCTATCTGTAACCTGGTCACATCGGTCTCGTTCCACACAGTTTGCAACGGACGAGAATCCGAGTCTACGGTGATTAGGCAGCCGGTTAGGACAATGCCCATGGCGACTAACACAGCTTTCTTGATCATTTTATCATTCCCCGCGATTTGATTATTGAATTGCTTCGATCGTCATTACTTTTCGATTATACGCTGATACATCTCCAGTTAAGACGAGCCAGGCCGGAAAAGGTTACAGTCGAGGCTTCCTGAATTTTAGACTATGTGCCTGAATTGAAGCTGAACGACCTTCGACATAAGCAATTGGCAACCATTGTACAAAATTACCCAGTAACTGGGAGTGATGGCTTAGAGGCCCCAGTCGACTCAGCAATCGAGGCGCCGCTCACCCGGCGCGTTCTACAACGCCATGGCCGAACTTCGTGCCAGTGATTTTGGATTCGCTTGTCAATCATTACTATCATTCGATGGTCGTGAAGCTAGCACCTCTAATTCCGACACATTCGATAGTCATTATCCTGGCAATTATTCTTAAACAATTGATCGAAAACTCAATAATATTGTTGACATAAAACCTCATTGGCATACAATGCCGCGCATCTGATTTTTACATTTGTGAACCACATGAACAGCAAGTGCATACATACAATTACATTCAACATGCTAACGGCGATGACCCTGCCAGGTCATTCGTTTTGCCAGCGCGTGGTGAAAAATTGGGAGACCTGCCTGGAGTGATTTTCTGACAAATAATCGATTACCAATCGAATTCAAGAAAAGACCTCTTAGTCCAGAAACCTAGAGGTCTTTTTTTTTGCTCTAAATTAAATTGATACCCGCACATTTTTGCGGGTACTGGGGAACTATTGTGCGCGAAAAACTGCACAGAAACATACCTGCTATCTATGGCCTGGCTTTTTCCCATAGCTTCATGGTGATAGTACCGGTGATTGTGCCTTTCTTTATGTCGAAGGGATTGAGTCTTGCGGACATTTTTTATCTGCAGGCCATCTATGCGGCAACCATCGTGTTACTCGAGGCACCTTCTGGTTATTTCGCCGACCTCTTTGGCCGCCGTACTGCCCTGCTGATCGGCAGCGTTGGCCATGGACTGGCTTACTTTTACCTGAATTTTGCCATCGATCTGAATAGCCTGATCGTGTTTGAAATTGGTGCCGGGGTTGCCGCCAGTCTGCTATCAGAAGCTGACCTAGCGGTCCTCTACGACACCCAGAAAGCTTTGCAGGGGAATCAGAGCAGCGAACATAGCAAAGGCCGGCCAACCTGGGTTTTATCAGAAGCGGCGCAGAAGATCTGGGAGCCTTGTTGGGAGGTGCCCTGGCGATGTGGTCCTTCGAAATCATGATCCTGGTTCAATCCGCTGTCGCCTGGGCTTGTTTGATCCTGGCTTTGCGCTTGGTAGAACCGCCCTATAGGGACCAGGGCAATTCTGAGAGACGGGTGCAGATCACTAAAATTCTACGCCATCTGCTGCGTGGAGATCCGGTGTTGCGAAACGTGGTAGTGGCAATACCGCTGTATAACCTCGCCAGCTTTCACGTCGCCTGGCTAATGCAGCCCTACTGGGAATCCCGCGGTATCTCCCTGGCCTGGTTCGGCTTGTTGTGGTTTTCCCAAAGCGCTGCGGTGGCTGCGGCGAACCAGTTCGGTTTTCGCATTGAGCGCAGGCAGGGCGCGATATTCGCCCTCGGGTTGATCGCCACACTACCGGTGATAGGTCATTTCGGCATGGCCTGGATGCAGGGCTGGGTTGGTATTGCCATGGGACTATTGATCTTTGTCGGCCGCGGACTTAATCAGGTCATTCTGGTAAATGCCCTTAATCGCAGGGTACCCAGCGAATTTCGTGCTAGCGCGAATTCGTTTACCAGTTTCCTGTTTCGTCTGTCCTTCATTGCCACCGGACCCCTGATTGGATATGTAGCACAGACCCAGGGTTTGGAAATCGCGTTGAATGTACTGGGCTTGTCATCCCTGGCGCTGTTTTTCCTGGTGATGCTGCCCTTGATTCAATCGGTACAAAGTATTCAGCAACGTGTTGTTGCATAAGCAGGCCCTCCCCACTAGGGGGTAGTCACTCATCAACTCCCTCCCGATGAGTAACTACCCCCATTTTTTTATCAAAAAACTGGATTCCCGTACCGGTCCATGGGTGGATGCTGACCCCGAGCTGGTGCAAGGCACCAAATTGGTGCTTTATTGATCGCCGTGTTAAAGTTTTTGCCGCTTCTCTAATGAATTGTGCCATCTAAAACAAAGCAGGATTCAGGAACTGTCAGCGAGCGATTCATCTACATGCAGGAGTAGAACAATGAAACTAATCACCGCAATAATTAAGCCCTTTAAATCCGATGACGTGCGTGAGGCATTATCGGAAATAGGTGTTAGCGGCATGACTCTTTCTGAAGTCAAGGGCTTCGGTAGACAAAAGGGACACACCGAACTTTACCGCGGAGCGGAATATGTTATCGACTATCTTCCCAAATCCAGACTCGATTTTGCGGTCCCGGACAGCCTCGTGGATAAGGCGGTGGATGCAATTTGCAGTGCCGCCAACACCGGCCAGATTGGAGACGGGAAGATATTTATCACCAACCTTGAGCAAGCGATCCGAATTAGAACCGGTGAAACTGGCGACAATGCCCTCTAGAGGGGGTAAACAACAATGAAAATAAAAAGCTTCAAACCAAAAATGCTTATAGCCCTGGCCCTACTGCTGTTGCCAACGCTAGCGGCGGCGCAGGATGGGGATCTTAACGGGGCCAATACCGCCTGGATCATGACCTCTACGGCGCTGGTTCTGTTCATGACCCTGCCCGGCCTCTCACTGTTCTATGCTGGCCTGGTGCGAACCAAGAATGCTCTCTCGGTGCTGATGCAATGCTTTGCCATCGCCGTAGTGGTTTCATTGCTATGGCTGGTAGTGGGCTATAGCATCGCCTTCGGTCCCTCCGAATCGGCTTACTGGGGCGGGCTCAGCAAGATGTTCTTCAACGGTGTCGTGGTGGATTCCATGACCGGGGATATTCCCGAAACCGTGTTCTCGGCCTTCCAGATGACCTTCGCCATCATCACGCCTGCGCTGGTGGTTGGGGCATTTGTCGAACGCATTAAATTTTCCTCCATGTTGCTATTCAGCTCGCTGTGGACTCTGGTGGTCTACTTTCCCGTCGCGAACTGGGTTTGGGGCGGTGGCTGGCTGGGTCAGATGGGCCTCATCGATTTCGCCGGTGGCACGGTGGTGCATGTGACGGCCGGTGTCGCTGCCCTGGTAACGGCTTTGGTCATCGGTCAACGGGAGGGGTTCTTAAGCACACCGATGATGCCGCACAATTTGACTATGAGCTTTACCGGCGCTGCCATGCTCTGGGTGGGCTGGTTTGGATTTAACGCCGGCAGCGCACTCGCCGCCGACGGCACCGCCGGCATGGCGCTGTTGGCGACTCATATGTCGGCAGCGGCCGGTGCCCTAACCTGGATGCTAATAGAATGGATCAAACATGGTAAGCCGAGTGGTTTGGGGGCGATTACCGGTATGGTTGCCGGCCTCGCGACCATTACCCCCGCATCCGGTTCTGTAGGCCCGGCCGGTGCCCTGTTAGTAGGACTAAGCGGTGGTGTAATCTGCTATTTTGCCACCAATTATCTAAAGCAAGTCATCAAGATTGACGATGCCCTCGATGTATTCCCGGTCCACGGCATCGGCGGCATGGTGGGTACCTTTCTCGCCGGGATTCTGGTGTCGGATCAGCTTGGCATTCTAAGTGGCAATGGCTATGCCGAGGGCATGACCATGGCATCCCAGAGTATGGTTCAAGTGACGGGTATCGCCGCGGTGGCGATTTATACAGCCATCGTCACCTTTGTGCTGTTAAAACTGGTGGGCGTTGTCACCTCCGGGATTCGGGTAACGGCAGAGCAGGAACAGGTTGGCCTCGATATCACAGACCACGACGAGACTGGCTACAATATGTAGAAAACCAGGCACAAAAAAGCCGGCCCGTGACTGTCTCACGGTGCCGGCTTTTTCTTACCCGCATCGCCCAGCACCTGCCGAAGCCTGGGAGCTTACTTGCTCTTGCGCAATGTGGTGATTGCGTAGACTAATTTATTGCCCTGCATATCATTGAAATGAGTCGCCACCAGGCAGGTGCTTCTGCCATCCTTGATCAGCTCTCCCTTCAGCAAAAACCGTGGTCCCAGCACCGGTGCGAAATAATCGATACGCATATTGACGGTGGCTGACCACTGCAAGGCGTTTTTAGCATCAAACAGCGTGCGCGCGGTATAAATGGAAATCATGTCGACGTAGACGCCGGTAAAACCGCCGAACAGTTGATCTCGTGGATTCCGCAAGTGATCTGGCAGATGGGCATCGACTTCCACCAGGCCAAGCTCCTGCCGCAGGATTTTCCACCGATGTGCTTCCACCAGATCACCGGCGTTGTGTCCGCCCTGCAAGAATATGGGGTGGGCGGGATCGTCTTTCACTGGTTCGGTCATGGAGATTCCTTGCTCTCGTGGCTGAGATGTTCTCCACCGATTATCAGCGGAAGAAGCTCGGCCAGAAAATTGGCAGAGAATGAAACAAAATTAGGCGGTGGTCAAATCTTGCCGCTGTCCTTTATACTGGCAGATCTACTCTAATAGTAACCAGGAGTTCCCCGTGTTCTTTATTCCATCGAAACACCTTGGCCAGAAACTTCGAACCATCACTGCCTGCCTGCTGGTGCTGGGCTTTCTCCAAACCTCGCTAGCGGAAGGCCTGCCCCTGGATAAACCCGAAAATGTCGGCGTCTCTTCGGAACGTCTGCAGCGTTTATCTGCCGCCATGCAACGCTATATCGACGGCAATATGCTGGCCGGTACGGTCGCATTGATTTCACGCAATGGCAAAATAATTCATCTCGAATCCCAGGGCTGGAAAAACAAAGAAACCGGCGAGGCGATGACCGACGATGCTATTTTCGTCATCATGTCCATGACCAAGCCGATCGTGACCACAGCCCTGATGATGCTGTACGAGGAAGGTCGCTTCCTGCTGACCGACCCGATCACCGACTGGATTCCAGAGCTGGAAGGCAAGGCTGTGATCGTGAATGATGAGGGCGGCTCATATCGCATGACCGCCAAGCGACCGATCACCTTCCGTCATGTCTTATCCCATACTTCGGGCCTGGACCCGAACCGGGATGCGCTCAGCGAAGAAGAATTGGCGTTGATGCCACGGGCAGCAACTTTGGAAGCGACACTACTTAAACGCGCACCCCTGCCATTGAATTTTCATCCTGGGGATGACTGGCTATACGGTAGCTCCACCGACTATGTTGCCCTGTTGGTGGAACGTATCTCCGGTGAGCCATTGGTGGATTTCCTACAGGAGAGAATTCTCGATCCCTTACAGATGCATGATACTTTCTACATCGTGCCGCGGGACAAGGTCCACCGCATTGCCACTGTGTACAAACCCACGGGAGAGAACCAGACCATCGAATTGGCACGAGCACCGGAATACAGAGAGACCAGCTACTTCGGCGGCGTTGCCGGACTCTCGTCCACTGCCGCCGATTATTGGCGCTTCAGTCAAATGCTGTTGAATGGAGGCGCCTTGGACGGAGTGAGGTTGTTAAGCCCTAAGACCATTAACCTGATGATCAGCAATCACAGCGGTGATAACGATGTCTACATTCGCGGACCGGGTTATACCTTCGGCCTGGGGTTCGGCATAGTGAACGATGCCGGTAAGGCAAGAGACCCGCTAACCCCAGGCACTTTCACCTGGGGCGGAGCTTGGGGCACAATTTTCTGGGTCGATCCAGTGGAAAACATGATCGGCATCATGATGACCCAGATCACTTCCTACTCTCACCTCAGCGTGAGACAGGATTTAGGGGTGACGGCGATGCAGGCTATCATCGACAGCTACAGCAACAAGCCTTATCTGGTGGCGCCATATCGTACCCTCGACTAGCACGCTGACCCCGATCCCGGTGTCGGCCCATTACTCCGACACCTAGCAGGCTGTCGAAAAGCTTTCAGTCGAGTGCAAGACAAGATCAGTTACTCAGTAACGCATAGATGCGGCGTATTGCCCGGGGATCGACTCCCACCGCCCTGACCATGGAATGGTTGGTCATATCGAGCTGCTGCGCCGCCTCCTCGGCACTCACGCCTCGGCGGTGCAGCGCGGAAGCCTTGTCCCACAAATCCCGCAGATAGGCCTGGAAATTGTCGATCGGATCCCGCGTACGCATCACCGGGCCATGGCCTGGTAACCAGATATCGAAATCCAGGGTTTTTAATCCCTCCAGGCTTGCGGGCCACTCATCGACATGGCCATCACCCATATAGGCGAGGCCGGGCAACATCATGTCACCGGTGAACACCACTTTCTCCTGGGGCAAATAGATCACCACATCGCCGCCAGTGTGGGCACGGCCGAAATGTCGCAGCTGAATTTCCCGGCTGCCATTGGCGACCACCTGAAACAGCGTCATCTTTGTTTCGAGGGTAATGTTTGGAGGTGTGGGCTGCACCTCAGCGATGGCGTTCATGTATTCGAGTTGCACCCGGTGACGTTCGGTGAGTTCGGCCTTGCGTGCCGGTTCAGACTCGGCAGCAGCCTGTCTTTCCAGCGTCGCTACGGTCGCGGGCACCGGATCGGAAAAACTCTTGAAGGTGTTTTCAGTCAACACATTACCGATGTCGCCA
>CAJXIY010000062.1 GCA_913054495.1 uncultured Gammaproteobacteria bacterium | reverse complement strand
GTGTCTCTTAAGCAATCAGATGATTATGTCCAACTGGGGCTGACGGGGTACAGTCAGTTTCATGGCATTGATATTAAAACTGAGCTAGACGACAGCACCCTAAAGAGACGATTTCTTTCCAATCCTGAATCAATTAAAACTTGGAAATATGCCAAATATAATTTTGGAGATGACGTAATATTGGCTATTGATACATTTATAAGCAATGAGGTTTCAACAAAAAGCTCAAAGACGAGGCCAAAAAACGGCGTGTTTTAGCTTGGCATTATGTTCGGCTCCAAAATAGTTTCATGAATTGTTTGTGAGAGCCGATGTTGGGTTTCAGTCCGGCCCCCGACACCGTGCAGCGCTAGCTTCTATTCCTGTTTCTGTCTCCTCGTTTCGGGGTCTGATTCTAATTCCTCGGCTGAACCGTTCCCGGCATCACTTCGAAGCCCGGACTGAAATCCACCAGTACCGACACCAGTTGCAACAACACCCCCTGATTACCCTCCACGCTGCCAATGCCGGCCTGTAACTGGCTCGCTAACGTGGCCTGACCCATGATGACCGTCTCCAGATCGGATCGATTCATCGTGATTGTTACATCGGCATTTTCTGCAGCATATCCTTCGATACTTGTTAACGTACCACCACTCATTTCAATCACGAAACGCTGGCCGGTGTCGGCTGTAATGAAATTGATAGTGAAGTTAAACGCATCGGCCTTACTACTATCGACGCGGATTGCCACTGCATCCCACCATTGCGCCGTAGTCATGGCGCGAGCCAGGCTGGGACTGGTGCCACGGGGAGCGCCGATGACCGGTGCTCCATTGCGTAATTCCTGGGCGGAAGACAAAAACACATTACGCATGCTGGCGCTTTCGTACTGGTAGCCCAATTGCTCGAATACGGCGGCCAACAAATCTTTGCCGGCGGAGTTATTCGGCTCCGCATAAACCAGTTTGTTGAGAATCTCCATGGCAAGACGATACTGCCCCTCGTCATGCAAACCCTGTGCGCGGTCGAGTATGGCATCGGCACCACCCATCATCTCCACATACAGAGGCGCCGAATCGGCTGGGGATAATGGGGCCAGCGTGGCCGGATTTCCATCCCAGTAGCCAAGATAGCGATTAATCACTGCGCGTGAGTTATGAAATTCTGAACCGTGATACTGGCGCACGTTCCATTGCTGTTGCAGGCTCAGCGGAACTTTATATTCGTTGTGAATCTCGTTAATTGTTACGCCCTGATTTGCCAGATTAAGCACTTGATTGTTCAGATTGGCATAGGCATCCCGCTGCGCGCGCATGATTTGCTGAATGCGGTCGTTACCCCAGCGCGGCCAGTTGTGGGAGGAAACCATTACTTGCGCTTGCATGCCATACCGGTATAGCGCCTCGTTGATCTGTTTGGACCACACCAGCGCGTCTCTGATCAGCGCGCCTCTGAGGGTATAGATGTTATGAATAGTCGCGGTGATATTTTCCGCCGCCCAGAATACCTTTTGCTCAGGGAACCAGGCATTCATCTCAGCTGGCGCCTCAGTACCAGGCGTATTCTGGAAGATGATGCGAACACCATCGATAATGTGTTCTTCGAAGTCGTCTTCTATAACCAGGGTGGGTGCGATCAGCCCGGTGGTGCCGGCGGCAAGCCCTTTACCGATAGCAGAGTCCACCTGGCCGAAGGGGCTGGACGGAATCACGCGACCATACTGAAGTCCTGCCCGGCGCGACATCGCATTGCCGGCATAAACATTTTCCGCAATTGCCTCCTCCATGAAACCCAAAGGCGCAATGACTTGAACGCTGCCGGCCTGCACCTCTGCTTCGGTGATAATACCGCGCACACCACCGAAATGATCGACGTGGGAATGGGAATACACTACCGCGCGTACCGGTAATTCACCTAATTGCTGGTTCGCCAGGGCCAGGGCCGCAGCGGCGGTTTGGCTGGTGAGTAATACATCGAACAGAATCCAGCCGGTTTCGCCCCTAACCAGGGTCATGTTCGCCAGATCGAATCCGCGCACCTGATAAATAAAATCCGGCACCACCTCATAGAGGCCGAAATTCATATTCAAGGTGGCCTGGCGTTGCAGCGACGGGTGGATGCTGTCGTAATCGGTCCCATCCAGAAGAAAGTCATAGCGAGCCATATCCCATACGATATTGCCATTGGCTGCGACTATTTGACGGGACTGGGGCGCCGCGATAAATCCGCGGCGCGATTCTTCGAAATCTCTGACATCCTCGAACGGCAGGCTTTGTCGCAGTTCTGCCTGCAGCGCCGAGGTAAAGCTGCTGGCTGCGGTGCCCTTGGGATTAAAGTGCTCCTGGGCCGTCACCTCGAGCATTGACAAACTGGTCCAGGTGAGAATGAAATAGAAGATTGATCTGCCTGGAATTCTGCCAAATGTGTTGATTTTCATGGGTGTCTCACTATATTAGTCTCCAATCAATTAATGCCTCGGAGTATTCAAAAATCAATAGATGCATCCATTTTCGGCTCCTCATGCATCTAAACAAGACCCATTGTAACAAAAGCAGTACCTGCTCCGTCTCATGTATAGCTGATTGCCGGAAAATTGATAACTGAGGATTGAACCGTGATAAGACTTAAGAATTTAAGCAAAGTTTACCGCACCGCCTACATGGAAACGACGGCGCTGGATCAGGTAAACATCCATATTGGCAAGGGCGAATTTGTTGCCGTGATGGGGCCCTCTGGTTGTGGAAAGTCTACGCTGCTCAATATAGTAGGCATGATCGACTCCCCAAGCGGTGGCGAATATTGGTTTAACGGGGAAGAAGTGGGTAGCCGTTCCGAGAACGAGCTGGTGGACGTACGCAAACACAATATCGGATTCATCTTCCAGAACTTCAATCTCATCGATGACCTCAGCGTCCATGAGAATGTCGATCTGCCTTTGCTTTACCTGGGCCTCTCCAGGAAAGAGCGCCGCGCGAAAGTCGACGAAGCACTGGAGCTGGTGGGCCTGGAAAGCCGTGCAAAACACAAGCCTCAGGAACTATCCGGTGGTCAACAACAACGGGTCGCGGTGGCACGATCTGTGGTGGGCGATCCCAAGCTAATCCTCGCCGACGAGCCCACGGGTAATCTGGACACCAAGAACGGTGAGGACGTAATGAACATGCTGAGAATGTTACAGCAAAGGGGCGTAACGATTCTCATGGTGACCCATTCTCCGCAACATGGCGAGCGAGCCGACCGCATCATTAGCATGTTGGATGGGCAGGTAGTGGCAGGCGGCCAGTCCAAGCTCTCAGTAGTTGCAGGCAATTCAGCTTTCGAACAAGCAGAAGGATGAGGGGACTACCCATGTTGGCCATGTTAGCGCATTTTAACAAGATGGCAGTTAAAGCCCTGCTTCGCTTCAAATTGCATACGGTTATCAGTTTTCTCAGCCTTGGTTTTGGCTTTGTCTGCTTTATTAGTGCTGTCCTTATTTCCAACTATACCGACAGCTTCGACCAGCATTTTCCTAATGCAGACAGAATTTATAACCTGGTGATGCGCAATACAGGCGAATTGGGCGGGCCCGACGGCTTCCCCATTGTCAATGAACCCGCTTCACGCTATTTGCGGGCCTATTTCCCTGAAATACCAAACATCGTTCGCGGCAGTAGTGGTGGATCATCTGAGGATGTCACCATCGACGGTGAAGCGCATTCCGTCGCCGTCCGTTATGTGGAAGATCGTTTCTTCGATATCTTCCCACTGGAAACATTGTCTGGCTTAGCACCAGGAGAGGCACTGCCACCGAATTCGGTAATGATCACAGAAGTCACGGCTCTGCGCCTTTTTGGTCGAACGGACGTCGTTGGCGAGCGCATGCTGCTCTCAAACCGGGATGATGTCGTCATTGCCGCGGTAGCGAAAACCTCCGAGTACCCTTCCCACCTGAATTCAGCTATCGCTCTATTCAATTCCGAATTATTCATCCCCATGGATATTCAGGAACGGGCCCGGCGCCAACGCAGAATCGATGTCGGACTCAATCCCGATGTAGATAATTGGGGCAACCAATCGGACTATGTCTATATCGAAATACCGGAAGGCATGGACTTCGACCAGGACGCCTTCCATCGGCAACTCGATGAATTCGTCAAATTGAACATACCTGAAGAAAGAGCTGAGTTTATGACCTACGAGCTGATTCCGGTGAACGAACTGATGATGGCGACCCTCTCATTTGTCACCGGCGGTTTTAGTATTGTCAATGTTCTTATCGTCGCCGGCGCCTTGGTACTCATGATCGGTTGCCTGAACTACTCTAATCTGGTTATCGCTCAGCTGTCCTTGCGGAGCCAGGAAATTGGTGTGCAGAAAATTCTTGGCTCCAAGCGCGGCCTGTTGATTATTCAGTACTGCTATGAAAGCTTCCTGTTCGTATGCTTCGCCTTACTGATAGTTCTCGGGGTCATGTTCGGGCTGCTCACAAATCTGCAATCCGCCGGCATGATTGGCGTCGGTCCCGCTATGTTACTGGATTCGTCCCTGTGGCTTGCAATTACCGTGGTAGTGATTGTCACCGTCGCAATTGCTGGTGGTTACCCGGCGCTGCGTACCGCGACCGTACCGCTGGTTTCCATGCTGCGTCCCAAGGGCTCCAGCGGTTACTCGGGAAGATTGCGTGCCACGATGGTGGGAGTACAGTTCTTCATCTCCGGCACCCTGATGATTCTTGCCATGGTGATGTTCGCGCAAAATGTGGCGATGAGTCAGCAACTCGATGGCGATGTGGCGGATCCGAAAATTATTGTTATCACTCCGGTCAGTACTTTTTCGGTAGACCCCGATCTGTTGGTCACACAATTGAAACAGCACCCGGGCATTCTTTCCGTCACCCAGGTAGCCATTCGACCCTGGGACATCAGCATGTCATCCGCTAGCCTGTCTGAATCGTCGGACTTGAACGCAGCAACCATCGAGGCGGCCACTTTTAGTGTCGGCTATGAATTTACGGAGACGATGGACGTGCCCTTTATTGGCGGCCGGAATTTTTCCCGAGAGCGCAGCAATGACCGCTTTCCCAACTTCGCCGATCTGTCACCGACCAGCGGTCCATTTTCAGTGTTGATTGACGATGATCTAGCGCAGGCCTTTGGACACGAAAATGCCATGGAGGTGATCGGCGCAACTCTTTATAGGCACATGGGCCCGCCTACAATTGAGAACGAGATGGCGATCGAGTTAGTAGTAATCGGGGCCATCGGCGCGCAGAAATATCAGTTCGTCGATTTTGGCAGCTTCGGCGTGCAAGGAAATATTGTCTACCTTATGCCCGACAGTGCCAATACCATGATCATCAAGATCTCCAAGAATAATGTTAACGATTCGCTGCAACATATTGACGATACCTGGAATCAGCTAATGCCGAACGTGGCACTAAAGCGTGATTTTGTGGACAACCTGTTCTATCAAGCCTACAACCTGTTCCTGGGAATCAGCGCGGCTATCGGCACACTATCTGTATTCGGATTTTTAATCGCCAGCATTGGCCTATTAGGTAATGCCACATTCATCACCAATATCCGCCGCCAGGAAGTTGGCATCAGAAAGGTCATGGGCGCCAGCAGCGGCAGGCTGTTAAGAATGCTGCTTCTGGATTTCGCCAAACCCATTCTCATTGCCAATGTTTTTGCCTGGCCGGTGGGTTACCTGATTGGCAATACCTATGTCAGCATGTTTGCCGCGCGCACAGAGTTTGGTGCCATGCCATTTATAGTGAGCTTTCTGTTGTCAGTACTGATTGCTGTGCTTGCAGTGGTCTCCCAGTCATGGAAGAGCGCCCGAGTGCGACCGGCAATGGTGCTCAGGTACGAGTAGAGCGATAGAGGCAATGCGCTATAAGGATTGCTGCCCCACGCTTGATCGATTGTACTTTTGGGTATGAGGCACTGAAAGTGAGATGCCGGGGTGGTTCCCCGACACCTCATTGGACACTACAGCCGTGATCTCTCCAGCTCAATATCGGCATTGCGCCAAAACGACTGGAACTGCCGCTCCACGACTGCGGCTTGCTGGGTCTTACCCTGGGCTTGCACGGCCTGGTACAGGCCGAATGTGGTCCAGCCATTTTGCTGATTCCACTGCAGGTCTTTCATGTAAACCGCTTCCGCATCGGCGGCACGGCCAGCTTCCAGCAAGACCGCACCCAGGTAGAGGCGAACAGACTGGGTCCAGTCTGGTGGCTCGGTATAGTTGAGATTGTCCTGCAATTCGATGGCCACGTTGTAATGCGCGATGGAGGCATCCAGATTACCGTTGGCTTCCTCGATTTCACCGTTAAGGGCGTGGGCGGCCAAATTCAGCACATGTGACGCCGGGGTTGGCGCCACGCCATTGTCGTTGACACCATCGGCCGCCATCTGCGTACGAATATTGGCCAGCTCTGTTTCCGCAGCCCCCATATGCCCCTTTGCTACATGGGCGCTACCCATCACATAACTCCACATACCCTTCAGGTACGGGGTTTCGGATTGGCTGTTGGCAGCATTATCGCCATGAATCTTGTCCCAATTGCCAAAAATCTTGTCAACGACCCAGGAATGGGCAATTGTTTTCTGGCCACGACGGCCGCCGGCACCCACATTGGCTGCATTGCGATTCGCGGCCTCTGCGGAAGCCTCGTAGTTTCCCTGCAAGTAGTTGGCATAGCGCACGAAGTCCAGGGCGTGAGGCGCGTGGACTTTATGGGACAGGGCGTAGGTACCGATCATGGGGAAATTGGTGTCGCCCCAGATCTCGGCAAACTGCAGGTCGACGATCTGTGAACGCTCATTGATATCGATGGCCTTCTCGTATTCGCCAACGCGCAGGTAGATATGACCCGGCATATGTACCATGTGCCCGGAAATAGGCAAGGTGCCCTCCAGTTTCTGCGCCGCTGGCATGGCCAACTCCGGCTGTGCGGAGGCCTCCATCAGGTGGATATAAAGATGGTTGGCGCCGGGATGATCATGCTGCGAACGCATAGCCGCTTCCAGGGCAGCCTGGGCTTCTGCGGTACCACCCTTCGCCGCACCATCTATATCCCAGTAGTCCCACTGGGTTGTGTTCATGTAGGATTCTGCAAACAAGGCGCCGATATCTGCGTCATCTGGATATTTGGCATGCAGGTTACGCATGGCGTCAAGGAAGGCAAAATCGCGCTCGGTGTGGTCAGGAATCGCATCCTTGTTATAGAGCACGAACAGCGCGTTGATCATCTCCCGCTCCACCTGGCTGCCGTTGTTAATCAGCTCCAGTGCCTTGCGGATCGCTGCCAGTCCAGCGCCCTGTGGGTCATCCGGCAAACGTTGATAACGGCTATTAGGATTAGGGCCTGCCGCGTGGGCGAGACCGTAATACGGCATGGGATTGCCTGGCTCCAGTCGCGATGCTTCCTGATAGGACGCGATGGACTCCGGGAAATAGAAACCCCAGGCCATGCGCAGGCCCTGATCATAAAATTGCTGAGCGACCTCGGAATCGAGGGAGGTAGCACGGCTGTAAGTGCCTCCTCCCGGTACTATAATGGCCAGGGCTCCATCAGAATTCTGGGCATAGGAAGTCAGTTGAGACACGAGTAATGCAGTCGCTGCGGCGGCCAATGCGATAAATTTGCGCATGGAACCCTCCTCTTCAAATTTGATGTTGTAGTCGTTAGTGCTTACTTTACGATACCACGGGGTAAAATGGACTGGAGTATCGTGAAAGCCGCCCCGCAGTATACTCCATATTCAGCAATTAGCAGTGTTTGGGAACGATGGCGGAGCGCTTGACCGAGCTGACTATAGAGACTAATTCGAGATCATCAATATGAATAAAGTCGTTCTGGACGTATTCACTGACTACGTCTGACCCTGGTGTTATCTCAGTACCGTGAGTATTGAAAAACTTAAATCTAATTATCCAGTGGACATTCGCTGGATTCACTTTCCCCTGCATCCGGAAACCCCGCCGGAAGGAAAGTCCCTGGCCGAGCTGTTTGCCGGACGGGATATTACTCCCATTAAGGAACGACTACAGGGCCTGATGAAAGAAGCCGGACTGCCCTATGGGGATAGGACCCATACTTATAATAGCCGTCTCGCCCAGGAGTTAGGCAAATGGGCTGATACCCAGGAAGGCGGTGCGGCGATTCACGACAAACTGTATATGGCCTACTTTGACGACAACGTGAACATCGCCGATATTGACGAGTTAGTGAAGATTGCCGAGTCGGCAGGTCTCGATGCGGCAATCGCAAGAGATGTCGTCGAGAATCGAAAATTCAGGGATCAGGTAGACGCAGACTGGCGGCGTTCGCGAGAGACCGGAGTCACCGGTGTTCCGACTTTTTACGCTAATGAACTGATGGTGGTTGGGTGCCAGCCCTATGAAACACTGGAG
This sequence comes from uncultured Gammaproteobacteria bacterium, assembly GCA_913054495.1. Classification (GTDB taxonomy): domain Bacteria; phylum Pseudomonadota; class Gammaproteobacteria; order Pseudomonadales; family Pseudohongiellaceae; genus UBA9145. The sequence continues at coordinate 10,635 of CAJXIY010000062.1, read as the reverse complement.
AAATTTGTAAAACATTTGCTGGAATTGAATCGTCTCGAAAATCAGAAGGTGTAGGAATAAAGCATCTGTGGAATCAAAATGATTATCTCTCGGCGAATCGTTACTCCGGCAGCCGATTTGGAGACAAGGGAGAATCTAAATTGCGGAAATACAGATTGAGAAAATACAGAACAAGGAAATACACATGAAGAGAACGGCGCTGATCACCTGTATCGATCGTTACATGGGAATTGCCAATAACGCCGCTTATTGCGCCGCGCGTAGAGCGCAAAACGGATTCATCAAGGCCGTTGGATTAGAGATGGCGCGCAATAATGTCCATGTCAACGCCATCGCCCAGAACTACATCAACAACAATACCTATTACCCCGATGACATTCTCGACGATGAAAAGTTTCTGGATCACGTAAAACGAAATTTGCCAACGAACAAAATTGGCGCCGCCGATGAGACCGCAGAGTTGGCCGCATACCTTGCTAGTGAGAAGTGCAGGCATATGGTGGGGCAGGTTATTCCCCTGGCTGGCGGTTGGGTAAGCTAGGGCAGCTCTGGGCCCCCGCTCTACTCCGTCCCGGACTCTTCCGCGCCCGCTACGATTCCACCATCGTGCAACTGTCCAATCTCGGCACTACTCAAGCCCAGTAACTCAGCCAGAATTTCGTCGGTATGTTGTCCGAGCAGCGGCGCCGGCCTGACAGACTCACGCTCGACGCCAGTGAAATCGAGCGGATTCGAGGGCATTAGATAGGTACCGATGCCCGGTTGTTCAACTCTATCAAACAACGGATTATCTTCGGAGCAGTCGATATCGTTTTCCACTAGCTGTTGAATGCTCTGATAGGGCCCCCAGCAGACACCCGCCCGATCCAATGCTTCTTTTACCTGGGAAAAATCATGTTGCATGAACCAAGGCTCGAACAGTTCCCTGAGTTGATCACGGGCCTCGAAGCGATCGCCTTCATTCTTGAAATTCAGGTTCAGCCTGCCGGCCAATTGATCGACTGCTTCTGCGCTCTGGGTAAGCTGAATGATGGCTTGCCATTGATTAGGGCTTACGCCCACGATCATGACGCGCTCGCCATCACGGCAGACGAAGTCATGGCCAAAGGTTCCGAATATGTGATTGCCCACACTCTGTCGTCCTTCGCCATTCATTTCGGCTTCGGCAATATAGCCCAGATGACCCATCGTCGCTAATGCCACGTCGGCCAGCGTTAATTTGACAAACTGTCCTTCTCCGCTAAGACGGCGATGACGTTCGGCCGTTAACAGACCCAGGGCGATATGTTGGCCGGCGATCACGTCCCAGGCTGGAAAAGGATTGTTAACTGGCGCATCACCGGTACCACTGAGCATAGGCAGGCCAACTTTACAGTTCACCGTGTAATCCAATGCGCTGCCACCATGCCGATCACCGGCGAGATTCAGATAGATCAAATCTTTGCGGCGGGCCCGCAATTTTTCATCCGCCAGCCATCCCCGCGCTGGAAAATTGCTAACGAACAGACCTGCGTTTTCACCAGGTGCGGTAATGAGTCGAGAGAGTATTTCCTGGCCTTCTGATTTTCTGAAATCGACAGCGATGGAACGCTTGCCCTTATTGAGGCTATGCCAGTAAAGACTCCTGCCGGTTTTGGTGATGGGCCAGCGTCGATAGTCGATACCGCCACCGATCTGATCGAAGCGAATCACATCCGCGCCCAGTTGCGCCAGCGTCATACCGCCAGAAGGCGCGGCAATAAATGCACTTCCTTCGACGACACGCAATCCACTTAGCAACCTTTGCAACGTCAATCTCCTTGCTTCTACTCAACCAACAGATAGCCGTTACTTATAACAATTCTATCCGGCTCCAATGACTTACAGCGAAAGGCCACCTCATTTCCGTTGCGCCAGATCTCGGTGCGTATGGTTTCGCCAGGATAAACCGGAGCTGTAAAACGCAGGCGCATGCGTTTGAATCTTAATGACTGATAATCGCAGCAGGTTTTCATCAAGGCATGGGTCAGCACACCGAGCGTACACAGCCCATGCAGAATCGGCGCCTTGAACCCGGCGTCGCGGGCGACGCTGGGCGAGGCGTGCAAGGGGTTAAAATCGCCGGATAATCTATACAGCAATGCCTGCTGTGGCAAGGTGGGTAAATCACAAACGTCATCTGGTTCGGTGTTAGGCACCACATCTATCTTCGGTGTCGCCATGCGCTTACCGCCGAAACCACCATCGCCTCTGGCCAGAATTGTAGTGACCAGCGTGCAGAGATCTTCGCCAGTCTCCACATCGCGTACGACTCGATCGGTGACGATCAGCGCGCCAATACGTTCGCCCTTGTCGATAATTTCAGATACTCGCGTGGTGGCTTCGACCGTACCGGAAGTTGGAAGCGCCTGATGCATGATAATTTCCTGACCGGCATGTAAAACCTTAACCCAGTCGAGGCCGGTGTCTTCCTCCTTCGCCCAAAACCCGGGATGCGCCATCATCACCGATTGACTCGGCAAGACTTTCAGATCGTCTTCGTAGACGAAACGCAGGCATTCTTCATCCAGGGGATCTATTCCCATACCCACACCGAGCGCGTATAACATGCAGTCTTTTTCGGTGTAGGTGCGACGAATGGTGTTGAATTTTCGGTTTAGTAATTTTTCAGCATCGAAGGGCATGTCGTATTCCTAGGCTTTTTCGATCAGTTCTCGTGCTATGACTTTTATAGCGAGCACTTCCTCTGCTCCCTCGAAGATGGAGAGTACTCGTGCATCGACAAACAGGCGGCTGACGGCAGTCTCTTCCGCATAGCCCATGCCGCCATGAATCTGCATGGCTTCACGGCTTACCCATTCGGCAGCACGACAGGCAAAGAGTTTTACCAGACTCGCCTCCATCTGGCCGGCACCTGCGTCCATTAGCTCGGCCACGGCATAACTAAATTGCCGAGCCGCAGTTAGGGTGGCCAGCATTCGGGTCAGTTTTACCTGGGTAAGTTGATAGTCGCTCACTGCCTTGCCAAAGACCTGGCGCTGCTTGGCATAGCTCAAGGCGCTTTCGAATGCTGCCTGCATCACGCCGGTGGCGCGGGCAGCGGTTTGAATACGGCCACCGGCAAAACCGGCCATGGTGTAATAGAAGCCCTTGCCTTCTCCCTGCTCCTCGCCGATGAGATTTTCCGCGGGCAGGAAGTAGTCTTCGAAGAACAAGTCATAAGAATGCATGCCACGATAACCCAGGGTCGCGATGGCCTTGCCACTCAGTGACCCTCCCTGTTCCTGCTCGTGTTTGAAACGATGTCCGGGATAGGCTGGCTTCTCCAGAATGAAGAGGCTCAAGCCCTTGTGGCCCAATGATCGATCCGGATTCGTGCGGGCAAGTACTACGATCAATTCTGAGCGACCGGCGAAGGTACACCAGGTCTTGCTGCCGTTAAGTAGCCAACCGCCTGCCGTGGGCGTTGCCTTGAGGGAGACTGCCGCGACGTCAGAGCCGGTGTTAGGCTCGGTAATGGAAATGGCGCAGAGCAGTTCGCCGGCCGCGAGTTTGGGTAGCCATTTTTGCTGTTGCGCTTCGGTGCCGCCGCTTAACAGGGAACGAGCCGCGATCTCGGGGCGGGTAATCAGACTTCCTGCGGCGCCCAGCGAAGCTCTGGAGAGTTCTTCGGTAACCACAATCATGCCGAGGCTGTCCGCGCTATTGTCTGGTTGCAAGCCACCGAAGCGTTCGGGAATGCAGGTGCCGAAACAACCAAGCGCAGCCGCAGGCCGCAGGATGGTATCAGGAATGTCCTGGTCTTCGCGGTGGATGCATTCTGCCAGCGGCATCACCACATCGTTGGCAAAGCGGAAAAAAGTTTCTCGCACCAGTTCTTTCTCCTCATCCAGATTAGAGGGGAGACGCTGCAGATTCTTTTCGGTGATTTCTTGACCGATGCCGGCGAGAGAATCGGAACTTAGATAGGTGTCCAGCAGCAGGTTAACTGTCGGCCTGGCGTAAAAATCGAGCAAGCGATTTCTATCCATGCCGACATCGACTGACCGAGAGATCAATCTCTGTAGCACAGCTTGTATGATTTCAGCACTGAAGCTGAGAGAAATTTGATTCGTTATCTCACTCTGCCCAAGTTGGAGAGCGTAACGATTAAACGCCTTGGCCGCGGAGATATCCGCCACGCAGAAAGCCAGCTCATAGCTGACCAGTTGCCAGGCATCCAATAGTTCGGCATCGAGTTTGCCATCACGCAGGCACTTCGATTTGATTACGGCGCAGGCCTCGTCGACAATTTCCCACAGGGAATCCAGTTCAGTGTCAGCATCGGTGAGTAGTTTCAGCAGATTATCCACCGCTACCATAGCCCCCAGATTCGCCCGCAATACCGCCCGCAACTATCGCCATCGCAACTCACTGGCCATAATGACCGATGATCGAAATACTGCAGATGTTCTGATGCGGGAATCCACCTAGATTATGATTGAGCCCGAGCTGCGGGTCGGATAACTGGCGCGCGCCGGCTCGTCCCTGAAACTGGAGATAATTTTCGTAAATCATTCGCAAGCCGGATGCGCCGATGGGGTGACCGAAACATTTCAAGCCACCATCGATCTGACAGGGATTGCTGCCGTCGGCGTCGAAGGTGCCGTCGAGCACCGCAGTCACGGCCTTACCCTCTTCCGCCAACTGCAGGTCTTCCATGGTCACCAACTCGGTAATAGAGAAACAGTCATGGACTTCCGACATGGTGATCTCGGCCTTGGGATTTTTCACCCCGGCCTCATCGTAGGCGCGCTGTGCCGCGATACGAGTGGTCTTGAGGTAGGAGCCGTCCCAGCTCTCATGGCTGGATTCGATACCGTTGGATACCGCAAGTTGCAGCGCCTTGACGGAAATCAAGTTGTCCTTGCCCAGGCTCCTGGCGATCTCCGGTGTGGTAACGATGGCGCAGGCGGAGCCGTCACTTACACCACAGCAATCGAACAGACCGATGGGCTCGGCTATATAGGGCGCATTCAGCACCTGTTCCTCCGTGATCTCACGGCGCAGGTGGGCCTTCGGATTCTTGACGCCATTGGCGTGGCTCTTCACCGAGACGTGGGCCATGGCGCGCTTGAGGTCGGCCTTGTTTAGTTTGTGCTTGGCGCGATAGCCGGTTGCGAGTTGGGCAAAGGCGCCGGGAGCGGACAGGTTGGGCCAGTACATGTCATTTTCGACGCCACGAGTGCGTTGCGGCAGGCCGCCATAGCCGGTGTCCTTGAGTTTTTCCACGCCGAGGGCGAGGGCGATGTCACAGGCACCGGAGGCTACGGCATAGACGGCGCCGCGAAACGCTTCGGTGCCGGTGGCGCACATGTTTTCTACCTTGGTTACCGGGATGTAGTTGAGTCGCAGAGCGATTGCCAGGGGCATGGCGCTGGAGCCGACGTTAAATGTGTCGATGCCGGCACCAAACCAGGCTGCCTCTATCTGCTTTCTTTCTATACCTGCATCGGCGATGCATTCCTCGAATGCCTCCACCATCAAGTCCGATGGGCTGGAATCCCAGCGTTCACCAAATTTGCTACAACCCATTCCGAGGATGACTACTTTGTCTTTTATTCCGCTGGCCATTTTCGAATTACCTTTGTTAATCTGTCGGTGTAATTATAGTGTCGCCATCGGTGACGGCGCGCTGCGCTCCCGTACCCTCCTGCCTCCGCGGCTTGCACCCCTCCCGGAAAATTCCTCCAGAAAAATCTGCTTGTCCGGAAAGATACATGCATCTACATCGGAAAGAGACACCGGCTAGAGTGTTCTCCCTCCCTCGGTCAATCGGTGCTGCGGCAGAGGGATACGCATCCCAGCGCTTGGCAGACCATCGTGGATTTCACATCGAAGTGCATATCAACTCTGACCATACTTATTCATTTAACTTTCCGGGGCTGCTTTCCAAAAATATTTTCTGAACCCGCGTTGGGTGTCGAACTGCTTGATTCGAAAGTGCATTGTCAGTTTTGTGCCCGTATCGATCTTGCCTTCTTCGACTTCGGTGAAATCCATCATCAACTTGCCGCCACCATCGAATTCCACCATGCCGAAATAGGCGGGCGGATTCCAGTCGAAGGTCAGGCGATCCGCAGTCCACGTTGCGACCGTAGCGGTCTTGTCTGCGAAACGGTAATCATCCTGGCTTTCCAGGGCGTGACATTCCGGGTTGACGCAGTATTTGTCCCGGGGAATTTGCACCGTACCACACTCGCGACACTTGCCGCCGATGAAACCGGTGAGCAAGTCCTTGCGGCGGTTATATCCCGACAGGTAAGTCTGTTTGTCGGATTCGGCCCGCTTGCCGATGTCTCGCTCCAGCAGATTGTTAAAACTCAGGAACCGATTGTAATTGTGTTCCTCGCGGCGACAAGCCAGTGCGCCTTTTACTCCCACGGCAGGAGCGCATTTGGCGGCGGTATCGGTTACGCGAAACAGTATGGCGTCACAACCCTGACCGAAACCAATGAGAAGAATCAGATCTCCCGCGCTCGCCGCTTCTATAGCTTTTGCTAACATGAGGATCGGCTGGGCAACGCCGGCCACGCCGACGGCTGCGATCTGATTGTCTACTACGGCATCGGTATCGATACCCAGTTTCTTCGCCAGCGCCGCGGGTGTGCGGGGCTGATCGGTTGGCAGGATAAAGTGTCTTACGTCACTACCTTTCAATGAGGCTCTCTGTAACAGCATGTTCACCGCCGCCGGCACGATCTTGAAAAAGCCCTCATCACGAATCCAGCGCTCTTCCCAGCTGTAATCGAAACTGGAATCTTCACCTCGGTAGTGGTCGATGAAATCTACCGTGAGGGTCTCCGAATCCAGGTACTGAGCAATCACGTCGCTGCAGCCGACGCTGACGGTGGCGGCGGCATCGCCCCACAGCATCTCTGAACGCGATCCGGCCTTGCTGCGCCGGTGTTCGGAGGCAACCAACAATGCGTTGTTACTCACATTGCCTTGCAGTAGAGAGATCAATGCCGAGGTCGCCGCGCGCTGGGAGGCACTGATATCCATAGTGCGAATGCGATTATCGAGATTCAGTGCCTCACTCACCACCACGGAGTTTTGCCTGTCGAGGAAGGGCAAGGTGGTTGACGCCAGGTACAGGGAGTCCACGGTCTTGTCACTGAGCGCGCTCAGACAGTCCCGAGTCGCCTCCACGGCCATGGTGATGCTGTCTTCGTCCCAGTTACAGATGCTGCGCTCGCCTTTCGCCAGGGAGTTTAGTGACGGATCGAACCAGGCATTGGCGTCGGCTATCGCCTGCTTATTGAGGCGGGCACGGGGAATGTAAGCGCCGTAAGCGGTAATGCCAATCATTTTCGGGGATTCCTGGCTGATGGCTGTTGCAGTGGACTGCAGATTCTAGTTGAATTGGAGCGCAATTGCGACGCGGGACAGTCGATGCCCCAGGGGTTAGAATCGGGTCCGCAGGGCGTTTCTCATCGTTCGTCCCTGCCACCCAAGATTAAGCCAACTATCGTTGTCAGGTGAAACGAACCCATGCCGAAAGAACCTAAACCACCAAAATTGCGCTGCTTTATCGGCATCCAATTTACTCTGCAGGACGAAATCAGGTCGTTGCTGGAAGATTTGAGCCAGATCGACGATGAGGCTGCACGGATACGCATAGTGCCTGCTAAGAACCTGCATATAACCCTTAAGTTTCTGGGATCGGTATTGGAGAGCCAACTCGACGAGATCGAGACGCGATTGAAGCAACTGGCATCGAGGCACGAACCTCTAGCATTGCACTGTGAAGGTATTGGCTTCTTCAAGAATTCATTATGGCTTGGAATCAGCCCAAATGATCGCCTCTGCACTCTAGCTGCCCATCTGAACCAGGCCTTCTCCTCGCAAGCGGTCGGTAGCAATGGCCAGGTTGCTAATAAGAAACCCTACGTACCTCATGTGACCCTGGCCCGATTTAGTCGCGAGGCAAAACCCCGGCTACTGCTTGTGAAGAAGAAATTCGAGGATACACACTGGGGAGATTTTCAAGCGAAGCAGTTTCATTTGTACAGGTCGCAAACCCTGGAAGATGGCGCCAGGTATTCTATTATTGATAGTTACGGTCTAGTCGACCCTGTCTAAGACTTTTTGTATTTTTCATTTAGACCAATACCTCGATATATCATTGGTGTTACTTTTTTGAGTCTTGACGAGCGCGTCTTCTCAAGTTTTCCAGAACGAATATGATCGGCGTATTCTCGTTGCTTGAAAGGCGTAAGTAGCTCGAATGCTTTGCGCATCTTCGCATCCTTCGCCAGGGCATTTTTGAACTCCGCCGAAAGAATCAATTGCTTCTTTGCCGGGGTAATTTTCCTGCCTGTTTTTTTATTATCGATCGTTGTTTTATTTGACATGGGCTATCACACTTAGCTGTTGGATCTAGTAAGGAGAGAATTTAGTACATGATCCTCCCATTTGCCATTAATCAATAAATATTCCCTGGCATAGCCTTCCTTTTCGAAGCCGAGACTCTTCAGGAGTCTCGCAGAGCGCTCATTTCCGGGCATATGGTTGGCCATTATTCGATGCAGTTTGAAATCGTTAAAGGCATAATCTATGGCGTGTATGACGATCCGTTTCATGTTGCCACTGCCTTCATAGCGCTTAGCAACCGAATAACCCATGTGACAGGCTTGAAAAATGCCACGTACAATATTACTTAAGGAACAAGCCCCGATGACGTAGGACTCGGTTTCGTCAGTGCCGATAAAATGCGCAGACACACGGTTTTCAAACTCAATTTCCCTTTCTTCCAGCCTGCGCTTCCAGGACTCTACTGAGTGATGTCCCCGCGTCACGGCAGGGCTCCACTTACGAAAATGGGCTTCATTGACCGCATAGAAATTCGCGAGAATTATTTCATGACCGGGTCTGGCTAGAACAACTTTCATGGAACTCTTGGGTGGTTCTTATTTTGGTGCCAATTATTATAACGCTTCGGATTTGTTGAAATACTACAATATTTTCTGCATTAGCGGGAGCCTGGAGTGATTCCTGGAGCGGTGTTGAATTGTTACTGAGTGAGCTGAATCCTTTCCATGTCTTCCATCTGGCTATAGCTGGAGGTAATTACACGGTCACCCTGTTGTAAGCCTTCACGTACTTCGACGTAACGATTGTTGCGTCGGCCGACGCGAATGTCCCGCCGCAGGGCGTATTCTCCGGTGTTATCGAGCACAAACACCCAATTGCCGCCAGTGTCCTGGATGAAACCACCCAGTGGTAGCAGCAATGTCTCCACCGGATTGCCCAGGGTCAATTCCATCTGCAGTGTCTGGCCGCGTCGGATGTTGGTTGGTGTGGGGCCTTCAAACTCGAGATCTACCTCGAATGTTCCCTGTGTGATCTGTGGATAGACCTTCACCACCGAGGCGGCATAATCTATTCCCACCAGGGTAAAACTGGCGGCTTGGCCGGCGGTGACGCGAGAGACATAGAACTCATCGATTTGCGCCACTACCTTGTACTGATCCACAACATCGATCTGGCCCAGACGTTGGCCGTTCTGTTTGCTCTCACCCATCTCCACCGGGAACGAGGTGAGTTGGCCTGAAATAGGAGCGCGCACCAGTAAGCTCTCGAAACTGCTCTGGGAGATCTTAAGATTCTCTTCGAGCATGATCATCTGCACTTCGATTTGCACCAGCCGCTCTTTGCGAATCCTGTCTTCTACCGCCTGTCGGGCAAACGTGTTGGCCAGCACTTTCCCCTGATAGGCCAATTCATCTACCAGCGCTTCAAACTCTTCCTCCGATACCAGGCTATTGGCAACCAGTTTTTCTGCCCTGGCGATTAATCGTTCCAGGGTCGTGATGCGATACTCAACATTAATTATTTCACGTTCAGTATTGAGCTTCGTGGTTTCAAAATTGTTTGAAATATTGCTGAGATTATTCAGCTGCTCGGTGGTATTTGCATCGGCCGTAGCCGCGGTCAAACGGGTGGTCGTATTGGTTAGCTGTACCAGTGGCTGACCTGCTGTTACGAAGCTCCCCTCTTCCACAAAAACCTCCTCCACTGCCCCACCGATCACCGCGTCGAGAAACACGCTGTTAAACGGTTGGATAGTCCCGCGAATTGGAATGAGGTCTTCGAAGGCGCCAAATACCACGGTGGACACAATTATCTGCTCCTGGGGCACTCGATAGGTCCGAATCGATGCGTCAGCCAGCAATTGATAGACAAACCAACCTCCCGCCGTGGTCAGGACACCAATTAGCCCCCACTGCCAGACAGGCATCTTTTTCTTTTCTATTTTTCTATCCATCGTCATGTTTGAATTATAACTCCATTAGAAACCGGGAAACCAATTACTCTGCGCGCAAGGCATCGACCGGATTCGACATCGCAGCACTATAGGCTCGTTGAAAGGTGGTAAGCAATGCCATCATAAACGTGGCCAGTCCCGCCAATAAGAAGATCGTGAAATTAATGTCCGTACGGTAGGCAAAACTTGTGAGCCAGTCCTGCATCAGCCACCAGGCCGTGGGCGAGGCTATCAGGTTTGCGAGGATAACCAGTTTAGAAAAATCCCAGGCTAACATGCCCGCAAGGCTTCGCGCTGTAGCTCCCAATACTTTACGAATGCTAATCTCTTTGGTACGCAGTTCTGCC
>CAJXIY010000061.1 GCA_913054495.1 uncultured Gammaproteobacteria bacterium | reverse complement strand
TGATTGCGAAACCGCCTGAAGGCCAGAGACCATATGACATTATTCAGAGGTGCCCCAAACCATGAGCGATAATGTCGTAGATTTCGAAACGTCGAAGCAGAACCACCTGCACAGACGCAAGGAAGCAAAGGTCGACGCGATCAAACGCGCTTTTCGAAATGCCCGGGGTGAACCCGATCCCGATCGGCCCCGCTCGGAGCCCAAACCGGGTCGCAAAACCAGGCACAAATAAAATCTATCTGGGTGCCTGAAGTTCCATTTCCAAGGGTCAGTCCCCACCCCCGAAAACTCCCGACTCTGAGGCCACTTACGGCCCCAGCCGCGCTTTGTTTGCAGTGCCTGTTGTGGTAAAGTGCGCGCCTTCGAAATAACAGATATTCCATTGTTCTGGGGAGAGATAGCCAGATGCCGGGCATAACAATTACAGTGACGACAATTTTAGGTTTGTTCGGCTTAGGGATTGCCTTCTTCTTTATGAAGCAGGTGATGGCCGTGCCGCTGGATATGGGGCTTAAAGCAAAAGATAGCAAGCGTCTTAAGTTTATTCACGGGGCCATCGCAGATGGCGCCATGGCGTTTTTGAAACAGGAGTATAAATTCCTGGTCATCTTCATGCTGGCTTTCGCCGCTATTATCGCCCTGCTTATCGATGACACCCATACCCCTGATATTCGGGAAGGTATCTATACCGCCCTAGCCTTCCTCTTTGGTGGCGCCATTTCCATCGCCGCAGGCTATATCGGCATGAAGGTCGCGGTACAGGGCAATGCCCGCACCACGGTGTCGGCGAAGAAAGACATCGGCAGCGCCTTCAATGTGGCGATCAATTCTGGAGCCGTCATGGGATTTGCCCTGGTAGGACTCGCTACCTTGGGCCTGGTCATCATCTATGTGGTGATGAGTGCCCTGATGTCTGATCTGGGACCCGACAATAACCACATCCTGATGGAAGTCATCGCCGGGTTTGGACTCGGCGGTTCTACCATTGCCTTGTTTGCCCGTGTCGGTGGTGGCATATTCACCAAGGCGGCAGATGTGGGTGCTGACCTGGTTGGTAAAGTCGAGCAGGGCATTCCCGAAGACGACCCTCGCAACCCGGCGGTGATCGCAGACAATGTGGGTGATAATGTCGGCGACGTGGCAGGAATGGGCGCCGACCTTTTTGGTTCCTGTGCAGAAAGCACCTGTGCGGCGATGGTTATCAGCGCTATTGTCTTTGCCGCCGATCCCAACGCCTTACTGTATCCGATCTTGATCAGCGCTGTGGGGATTCCAATCAGCCTGATAACAAAACTAATGGTCACGGTCAAAACCGAAGACGATGTCGCGCCGGCACTGATGAAGCTGCTGATTATCTCCAGTGGACTGATGGCCTTTGTGATGTACTTCTTCACCACGGCATTGATTCCCGAATCTTTCATTTTGAACGGCGAGCAATACAGCAATATGGGTGTTTACTTCTGCTTCCTCGTTGGCCTAACTGCGGGATTGACTGTAGGCTTGCTCACCGGCTACTACACCTCAGAGAAATTTGCGCCGGTGCAGGAAGTGGCCAAGGCCTGTGAGACAGGTGTCGCTACCAACATCATCTACGGTTTGGCACTGGGCTATAAGAGCACCGTGCTGCCTTACCTGGCCATCGCCGTCAGTATTTTCGTATCCTGGGAACTCGCTGGTATGTATGGTATCGCGATCGCCTCCCTGGGCATGTTGGGTACCCTGGTTCTGACCCTCACTATCGATGCCTATGGGCCGGTTGCAGACAACGCCGGCGGCATCGCACAGATGGTGGGGCTGGAGAAGGAAGTACGCCGTCGCACGGATATTCTGGACTCTGCCGGCAATACCACGGCGGCAATCGGTAAAGGCTTCGCTATCGGCGCCGCCATCCTGACATCGCTGGCACTACTCGCCGCCTTCATCACCATAGCCGGCACCTTGCGAGGTGAGGCCATCACCCTGAGCCTGCTCGAACCTCTGGTTTTCACCAGCTTGTTCGTGGGTGCGGTTCTGCCTTTCCTGTTTTCGGCGATGACCATGAAGTCGGTTGGCAAGGCTGCATTTGCCATGATTGAAGAAGTTCGTCATCAGTTCAAGACAATTCCGGGCATCATGGATGGGACCGGTGAGCCGGATTATGCTCGCTGTGTCGAGATTTCGACCCAGGCAGCATTAAAAGAGATGATCGCGCCCGGCATCCTGATCATGGCTTCGCCCCTGGTTGTGGGTTATCTATTCGGCGTGGAAGCCGTCGCCGGCATGCTGGCGGGATCTCTGATTACCGGTGGTGTACTCGCCATCGCTTCTTCCAACAGCGGTGGCGCCTGGGACAACGCCAAGAAGTACATCGAGGCTGGCAACCTCGGCGGCAAGGGTTCGGATGTGCATACCGCCGCCGTGGTGGGTGATACCGTGGGAGACCCGATGAAGGATACTTCCGGGCCGTCACTGAATATCCTGATAAAACTATCAGCTATCTTGAGCCTCGTGTTCGCGCCGTTCTTCGTGCAATACGGTGGTATTCTGGTGGGCTAGAAAGGGTCCAGGACAAAAAAAGGGTCAACTGACCCTTTTTTTATGCCGGTAGCTTTGTGGCAAACGCTTGTTAGAATTCCCGTCGAGTTTCGAAGTGAAATAGCACCCATTCCTCGATCGAATTCTCCTGATTGCTGGCGAGGTCCGTCCATTCCGTGCGTACGGTCTTAACGCACTGGTAGATACGGAATGACGCGGTGTCCTCGATAATGAGATTTCGCACCGACGGATTCAAGGTGTAGTTGGAGATCTCAACGAGTTTCCAGTTTTCCGCCATGGTACGCTCGATACATTCGTCGCCGCCAAGCAAATCGATATAGTCAATTTCAGTTTCGGCATAAGCCGATGCCAGGACATTCAGATCGAAAGTGATGCGGATCGATTCAAATTCCTCGGAGCTGCTGAGAAATTCGATTGCATTCAGTCGCACGGATTTCTCAGTCCGGTTATTTACCACCAGTCTGAGGCCATCGTCGGTATTTTCACCCCATCCAGATGAATACAGCGCGAATTTGATATCGGCCGGTTCCAGCTTTTCCGCCGCTTGCAAACTGGACGCGACTAGTAGAGCGAAGACTAAGTACCTGTGCATGATAAAAGTGTATCTCATTCTATTCGATGGGTGTTAATGTTGGCGCTCATATTGCTGTAAGCAAATTCCTTGTCGGCGGGTCAATTCTAGCGGCCCGAAGCGGCCGATGTCATCACTATTTCCTTTTCAGATTGAATAAATGATAATCCTAATCCTAAATGACGACTCCTATCTTGGAGCGGCATGGGAAACCTTAACTTCTTAAGGAACTATTTTGAACAAACTAGAAAATATCAAACAATTAATCTGCGTGGCGTCGGGTAAGGGTGGGGTTGGCAAGTCTACTACCGCGGTCAATCTGGCGCTTGCTTTGTCCAAACAGGGTCACCGGGTCGGATTGCTGGATGCAGATATTTACGGGCCTTCCGTGCCATTGATGATGGGCGTGCCGCCTGGTACCAAGCCGAAAATCCGGGATCAGAAATTTATGGTGCCCATTATTGCCCATGGCATCGAATGCAATTCCATGGGTTTTTTGGTGGATCCAGGCACGGCCATGGTCTGGCGAGCGCCCATGATCATCTCGGCATTTAACCAGATTCTCGCTGATACGGCGTGGTCTGATCTCGATTATCTGGTGATCGACATGCCGCCGGGTACCGGAGACATTCAGCTCAGTCTGGCGCAATCGGTGAGTGTCAGTGGCGCTGTGATCGTCACCACACCACAGGACGTGGCCCTGCTCGATGCCCGCAAGGGTATCGAAATGTTCAATAAAGTCGGCGTTCCTATTCTGGGGGTTGTGGAAAATATGAGCCTGCATATCTGCAGCGCATGTGGTCATGAGGAAGCTATTTTCGGCAGCGGCGGTGGTGAGTTGCTGTCGAGGGAATATGGCGTCGATGTCATTGGTCGCTTGCCACTGGACATAGTAATCAGAGAGACCACCGACAGCGGTAATCCTGTGGTAGCATCGGATGCCGGCCACAGAGCGGCACTGGCATACCTGGACCTGGCAACCGAGGTGGTGGCGCATGTCAACGCGCTCGAAGAATCCAGGGTCACGGCGCCAAACGTAACCATAAGCGATGATTAGAGGTTCCCTAGTTCCTTTCCGTCTTAGTCCGGCAGCATGGCCACCGACGCATAACACAAATCAAATGGGGTACCACATTGGACTCAGTTAATGACTTCTTAATTTTCGTGGACGGTTATCTAGGCAGTGCAATCTGGTTTCCCACCTTGCTGCTTTCGGTCGGTATCTTCTTCACGATCTACCTCGGATTTCCCCAGATACGATATTTCAAGCATGCAATTAAAGTCACCACGGGAAAGTTTGACAAGGAGGGTGCGCCGGGAGACACAACCCATTTCCAGGCTTTGGCCACGGCGCTGTCCGGCACCGTTGGCACCGGTAATATCGGCGGTGTGGCCCTGGCCTTGCACCTGGGAGGCCCCGCCGCCCTGTTCTGGATGTGGATGACGGCGTTTTTCGGTATGACCAGCAAATTTGTGGAGGTGACACTCTCCCATAAATATCGCACCCAAACCCCGGACGGCACGATGGCCGGCGGCCCCATGTATTACATGGAGAAGGGATTGAACGCAAAATGGCTGGCGATTATCTTCGCCATGGCGACGGTGTTGAGTTCCTTCGGTACTGGTAATCTGCCGCAGATAAATAGCATCGCTGCGGGGCTGGAGAGTACATTCGCTCTCGACCCATTGATTACGGCGAGTGTGCTTTCGGTGTGCCTGGCGCTGGTAATTATCGGTGGCATTACCCGCATCGCGAAGGTTGCAGCCGCAATTGTGCCAAGCATGGCGCTTATTTATCTGATCGGCGCGGCTGCGGTCATCATTCCGAATATCACCAATATTATTCCATCCTTCGTCTCCATATTCAGCGGTGCCTTCACCGGTTCTGCGGCCGTGGGGGGATTTCTGGGTGCAACCTTCGCCTATGCCTTCGACCGTGGCGTCAATCGCGGCCTGTATTCGAACGAAGCTGGCCAGGGCTCTGCCCCCATCGCTCACGCAGCGGCCCGTACCGACGAACCTGCGGACGAGGGCATGGTCTCGATATTGGAGCCGTTCATCGACACCATTGTCATCTGCACCGTCACCGGACTGGTGATTCTTTCATCTGGTGTGTGGATGGAAAAATTCGAGAATGAGTTTCAACGGGCCGACATGACTTTTGTTGCTGGCAGTTACGAAGAATTAAATTCTATGGATGTACAGGAGTTATTCGCCTTTCTCAATGGCGATGAATCCGATGCAGACAGTTTTTCCGGGCAGATTAACCTGGTGGCAGGAGAAGTCGTGGACGGCAATGATTTCACGCTTCTCAATTCTCGCTCCTTCGCCGAGAATGTAATTTATTCGAGAGATGGAGAGACCATAACTGGCGCACTGGTAGTGGTCGATGGCAGACTGGAAGATACTAGTGTGGTGGTTAACGGAGAATCATTGCTGCATTCCGTACCACTCACGACCATGGCGTTCAGCAGGGGACTGTTCGGTGAGTACGGAAAATATATAGTCGCAATAGGCTTGATGTTGTTTGCTTTCTCAACCGCGATTGCCTGGTCTTACTATGGAGACCGGGCCATGACCTATTTACTGGGCCCAAAATCCGTACTTCCCTACAAGATAGTCTATGTTCTCGGTTTTTTCTATGCTGCCTTGGCGGACACAACTATCATCTGGAATCTTGCCTTGATTACCATTGTGTTAATGACCGTGCCTAACTTGATTGGGATATTGTTCATGCACCGGGAAATGAAACAGACGGTGAAGCAATATTGGGAGAAAACCGATCACGGCAAGCACAAGACCTGAGGCTTCACTGCATTATTCAGCGCTGCTAGGTTTCGCTAGGCAATCTAATATCTTCTACAATTTTCTGTACTTCCAGTGGTGGTGCCGGGGTAAATTTTGCCACAGTGTAAGCAACAGCGAGGTTTGCCATGGTTCCCAGTGAGCCGATTCCTTCCGGAGAAATACCAAACCACCAATTTTCAGCGTTGTCTGCAGCTGGATTGATAAATCGGAAATAAATGATATACATCGCGGTAAATCCAAAACCCGCAAGCATGCCGGCGATCGCACCCTCTCTGTTCATCCTCTTATAGAAGATTCCCATTACGATAGCTGGGAAGAAGGACGCCGCGGCCAGGCCAAAGGCAAATGCCACCACCTGAGCAACATAGGCAGGGGGGTTAATACCGAAATAGCCGGCGACTAACACGGCGACGAAAATTGAAATTCGGGCGTAGCGCAATTCCTGTTTCTCCGTTATCCCCGGCATGAAGCTGCGCTTGAGAAAGTCGTGGGCTACGGATGTGGAAATCACTAAAAGCAATCCAGCTGCCGTAGACAGGGCCGCGGCCAGGGCGCCTGCGGCCACCAGCGCCACAACCCAATTGGGTAGCCCCGCGATCTCGGGATTCGCCAGCACCATGATGTCGCGGTTCACCTGCAGCTCATTAATTTCCGGGTCCCCGACGTACTGGATTCTACCGTCACCATTCTTGTCATCGAAGACGATGAGATTGGTGGTTTCCCATTTCGTGAACCACTCGGGGACGGCGGTATATTCGATGTTGTTAACGGTGTTGATCAGATTTGTTTTTGCGAACGCCGAAACAGCTGGGGCGGTAGTATAGAGAATGGCGATGAAAACAAGTGCGTAGCCAGCCGATTTTCGGGCGTCCCTGACATTGGGCACGGTAAAAAACCGGATGATTACATGGGGTAGGCCAGCGGTTCCAAACATCAAGGCTGCGGTGATAAAAAACACATCCTGGGTGCTACGGTGACCATCGGTATAGGTGGGGAAGCCTAATTCCTGGCTGAGGCCATCGAGCCGGTCGAGTAAAAAGCCGCTGCCGTCGAGTAACTCAGAGCCAAATCCTATTTGCGGGATAAACTGACCCGTCATCAGGATGGAAATGAAAATGGCCGGCACCATGAAGGCGAAAATTAACACGCAGTACTGAGCGACCTGAGTATAGGTTATTCCCTTCATGCCTCCCATCACGGCGTAGAAGAATACTATTCCCATGCCGATTATCACACCGATCGTAATATCTACTTCGAGAAATCTAGAGAAAACTATGCCAGCGCCCTGCATCTGCCCGCAGACGTAGACAAAAGAAATCACTATTGCACAAAATACCGCAATTAATCTGGCTGTCCGGGAGTAATAGCGATCGCCGATAAAATCGGGCACCGTGAATTTGCCGAACTTGCGTAAATAGGGCGCTAATAACAAGGCAAGCAGTACGTAGCCTCCGGTCCAGCCCATCAGATAAAATGCGCCATCTCGGCCAAGGAAGGCAATAAGGCCAGCCATGGAGATGAATGAAGCGGCGGACATCCAGTCCGCGGCTGTGGCCATGCCATTAGCCAGCGGCGGCACATTGCCGCCTGCTACGTAGAATTCTTTGGTGGAACTGGCTCTGGACCAGATAGCGATGCCGATATAAAGCCCGAATGTAAGGATGACAAACGCATATGTCCAAACTTGTACGCTCATTCTGAATCCCCTCCAGTTTCGGTATCACTGGCATTGGAAGATTCCAGTTTGAACTTATCATCCAGTTTGTCCATAAGGTGAATGTAAGCGAATATGAGCCCGACGAAGACAAATATTGAACCCTGTTGGGCAATCCAGAACCCCAATTTGAAACCACCGAATCGAATATTATCGAGGGCATCCACGAACAGTATTCCGCAGCCAAAGGAGATAAAAAACCAGGCGCTCAGCAATGAGAGTACGATTTTTATATTTGCTTTCCAGTAGTTTTGGGCGCTGTTATCAGCCATCGCGTACCTCTTTTTATTAATTGATTTATCAGTCCGCAGTGCGGCAGCTTGATTCCATCGAATTGATGCGAAAAGATGGTATCACTTAATCCAGATACCGTATAGCGGGTGCCATGGGCAGATTCTTGGCATGATCAGCAAGCCATGACAGATCACGGAGGTCGAGGTAAACACATGTGGCCAATCTCCGTGTCGTGGATTATCGTGCTGTGAACAGGCGCAAATAATTTTCGAGTTTTGCTTCAATACCCGTGCGTTTGTTCGCATCGGCGCGCCTGTGATCTCGCTGAAATTGTCGGAGTTTTTGTCTCTCCAGTTCGGGGCGGGCTTGCAGCAGGGCATTAATTTCAGCATCTCCACCCGACAGTATCCTCGCGCAGCATTCGGATCCTCCAGATTGTGCCGGCTGCTGCTGTTGTCGCCAGTCTGATAAGCCCTGCGTTTTTTGACGCGCTATGGCGCTGATAATCTCATCAAAGTCACAGTCGCGCATCAGCTTGCCTATGAACTGTAGCTGGCGTCTGCGCGCACCGTGACTCTTAGATAGACGATTAAATTCGGCTATGGCGGTGACAAGCTTTGGGGACAGGGGCAATGCTTGTAATCGCGTCGGCTTGAAGCGAGTCAGTTCCTCTCCGAGGTTTTGCAATGCCAACGCCTGCTGCTTGCGTTTGGTCTTGCTGACGAGATCTGACTCGATGGTGTCACTCATTACAGATAGAAAAGTTGTGCCAGGCCCAGAAAGGCGAAAAACCCTACCGAGTCGGTTACCGTGGTTAATGCGACCGAGCCTGCCAGGACCGGATCAATATCCATACGTTTCAGGAACAGTGGCAGGTAAGCACCGGCCAGCGCGGCAACAACCAGATTAATCATCATCGCTGCGGCGATGATGTAGCTCAGCTGCAAATCCCGGTACCAGGCGAAGGTGAGGACAGAGATGACCAGAGCCCACACCGCGCCATTCAAGACCGCAACCCCCAATTCCCTGGTAAGCAACCAGCGGCTATTGGCGGGGCTTAGATGTCCGAGAGCCAGGCTCCTGATCACCAGCGTGAGAGTCTGGGTGCCGGCTACCCCACCCATATTGGCGACGATGGGCATCAATACGGCCAGGTAGACCACCTGATCGAGGGTATCCTGAAACATATAAATGACCAGCGACGCCACGATCGCGGTCATCAGGTTGACGCCCAGCCACAGTGCCCGGCGTCGCGCGGTTTTCACCACCGGCGCGAAGGTGTCATCTTCTTCGTCCAGGCCTGCCATACTCATCAAGGAGTGTTCCCCACTGTCACGGATAACATCCACGATGTCGTCGATGGTGATACGGCCTAGCAGTTTCCCTTCGGCATCGACTACCGGCGCAGACACCCAGTTATGTTGTTCAAACAGTTGCGCCACCTGGGTGGCTTCCATACCGACGGGGATCGCTTCTATATCACTGTGCATCACTTTACGTACGGAAATATTGGTCTCGGACACGAGTAAATCACGCAGGGGCAATATTCCCAGAAATTCATCATCTCGATTGACCACGTGGATATTGTCAGTCATCTCCGGAATTGAATCGTGGCGCCGCAAGTATCGAAGCACTAGCTCGACGGTATGTCGCGGTCGCACCGTAATGGTGTCGGTATTCATCAGGCCGCCGGCGGTGTCTTCATCGTAGGACAGTATTGACTCTACCCGTTGCCTATCCTGCTGATCCATCGCCTGCAATACCTGGGCGGCAACTTGCTGGGGTAGCTGCTGTAGAATATCCGCCAGATCGTCGGTTTCCAGACCCTCGGTGAGTTCCACCACTTGTTCGGCATTGAGCTCGCTGAGAAATGCACTCTGCAGGTCTTCATTCAGGTACTGAATGACCTCACCTTCAACTTCTTTGTCTATCAGTTGCCAGAGCACAGTTCTGGTTTTCGGAGGTGAAGATTCGAGTAGATGCGCGATGCCGGCAGTTGGCAGCGTCTTGATCATTTGCCGCACCCGATGCATAGACCCACTGTCGATCGCTTGATTGAGCTCAAGTACGCGATCTATTTGAATTTGGGCTTCCTTAACATGGGGCATGCCGTCGACTTCCTGAACTGAAGGTAGGTCTTAGCCCAATGATGTGATCCTGACAGGCCTACCAGACTCTCTGAGAGTTCTGGTTTTACTGGGCTGGCGCAATTCTACAGTCATTTTACGGCCAAGTGAAACTTTGTCGGGGCGGGGGCGGCGCCGAGATCGCGGTAGCTGTGGGCCAGATCGGGGGGCGTGGATTTATTCGGATTCGCCGAAGCGATCGTCTATCAATGCGATAATGGACTTAAGGGCCTGTTCCTCGTCGGCCCCATCGACGACAACACTAAGCTCGGTACCTTTTACCGCCGCTAGCATCATCAAGGAGAGAATACTCTTGCCATCGACCATTTTGCTGTGACCGACTTGTATGTCGCTGGCGAAAGAAGAGCTTAGCTCTACCAGTTTGGATGCGGCTCTGGCATGTAAGCCAGCCTTGTTGATTATGGTTGTTGTCGCCGTAAGCATGAATAGCCTATTGATCGAGTTCCCTGTGTCGCACCTGCACGTTGCTGCTCTGCTTGGAGAATATTTGTCCGAGTTTTTTGCACATGTACACCGAGCGATGTTGCCCTCCGGTGCAGCCCAAGGCCACGGTAATATAGCTGCGATTGTTACGCTCGAAGCTCGGCAACCATTTCTGCAGGAAATTTTCTATGTCACTGCACATCTCCTGCACTTCCTCCTGGGCATCAAGAAAGGCAACGACCGCGTCATCCAGGCCGGTGAGAGAGCGCAATGAATTGTCCCAGTAAGGATTCGGCAGACACCTCACATCATAGACAATATCGGCATCGACAGGTAGCCCATTTTTAAAACCGAAGGACTGAAACAGCAAGACCAGCGTGGTCGGTTGATCATTCAATAAGCGATTCTTCACGGTATCGCGTAACTGATGTAGCGACATGTTACTGGTATCTATAGACAAATTCGCCATTACGGAGATGGGTTCCAATAATTCCGATTCTTTATCGATCGCTTCTTTCAGACCTATGGCTTCGGAAGAAAGCGGGTGTTTGCGTCGACTTTCGCTGAACCGTTTCAGCAGAGTCTGGCTATTTGCATCCAGGAATACGATTTCTGTGGGCAGGGATTTATTATTTAAGTCATTGATAATAATGGGAAATTTATCCAGATCTGCCGATATATTCCTGGCGTCGATACTGACAGCGACATTGGGAATGCCGATGGCATCGGAGGATATTCTATCGGCAAGCGAAGACAACAGGCTGGCAGGTAGATTATCGATGCAGTAATACCCACGATCTTCGAGAACATGAAGCACGGTGCTTTTTCCGGAGCCGGACCTGCCACTGATTATGGTGAGCTTCATCTCGTCATGACTCGAGCCCCATTGCTCGCCCCGGACTAACTATTTCTCAATCCACTAATTGCGAAAGCGAGCAACTGCTCAATTGATAATGGTTTAGGGTGCCCTAGTAATTAATGGCCAGTTTATATAATTCCTCACTGTCGTGAGTATGTCTTAATGTTTCGCAAAAGTCTTCATCTTTGAATAGTTTGGCAAGGCCGGCGAGCGTCTTAATGTGTTCGTCATGCTGCAATTCCGGTACGATAAGTATAAAAAGAATGTCCACAGGTTTGCCGTCCAACGCATCGAAATCGACGGCCGTTTCGAGCGTGATCAAAGTACCTATAATATCCTGGCATTGAGCGACGCGGCAGTGCGGGATAGCAATTCCATTACCCAGTCCAGTGCTTCCCAATTGTTCTCTAGCCATTAGTGCGTTGAATATATCATCCGCTTGCAGCTCGCCTGAGTTTGCAGATATTAGATCGCTGATGGCCTTTAAAATGCGCTTTTTGCTGACGCCAGGCAGGTCGCTGCGACAGCTTGCGGGCGATAGAATTAGTTCCAGTTGCATCTACACGGACCCCCTCGTCGCTCGAGCCGTTATCCGCTTGCAGTGATCAAAATTTTCCCGCATAGATTCAAACTTCCTTCAATCTATCAAGCGCTTGCGCTCATTTGAGGGGGGGATGGAGAGGGATTCTCGATATTTCGCTATGGTGCGCCTGGCTACATTAATGCCTTTTTCGTCGAGCAACTGGGTTATCTTGCTGTCGCTCAGAGGTTTTCGCGCGTTTTCGGCGGCTATGAGCTTTCTAATAATTGCTCTAATTGCCGTGGATGAACATTCGCCCCCGTCTTTCGTGGAAACGTGGCTGGAGAAGAAATACTTCAGCTCGAATATTCCACGCGGCGTATGCATATATTTCTGCGTGGTCACACGAGAGATAGTCGATTCATGCATGCCCACCGCTTCGGCAATGTCGCGCAACACGAGCGGCTTCATTGCCTCCTCTCCATATTGCAAAAATCCTCTCTGGTGCTCCACGATTCGCGTCGACACTTTCATCAAGGTTTCGTTTCGACTCTGTAGACTCTTGATGAACCACCGGGCTTCCTGGAGGTTGTCTTTCAAATAATTGTTTTCAACGCTGGAATCGGCGCGTTTTACCAACGAGGCGTAGCTGTCATTTATTCGAATCTTCGGCGCCGTGTCTGGATTTAGTTCGATTTTCCACCTGCCGGTGTCTGCCTGTTTAGTCACGATTACGTCGGGGACGATGTAGCTGGTGGCGGGAGGGGAGATATTGGCACCCGGACGGGGATCGAGGCTTTCGATGACTTTGATCGCATCCCGCAGTTCCGCTTCTTTGAGCCTGGTGCGTCGCAGCAATTGTGCATAATCTCGATTTCCCAACAGGGCGATATGCTCGCTTACGACTAGCCTGGCATTGAGCACGGCAGTCGTCTCCTGAGATCCCTCGAATTGGTTTAATTGGATGAGCAAGCATTCTGCCAGGTTCCGATAGCCGACACCCACCGGGTCGAACTGCTGAATCCGATGCAATACCGCGAGCACTTCATCCAGTTCAATTTCGGCATCGGGATAGAAGCCAGAGTGAATGGATTCAAGCTCGACGGTTAACATTCCATTTATATCTATGGCATCGATAATGGCGAGGCCAATGGATCTGTCTTGTTCCGACATGGGAGTTAGGTTGAGTTGCCAGAGCAAATGGTCCTGCAAGGTATCCACGGCGGTGTTGCGAGATTCGAAATCTAAGGAGTCAGTGTCGAAGGATGTTGCGGACCGATATGAAGTCGGGTAGATGTCTTCCCAGCTACTGTCTACCGCCAGTTCATCGGGTATTTGTTCCCGCCAGTCTGACACGTCACTATCTGCTGAAGCATTCTCCTGCAGCTGGGAGGAGGTCAATTCTGAATTCTTGTCACCGTCATTGTTATCGATATCGGAATGAAGGGACGCTTCCTCGTCGTCACTGCCTTCGATCAACTCCAGCATGGGATTCGACTCGAGAGCCTCGTGAATTTCCTGCTGCAGGTCCAGTGTTGAGAGTTGCAGGAGACGGATAGCTTGCTGCAGCTGTGGAGTCATGGTCAGTTGTTGACCGAGCTTTAGCTGAAGCGAGAGTTTCATTAAAATACTTCTTTAATAACAGGCTATTCGAATAGACTAATTTAAGTGACGGATTATGGACATGATTCAGGTCAGTAAAGGCGGAGAGTATAGCAAGTTTCGTGCCTTGTTTGCAGAGTCTTTTTATCGCCGATCGAGGCGCATAATATTCGTTTAGACCCGAGGTTCCTACGGAGATAAGAAGCCGGGCCGACGCAAGATCAGGGCCTGCGCGAGCTAAATTTGGAACTGATCCCCGAGGTAGACTTCGCGGACTTTCTCGTTATTCAAGATAGCCTCGGTATCACCTTCTGCGATTATCTGACCCTCGCTGACGATGTAAGCCTTCTCGCAGATGTCGAGTGTTTCCCTGACGTTGTGATCGGTCAAAAGTATGCCTATGTTCCGGGACTTGAGATGCTGAATGATCTTCTTGATTTCACTGACGGAAATGGGGTCGACGCCCGCGAATGGTTCATCCAGTAAGATGAATTTGGGGTCTGTGGCGAGGGTGCGAGCGATTTCCGTGCGGCGCCTTTCTCCTCCCGAGAGACTCAATCCCTTGTTTTTGCGCAAATGGGCGATATTGAACTCGGCCAGCAGCGCTTCCATTTTATCCCGTCTTTGTTCGCCGCTGAGATCACCGCGGGTCTCCAATATGGCCAGAATATTGTCTTCGACACTGAGCGTGCGAAAGATAGATGAGTCCTGCGGCAAGTAGGATAGACCGCAATTTGCTCTTTGATGTATCGCCATGTTGGTCAGATTCTGCTCGCCGCTGTGAACCTCCCCGCTGTCTGCCCGAATCAGACCCACAATCATGTAGAAGCAGGTAGTCTTGCCGGCGCCATTTGGGCCCAATAAGCCAACGATCTCACCTTGCCGGATACTGAGAGAGATATCGCGGACCACTTGACGGCCTTTGAAACTTTTAGCGAGGTGTGATGCGTACAGAGTATCCATTAATTCGACTGACTACGTAATACACCGTTACATGGACCCGTGGTTTCGAAGAGATCGGTATCGGCAAAATACTTGATAGCGACACAACTCGTCGTGGTTCCAGGTTGGCGAAGGTTAGCCTCGCCGATAAACTCAATAATAGTTTCGACTGCGGTACTGTAATGGATGGTTTCGCTGTCGCCCTGAACAAGATCTTCCTCCCCATCCAATTGCTGTTGATAGCGGGCAGGACTGCCGTTTACCGTTACCTTCAATAATGCATTGGTAGTCAGGTCGTATTCGAAAATCGCCATGTCACCGGTAATCTGCAAGCTGCCCTGCGTCATCTTGACATTATTATTCATGGTTACGATGCGGCGGTTGCCTTCATTCTCCATTTTGAGGTCGCCGTCGAGGCTCCAGGCAACATCCTGATTCTTGTCTGACTCCAGTGCGAATGCAGACAGCGAAATTAATCCACATAAACCAAAGATGGCGATCATGCCAATGTTATCGCTGTGGCGGCTCATAGATCCCTCGTATGTCCTTTTTGAGCAAGATTATTTCCTGGTTCAGATCGGCGTACATCCCAATAGACGTTTGTACGATGTAATCCGTTACCACTTTTACGACCTCTTCAGTTTCCAGGGAGTTCGCATCGAGGTCAAGGCTCAGGAATTCCGTGGAAATTACCAGCCTGTTACCGAATTCATCCAGATTATGAACTTCAACATTTCCTATCAAATCAATAAGTTGCCTAGCGCCGTCTGGGCCGGCCGAACTGGCTGAGATTCTGCCGGAATCGGCAAGCAGTTTCCAGGAGGACTTTCCTTGCTGAAAGAGGTTGATCAACGGAGATTCGAGTTCCGTGACATCATTGTTGAAGTGAATCTGGCGGCTTGCCTGCAGCGTATAACTGATGTTGCCAGTTTCATCGTAGAGTACCGAATTGATGCCCTCTGAGTAGGCGTCGTAATTGAGGCGCGTGATCTCGAGGTCCGATTCATCCTGGCTGTTCGTGGACACGTAGCCGAGGAACAGAGCAATGGCAATCACAGCTGGAATAAGAAGCAAGTACAGGCGTTGCATATTCTGTGTCTGGTGTTTCAATGTTAGGAAGTCTCTGATTAATTATTCAATATCTCTGCGTTGGCTCTCTTTGTAAGGTAACAAACATTACTGCAGGAAGCCGCCTTGATCTACGGCAGCTCCGCAGTCCAGAGACATTGAATAATTAATCAGAGGCTCCCAAAATAATCCGTCGACGGCAGCTTATCATGAATTTGTGATCTTGCCTCGATCTGGGGAGCCGGGGAAACTGTCTGCCAGGCGCGGCAGCAGCCATCAGGATAGGAGAAAGGATGCGTACTTATTCTGTGATTTCAGGAGAAAATCAGTGATCTCCCGTACTGCACCCATGCCGCCGGCGTTTTCGGTGACGGCATCGGCCGCAGCGGTAATATCTGGGTGTCCCTGGGGCACGGAGAAACCGAGGCCAACGGCTTCGAGTACTGGCAAGTCAGGCAGGTCATCACCCACATAGCAAATCTGGCCGCTTTCCAGGCCTGTGGACGCCATGATTTCCTTCAGCGCCTGCAATTTGTCTTCTCGTCCCTGATAGAGTAGTTCTATGCCCAGATCACTCGCTCGTTTTTCCAGCAAAGCAGAATTGCGCCCGGTAATAATTCCAACATCGATACCCACACTCATCAGCATTTTGATGCCGTGGCCATCGAGGGAATGAAAGGCTTTGATTTCTTCACCGGAGTTGGAAAAATACAATCGACCGTCCGTGAGAACGCCATCCACGTCCAGGAGCAGCAAACTGATTTTCTTCGCCGCCGCGGTAAGCGAGTCCAGGTCTTTGTTGAGTTTCATGGCATTACCTAATCAGGGGCTCCTTAAACTACGTCAGCCTGAAGCAAGTCATGCATTTTTATAATGCCGGCGATCTTATCGCTGTCGTCTTTGACAATGAGTACATAGACATTCGATTCTTGCATGAGTCTCGCCGCCTCGGCGGCCAGGGCGCCGGATGAGATGGATTTGTAACTAGTGGACATCACGTCTTCAATTGGAGTGTTTTGAATATTACTTCCAGAATCCAGGGTTCGTCGGAGATCGCCGTCGGTAAACACACCTACCAGGTTTTGCTTGTCGTCGACCACGGTGGTCAGGCCGAAGCCTTTCGAGCTCATCTCCAGCAGGGCCTCGCTCAGAGGAGTGCCGATACTCACGCTGGGAATGTCAACCCCAGCATGCATGACATCCTTGACTCGAACCAACAAGCGCCGTCCGAGTTTGCCGCCTGGGTGTGATATGGCAAAATCGTCCCGGGTAAACCCCCTTGCCTCCAGCAGCGCCATCGCCAGCGCGTCTCCAAACACCAGTGCCGCGGTGGTGCTGGCCGTCGGGGCCAGGCCCAGTGGACAAGCTTCTTCTGCCACCGAGGCGTTCAGGTTTGCATTGGCAACGGTTGCCAGTTCGGAATCGGGGTCGCCGGTAAGGCTGATCAGGGGTATGTTTTTTCTCTTCAATACTGGCAGTAAGCTTGTTATTTCCTGGGTAGCGCCGGAATTCGATATAGCCAGGACCACATCAAGCTCGGTAATCATGCCGATATCTCCGTGACTAGCCTCTGCCGGGTGCACATACATCGCCGGGGTACCGGTGCTGGCAAGGGTCGCCGCAATCTTCCTAGCAATGTGTCCGGATTTGCCCATGC
The DNA here is from genome assembly GCA_913054495.1 of uncultured Gammaproteobacteria bacterium. Taxonomy (GTDB): domain Bacteria; phylum Pseudomonadota; class Gammaproteobacteria; order Pseudomonadales; family Pseudohongiellaceae; genus UBA9145. The sequence continues at coordinate 1,948 of CAJXIY010000061.1, read as the reverse complement.
CAGTGACGACCACACGGCCCTTACAGGCAAGGATCAATTCGCAGGCAACGTCGAAATCCGCATCTATGCGCTGCAGTAGCTCTGCCACCGCATTTTTCTCAATTTCGATAGTTCTGATAGCGCTGGTGGCGTGAGTGCTGTTGCTGGTCATGTTCTTCGTTTCGATCCCCGGGCTAAGTGGGTTTTGCCGTAAAATACAACGGCGCCTCTGATTACACTTGCAGGATCATTACCGTAAACCAGAGACAGTAAATTGACAAGAACACTGCGCCGTATTTGCGTCCTATCATCCTGCCTTTTTTTACTGCCCGGTAACAAAAGAATGCTAATAGCATAGTGAGAATCAAGACGAAGGTATAGTCTCTTGCTACCAGTGCGAACTCCACTGGCCCCGGGGCGAGGAGTCCGGGGAACGGCAAAACAACCAATAAATTTAGAATGTTCGATCCAATAATGTTGCCGATGGCGAGGTCATGGTGACCCTTAAGGACGCAGGTCACGGAGGCAGCCAATTCGGGTAAGCTGGTACCCAGGGCAACTACGGTCAGTCCGATAATCGCCGCCGATACGCCGAGGGTTTCGGCGATCGATGAGGCGGCTGCCACCAGCGCTTCGGCACTTAAGACCAGTAAGGCCAGACCCAGGACCAGATAGACCATGGCTCGCAGGTTGCTGACCGTGGTCGGGCTGGGTTCTTCCATTACTGCGACGGTTGCGGTTCTTACCCTTTTTCTAAATAGTCTGTAACCAAAAAATATCGTAATTGCTAACAACACCAGGGCATCGAAATAGCCCAGGTAAAGGTCGAGGAGCAGGACTCCGGTGATGACTGTAACCAGAAGCAGTGCCGGGATTTCTTTTTTTACCAGAGACTCGGGAGGTCTTAATGGACTGATGATCGCGGCCACCGCGAGTGCGACGCCAATGTTGAAAAGGTTTGAGCCCAGGGCATTGCCGATAGCCAGTTCCGGGGTATTGTTCAGGGCGGCAACTGCCGACGAGAAAATTTCAGGGGCCGAAGTACCAAAGGCGACAATCGTCAGGCCGATCATCAGGGGAGAGATCCCCAGATTACGGGCCAGGCCTGATGCCCCGAATACAAACTTGTCTGCCCCCAAGATCAACCCAATAAATCCAAGGACAATAATGGCCGTGTCGGGGAGCATATGCGATGAAATCTTTGACCTTGCGAGGAAGCGAACAATTAGAAGGGTCTTTGTCGTGGTTTGCAAGTAATAATTTATTGAACTGCCTATTTGATGTAAACTGGCTGCCCCCTGTGAAGGTTCAGTCCGCATTAAGGTCTACTTCATCATAGTTTGTAATGATTTATTTTTCCGCCGTTGATGACAAGCTCGCTGCAGGCACAATTGAGAGATAAGCAAATGAAATCATTGAAGAAAATTGCGTTAGCCTGGGCCGTCTCCCTGGTCTTGCCTGGCATGGTGCAGGGCCAGACACTGTCCGCCGTGGAAACGGCCGAAATAGGCGTGGAGGCGCTCTTGCAGTCGGTGGCCGAATCCAAACATTTGTTTCTAAGTGATCGGGATCAGTACTTCTCCGGTATAGAGCGGGTGTTAAGTACCTTCGTTGATTTTAACGCGGTCGCTCGGGTAGTAATGTCTCGTTATGCCGATTCAGCCTCAGCCGCACAAACCCAACGATTTGCGGATATCCTCAAAACCACATTGACCCGTTTCTATGGTGCGGCACTGGTTTCCTATAACGGAGGAGGCCTGGTGTTCCTGCCGGCGGCCAACCCCAATGAAGATCCTCGTGCCGATACCGTGGTGGGAATGGAATTGCAAGGCGATACCAGTCTATCTCTGCAATACCAGATGTTTCTCAATGAAAACGATGAGTGGAAATTGAAGAATATCAGTCTGGCCGGTATCAACCTCGGTCGTCAGTACTTTACTCAATTTTCGGCATTGATGTCTCAGCATGA